>NZ_JAXMIH010000023.1:0-358101 GCF_034366625.1 Prosthecobacter sp.
AGCTCCCGAAGTGTAAGAGTTATGCATACCGCCGTGCGAAGGCGGAGGGTCGAGGTGCAGCGCTGTGCGCGATAACGCACGATCATGCGGTGCGGAGCAGAAGATGCACAGCGGCAGGAGCCGCAACTCCTCGCGGGAGCACCACTTCATGCGGTCATCGTCCAGCAGCAGGACACGGCTATGCCAAGGCCGGAACGCCGGTGCGACTCCGGCTGACCGCACCATTTTCAAATTCCTCCGTGGCCGACACAGCAAGGCACCTGTCTCGTAAACAGGATCATGTGGGCGCGAACCCCACCGGAGGATCCATTTCAACACTCCCTTCATAGTGTAACAGCAGCATTCTTCGTTGTGAACGAAGCGGCGCCGGGGCAGAACCGGCTGAGGGAACCATTTCAAGCGTGCGCACGGCGAAGTCGTCGAGCCAGTGGTTTGCAAGTCCATGCAACCCGGTGCGAGTCCGGGGCGCACGTCCACTTTTCATCGGATACGAGAGAGCCAGCAGCACTCGCTTGCCTTGGAAGCAAGAGTAGCCCGGGGCAGCACCGGGGTATCCGACCATTTTTGGTCCGTAGCTCAACAGCAGAGCACCAGGCTCATAACCTGAAGGGTGCTGGTGCAACTCCAGCCGGACCGACCATTTCAAAACAGCCTTGTAGCTCAATAGTGAGAGCATCCGCCTTTGAAGCGGAGGGTTGGTGGTGCAAATCCACCCGAGGCTGCCAGTTTCATGCCCGCGTAGTCCAACAGCAGAGACAACCGTCTCAGAAGCGGTCGAGTGCAGGTGCAACTCCTGCCGTGGGCACCATTTCATCAAACAATGCTCTCGTAGCCCAACGCAGAGGCCGTCGCTTTAAACCCGGCGTCAGTGTGAGTGCGAGCCTCACCGGGAGCACGCACTTCAAGCCTGTGTAGTCCAATAGCAGAGACAGCCGCCTCAAAACCGGCTCAGTGTGAGTGCAACTCTCGCCGCAGGCACCATTTCAACATGCTCCCGTAGCTCAATCATAGAGCACCGCGCTTCGAACGCGGAGGTTGAGGGTGAGCGCCGTGCGCGATAGCGCACATTCACGAGGTGCGGAGCAGAAGATGCACGGCCGCAGGAGCGGCAAATTCCTTCCGGGAGTGCCATTTCAAGGAGTGACGGCATCTTGCCGTCAGGCTGATGGCTAGAAGCCATCACTCCTTGCTCCAAAGGAACGTCAACCGGACCAGCGAACCGGGACTCGGTGCTAACGAGATCGTGCCGCCACCGCGCGGCATGAGGAGCATGTCCTCGGCGTTCCGCCATTTTCACAAGCCCACGAATGCAAAGTCGTCGCGCAACAGGTCCTTCAAATCTGTCCTAGCGGGTGCGAGTCCCGCCGTGGGTGCCATTTTTCAAAGCTCATGTAGCCCAACAGCAGAGGCACGACGTCGAGAGCGTCGCCAGTGCGGGTGCGATTCCTGCCGTGAGCACCATTTCGGTCCAAAGCTTAGATAGCGAAGCAGCCGGCTTTTAACCGGCATAGCAGGGTGCATGTCCCTGTGGACCGACCATTTTCGCCCGTTGGTGAAACAGTATCACGTCTGGCCTACACCCAGAAATCGAGGGAGCAGCACCTTCACGGGCGACCAAAAGCTTTGCGGCAGCGAGATCGGAGTTACTTCGTAGCTCATTAGTAGAGCGCTTGTTTTGCACAAGTGGCAGCGGGTGCGAGCGCTGTGCGCGTCAGCGCACAATCTTGTGGTGCGGAGCAGAAACTGCACAGCCGCAGGAGCGGCAGTCCCGCCAATGCGACCGGGAAACCGGGAGCATGTTCTCCGGTCACCTTTCTCCGCATTCTTTTTTAACCACAACCCAATCCTATGAAAACGCATACCAGCTAGCCCGCGCATCTTCCCGCTGGCGTCACCTTGTTTGGAAGATCGCTGCCACATCCGTCCAGCGTGCCCGTGAGGGCAGAAAGCACGGATGATGTTTCGATCATTCCTATATGAAACTCGAACATCTCGAACGCGCGTTTGAATCCATCGGTGCGCGGCTTCGTGTGGAGGCTCCGGCTCGACGCTGGGGTACCAACACGGGTTACTCGCTCGATATCGGTCATGACCGCCATGGGCAGTTCTTTGCCCTGCGCGGAAATGATGCCAGCCTCGCTGCGGTGGAGTTCTCTCTGTTGAACAAACAGAAGGACGACCGTCACCTGCTTCTCCTCGTGAAAAACGAGGATGGCAGCCGCAAGGATCGTTTCCTCTGCGGTCACGACGAGCGTGAATGGTTTGTTGCCGCCGTCCCAAGCACTGCATCCACCGTGGTGCAGGCCAAGGAGGCGCTCAAACCTGCTCCCGTTCGTCAGGCGCAGGCTCGCAAGAGCCTGAATGCCCGGCAGGCCAACACCCGCCACAATGCGGCCTTCCGTCGCCAGGGAGAATGGTTCTTCGTGCCCGTGGACAAACCACTGGTCGTCGATTCCAAGCTCATCCTGCGCTGGGAGCCGATCTCTCGCGGAGGCGGCAGCAAGCCGCATCTCGTCGAGCAGATCTACCGCACGGGCGGCGAGGTCGTCTATGTCAGCCCAAAGCATCCCGGGGGTGTGACGGAAGCGCAGTACAAAAAAATGCTCCGTAACAATCCCGAGGCCAAGCGGTGGTCCTGGCATCAGATGCGTCGCAATCCGGGCGTGTATGCACGCGGTTCGGTGCGTCATCCAGACCACGCCACCATCGTGCTTCACGACTGGTGCCATGTGCTGATGAACGAGGAGCATCGTGCTCCTTCGCGCCGCAACCTGGCCTTCCTCGATTGATTCAAGCCAACGCGTTCACCCACTCGCGCGTACGGCATGCCTTTGGTGTGCCGCACGCGTCTTTCCATTTTCTTTCTGAGGCAGCGAGGCCGGGGATACTTCGGAAACCATGGGTTCAAATCCCATCATCCTGGCAACAGGATGAAGCCCCGACCGACTTCCTCCTCAGATTCCATTTTCCAAATCCTTTCGCGGCAGTGAAGACAGGATTTCTTCGCATCCAAACGACACCAAACTGAAACGCGGTGCCCATGAGTTGGGGTTCGGCGCAAGCCGGACTCGGGTTCGATTCCCGGCTCCTCAGTTAGAGCCTGTCTGCTTTTCTCCGCGATTCCTTTCATCCGCAGGCGCATTCAACCCGTGGTTCTCTTTTGGGGCAGTGAGATTGGAGTTACTTCGCTCTTAACGAAAAGGTCGCCGGTTCGAATCCGGCTTGGTCCTCGGACCAATAGCTCAGCGGTAGAGCATTTTGCAGCGACCGACAGAAATGCCGGTCCTGCTTTCTCCGGTCACTTTTCTCCCCAAATCCCTTTCCGAAAACGACAACACTCATGCGGCAGCGATGCCGGGGGTTACTTCGGGATCTGACACGGTCCACAAGACCATCAGAGGCTCATCACGAGCCGTTTCCCTGGCAAACTTCCTCCGCATTCCACCCAACCAACATCATGAAATTCAACATCCTCAAGAAACGTCCTCGCGCCGACACGCTCAACCTCGCGGGTGGCGAGGCGTTCACCGAGACGCCGAAACTCGAGCTCGCCTCGATCATGCTCACGTCGATGCTCAAAGATGAGTTCTACCGCACGGCCGATGCCACCGCGCAACGCCTGCGCGAACTCATCACCGCGCAGAACGACAAGCGTTTCGTCGCCAAGGCCGCTCTGTATGCCCGCAAAGAAGCCGGCATGCGCAGCGTGAGCCACCTCACGGCCGCTGAACTGGCGAAAAGCGTGAAGGGCGAGGCGTGGACGGCGCGGTTTTACGATCGTGTCGTGCATCGTCCCGATGACGCCATCGAGATTCTCGCGTGCTACCGTGGTGCGCATGGCAAAACGATTCCGAACTCGCTCAAAAAAGGCCTCGGCCGCGCCCTCGCGCGTTTCGACGAGTATCAGCTCGCGAAATACCGCAAGGATCGCGCCGACCTCTCGCTGGTCGATGTCGTGAACCTCGTTCACCCGCCTGCCACGGAAGCGCTTGGCAAACTCGTCAAAGGCACGCTCGCACCGGCTCAAACGTGGGAAACCAAACTCACGCAGGCCGGTGCTGCGGCGCAGAGCGAGGATGAACTGGCCGGTCTCAAACGCGAGGCATGGTCGGAACTCATCCGCATGCGCAAGCTCGGCTACTTCGCCCTGCTGCGAAACCTGCGCAACGTGCTCGAATCCGCTCCGGAGGCCGTGAACGACGCCCTGGCGATGCTGCGCGATGAAAAACTCATCCGCAAATCGCTCGTGTTGCCATTCCGCTTCCAGACGGCGCTCGATGCCGTGCAGGCGAGTCATCTGCCACGTGCCGCCGATGCGCTCGCGGCCCTCAGTGATGCCGTGGACAGCTCGCTCGCGAACGTGCCATCCTTCCCAGGCCGCACGCTTGTCGCGCTTGATGGTTCCGGCTCCATGGTGGGTCGTCCGCTGCAAATCGGCTCGCTGTTTGCCGCCACGCTGCTCAAGGCGAACGACGCGGATGTCATTCTGTTCAGCGACGGCGCGAAATACGTCACGCTGAACAAGCGCGACAGCACGCTGTCGCTGGCGCAGTGGCTGCAAGGCCAGGCGCAGTCCGCCGGCACCAACTTCCACTCCATCTTTCAGTGCGCAGACCGGGCGTATGACCGTGTCATCATCCTCTCTGACATGCAGGGCTGGGTGGGACACCAGGCGCCCGTGGACACGTTCCGCCACTGGAAACAGCGCCACCGTTGCGATCCGAAAGTGTTCAGCTTCGACCTGAACGGTTACGGTTCCCTGCAGTTCCCAGAGCGCCAGGTTTGCTGCCTGGCTGGTTTCAGCGACAAAACGCTCGAAACCCTGAAACTGCTCGACACCGACCCAGGCGCACTGATCCGCGTGATCGAGGCTGTGGAGCTTTAGCGGAACTCAACTCACATGGCCCGCCGTCCATCATGGGCGGCGGGCTTTCTTTTACCATTGATAGAAAGGAGGTTCTCCATGCAAAACAACGAAGTATTCCAGCGCGTCCGCAACGCGCTCGCTCGTCTCGAAACCGAGCGGAACGTGCGCGTGCTCTACGCGTGTGAAAGCGGCAGCCGTGCGTGGGGATTCGCCTCACATGACAGTGATTACGACGTCCGGTTTCTTTATGTTCATCCAAGTGATTGGTATCTCTCAGTCGAAGATCGTCGAGACGTGATCGAGGAACCACTGACCGATGAACTGGATGTCAGCGGCTGGGAACTGCGCAAGGCGTTGCGACTGCTCCGCAAGAGCAATCCTCCGCTGCTCGAATGGCTGAAGTCGCCCGTTGTGTATCAGCACGACACTGTCTTCACCCGCGAGTTCGGTGAGCTCTCGGAGAGGTTCTATTCGCCTCGGCGATGCTTTGCGCACTACTTGCACATGGCGGCGGGCAACTGGCGTCATTACCTCGAAGGTCGCGAGCAGGTCAGCCTGAAGAAGTATCTCTACGTCTTCCGGCCTCTGCTCGCTTGCCGATGGATCGAGCGTTCGCTCGGTCAGGTGCCAATGCTCTTCAATGAGCTGGTCGAAAGTGTGCTCGAAGAACGCGAACCTCGCGACGCGCTCAACGCACTCGTGGCGCACAAGCAAGCTGGTGATGAACTCTCCGTCGCACCACCTGATGAAGCGCTTTCGCGCTTCGTTGTGCAGGAACTGCAGCGTCTGGAGGCTCTCAATGAGCCTGAGGATGTTGCAGGTGACGTGAGTGCCTTGAACAGCTTCTTCCGCCGCTATGCGCTGAACGGCGTCTAGTCGCCCGATTGCAAAATTGGCAGCTTGGAAGGGCCACAAACCCTTCCAAGCTGTATTCCGCGACCACACAAGAACGAACACTGCTGTCGGGAACCTCGTGCCCATTTCCAATCCTCCATTTTTTCATCACTCCCGTTCTCCAAATCCAATCTCCATTCCCATGAAAACTCAAGATCTCATCCGCCTCGGCGTGCCTCAGGGCGCGGCGCTCAAGTCTGGCATGGAATTCATCGCGAATTTCATCCGCCAGGGTGGTGAACCTGCGCGCCTCGAAGAAGAACTCGGCGCGATCATCGCCAAACCGGAATCGTTTCTCGGCGATCCGCTGCGCGAGGCGTTCGCGCGCGATCTTTATGCGCCTGCCTACAAGCAGCGCGATGTGCTCGCGCCTTGGGCGCAGTGGGGTTCGGGTCTTGATGCGGCTGCGGTGCAGCAGATGGCGAACGCGTGTGCGCTGCCGGTTGCGGTGGCGGGTGCGCTCATGCCGGATGCGCATGTCGGCTACGGACTGCCAATCGGCGGTGTGCTGGCCACGGAAAACTGCGTGATCCCTTACGCGGTCGGTGTGGACATCGCGTGCCGCATGCGTCTCACGGTTTACGACCGCAAGGCGAGCACCATCGCGGGCCAGAAGGACCGTCTCGCGAACATCCTGGAGGATGAAACGCGCTTTGGCATCGGTTCCACGTTCAAAGACCGTCGCAATCACGACGTGATGGACGAGGACTGGGATGTCTCGCCGATCACGCGACGTCACAAGGACAAGGCGTGGTCGCAGCTCGGGACGAGCGGCTCGGGTAACCACTTTGTGGAGTTCGGTTCGTTCACTGTGTCTGCTGAAGAGGCCGTCGCGCTGAAGGAATCCGGTTTCGACATCAATGCGGGCGAGTACATCGCGCTGCTCTCGCACAGCGGTTCGCGCGGTGCAGGTGCGCAGGTGTGCCAGCATTACAGCCGCATCGCGATGGACCGCCGTTACGATCTGCCGAAGGAGCTGAAGCACCTCGCGTGGCTCACCTTTGAGGAAGAAGCCGGTCAGGAATACTGGGCGGCGATGAACCTCATGGGCCGCTACGCTGCGGCGAATCACGCGCTCATCCACAAGCACATCGCGAAGAAAGTCGGCGCGCATGTCATGCTCGACATCGAGAACCATCACAACTTTGCCTGGAAGGAAACACACGTCGTGAACGGCGCGGAGCGCGAGGTCATCGTGCATCGCAAAGGCGCGACGCCGGCCGGCGAAGGTGTGCTTGGGGTGATCCCCGGCTCGATGGCGACGCCAGGCTATGTGGTGCGCGGCAAGGGGAAACCCGAGTCGCTCCACAGCGCCTCGCACGGTGCGGGCCGCGTGATGAGCCGCTCGAAGGCGAAGGAGAGCTTCACCTGGAGCGCGGTGAAGAAGCAGCTCGCCGCCGCCGGTGTGGAACTCCTCAGCGCAGGCATCGACGAGGTGCCTGGCGTTTACAAAGACATCCACGGCGTCATGGCCGCGCAAACCGACCTCGTCGAAGTCCTCGGCAAGTTCCAGCCCCGCATCGTGAAGATGTGCCCGGCGGGCGAGCAGGCGGAGGACTGAAGAACGAACACCGCAGCATGGAGCGCGAGTGTGTCGCAGACCACTCGCCTCTTTTGCGGCCCAGCGATCACGAATCATCACTCAAGTGGCGAGTAGGCTTTGCCATACTCGCGCTCCGATAAATCGAACACAGAACCACTCATGAACGACATCCTCACCAAATCCACCGTTCTCGTGCTCAACCGCAACTGGCAGGCCATCGGCGTCAAAACGCCCATGGAAGCCTTCAGCATGATCGCGAGCGGCGCAGCCACCGCGCTCGACATCGAAACAGGCGGACACATTCGTCCTGTGACATGGACGGAATGGCTGACGCTGCCCGTGCGCGAAGGCGACAACGTGATCGGCACCGTGAAAGGGCCGGTGCGCGTGCCATCCGTGCTCGTGCTCGCCAAATTCGACAAGGTGCCCAAAAAGCGCCCGAAATTCGGCGTGCGCGGCATCTGGGAACGTGATGGTGGCGTGTGCCAGTACACGGGCCGCAAGCTGCGCCCGCACGAAGGCAACATCGACCACGTCGTGCCGCTTTCGCGTGGCGGACCCACGTCGTGGGACAACTGCGTCCTCGCGGACAAGCGCATCAACAGCCGCAAAGGCTCCAAACTGCCTGAAGAGGCCGGTTTGAAGCTGCTGCGCCGTCCTGCGGTGCCGCGTGAGCTACCCGTGACGCTCCTGATCCGCAACACGCATCAAATGCGCGACTGGGAGATGTTCCTTTCGTAAGCCGGGTCTTACTCTTCCTCCTACTCCTCCTCCCTTCGAGGAGCGCCATACCCCCGATTCAGGGAGGACGAGGAGGAGTAAGAGGCGGAGGAGGATTTCATGCAGTCGCGTCTGGCGAAACAATCTTGCCACTTGGCAAATCGCCAGGACTCGCCAGCATAAGCGTCCAACGTCAAGGACGCACACCGCCGGGTGGGATGTCCTTCGTGCCGAAATTCCAACCTTAGGAGCTGTGCATGAATGAAGTGTTGACCAAAACGACCGTACTGGTGCTGAACCGGCACTGGCAGGCCATCGACTCGAAAACGCCCATCGAGGCTTTCAGCATGATGGCCGCAGGCAATGCCACGGCGCTGGACATTCTGGGCACTGGTGACATGCGACCCGTCACCTGGGAGGGCTGGCTGGAACTGGAAGTGCGTGATGGCGACAACCGCATAGGCACAGTGCATGGCCCGGTGCGGGTGCCTTCGGTGCTGGTGCTGGCCCGCTTCGACAAGGTGCCGAAGCGCCGCCCGAAATTCTGCGCGAAGGCAATCTGGGAACGTGATGGCGGTGTGTGTCAGTACACGGGTCGCAAGCTCAAGCCGAACGAAGGCAATATTGATCACATTGTGCCGGTGTCACGCGGTGGAGCGAGCAACTGGGAGAACTGCGTGCTGGCGGATCGCAAAATTAACAGCCGCAAAGGCAACAAGCTGCCCGAAGAGGCCGGTTTGAAGCTGTTGCGTCGTCCGGCGGTGCCGCGTGAGGTGCCGGTGACGCATCTCATCAAGAATCATCACAAGGTGCGTGATTGGGAGATGTTTCTGTCCGGCGGAACGGGTGTGTTTGAGGTTTGAACAAGGAGAGGGGCCATCCTGGCCCCTTTTTTCCATACAGGGATCAGGATGATCCCTCTCCTTGGGCATCATCCCAGTTTCGCGCCCACACGCTTCAACATCGCTTCCAGCATGCGGCCGTACTTGATGTAGCTGTCGTACTGCTCTTTCGCTTTCTGTTCGGGAGAGAGGTCGTCCGCGGCACCCGCGCCGTGGAAAACGACGGCGACATGCGGTTCGATGCTGATGTAGCCTTCGTAACCGGTCTCAACGAGATCCTGCATGATGCGCTCGGTCTGGCCTTCGCCTTCACCGGGGAAGGTATAGACAGCGTCATTCTTCGCCTTGTCCCAGATGCCGTCTTTGACGTGGACGTGGGCCATGAAGGGTTTCACGGCTTGATACATCTCCCACGAGTCCTGCTTGTGGCCGGGCTTGTCGCGGTCGTCGATGAAGACGGGGTTGCCGGTGTCAAAGACCCACTTCATGCCGGGCACGGCCTCGGCCATGCGTTTCACATAGGTCGGGCTCATGCCGCCCCAGTTCATGCAGTTTTCGTGAACGACGGTGAGGCCGGCGTCGGCGAAGCGTTTGTTCACTTCATTCATGCGCTTGATGCGCTCGGGAGCGAACTGCTCCTCCAGATCCTTGCCGCTTTCGTCTTTGCACACGGCGTAGCTCATCACGCGGATGAGTTTGGCTCCCAGACGCTGCATGCGCGGGATGGCGCGGCTGATTTCCGCTTCGGTGATGCTGAAGTCGTCGGTGATTTTTTTGGCCCAGTTGCCAATGAGCGAACCGAAGCCGCTGATCTTCATGTTTTTCTCGGCCAGACGTGCCACGACTTTGTCGAACACGTCGTCGGGGATTTCATGCAGGTTGCCCTTCACGCCGTCGATTTCGACGCCACGTGATTCGATGCTGTCCCAGCCGAGTTCCTGGTGGGCCTGGATTTGCACATCAAGGGATGCGCCTGCTTCGTCTGCGATGCCGGTGAGTTTGATCATGGTTGGGGAAGGGGATTGGGTGGAGTGATGGATTAGTGGATGGTTGGAGAAGTGTTGCAAGGTTCGGCTTTGACAAAACACCTGCTGCCAGCGGACGGTACCGGATGCTTGAAGCGAAAACCACCACCCGACGCCTCGAATTCCTGCTGCTGGGCGGCACGCTGCTGTTTTACATCGCCGTCACGCTGTTGTCGCATCGCCCCGATCTGATCTGGGATGAGGGGCGTTACCTGTGGTTCGCGAAAAACCTCACGCAGGGCAGCTACATCACGCCGGAAAAGCCGGATCTCATCAATGGACCGGGCTATCCGCTCGTACTCGCCGGTCTGCTGATGGTGAAGACACCGCTGCTGGGTTTGCGGATGTTCAATGCCGTGTTCATGGCGCTGGCGGCATGGTTCAGTTTCCGTTCAGTGCTGCCCTATGCGGGAAAACGCTGGGCATTGGGCGTGGCGTTGGTCACGGCGTTGCATCCGAGTCTCGTGCGCACCGCACCATTTCTCATGACCGAGGCACTGGCGGTGTGCTGCATCGCCGGTTTTGCCTGGGCCTTCACGGCGGCTTTGCGGGCGGAGAAATGGAACTGGCTCGTGATTCTGGCCGCCGCATTCGCCCTGGCGTGGTTAACGTTGTCCCGCGTGTTCTTTGGCAATGTCATCATGGCGTCCATGGGCTTCCTCGTGCTGTTCCTGCCGTTTTGGAAAAGTCAGCGCACGGCATTGCTACGCGCTTTTGCCGTTCTGGCGCTGGCTTTCGCCATGTGCGCGCCGTGGCTGGCCTACACGAAAGCGAAGACCGGCGACACGCTCTGCTGGTCCACGAACGGCGGCGAGTTGCTCTACTGGGCCACCAGCACGCATGAGGGCGAAAACGGCCACTGGTTTTCCGAGGAGGATGCGCAGAACAAACCCGAACTCGTCGCCAACGGTCATCGCGACTTTTACAAAGCCAACTATTACCTGCCGGTGAAAGAACGTGAGGCCGCGTTGAAGAAGAAGGCGCTCGAAAACATCCGCGCCAACCCTAAAGGCGTGCTTAAAAACTGGCTGTGCAACTGGGGCCGCCTCATCTTCGGCTTTCCGCGTTCCTACCAGGCTGAGGAACTGATCATGCTTGTGCTCGTCGCCGTGAACGGCCCCCTGCTGCTCGTCGTGCTGGTGGCTGTGTTTGGCGGCTTAAAAAACTGGCACAGGATTCCTCCTGAACTCCTGTTGTTGACCCTCATGCTGTTTATCTACCTGGGCGGCACCAGCCTGCTCCCAGGATTGCCACGTTACACAGTGGTTGTCTGGCCGTGGATCGGGCTGGGTATGGCAGCGGTTTTGGCGCGTCATTTGAGATTGCGTTTGGAGTAGAACCTAGACCAGTAAATCTCAAAAATGAGAGGGTGAGCAAAAATGGAGTGCATTTGAGATAATTATCATAATTTGTCCTTGCCTGTGATAAATCTCGGTTTATCATAGTAATTATGAAATTAGTCGCTCAATCCGACTCCAAGCCCTCTAAAGTGCTCGTCTGCCTCGGCACACGTCCGGAACTCATCAAATTTGCGCCGATGATCAAGGCGCTGGAAAACCGGGGTATTGATCTCGTTACAGTAAACACCGGTCAGCACACGGATCTGCTCCAGCCGTTGTTCGAGCTGTTTGGCATCCGTCCGCAGCACAATCTGGAGTCGATGGTGGCCGGGCAGAGTCTGAACGCACTTGGCAGTCGGCTGCTGGAGCGGCTGGATCCTGTTTTGGAGGCGGAAAAGCCCGATCTGGTTCTCGTCCAAGGTGACACCTCCTCCGCCGTCATGGGTTCCATGGCCGCCTTCAACCGCCGTATTCCGGTGGGGCATCTGGAGGCCGGTCTGCGCTCAGGCAATCCGCTCAGTCCTTTCCCAGAGGAGATGAATCGTCGGCTGGTCGGCCAGATCGCTGCGTATCACTTCGCCGCCACGGAGCGCAATCGCCGCACGCTGCTGGATGAGGGCGTCGTCGCCGATTCGATCCATCTCGTGGGCAACACTGTTGTCGATGCATTGCGGCACACTTTGAAAACAACGCGCCCCGGCAAGGCGGTGGAACTGATGCAGCAGTGGGCGGCTGGTAAGCGCCTGGTGCTCGTGACCACGCACCGCCGCGAGAACTTCGGCGAGACGATGAACCAGCACCTGCGGGCGCTGCGTGAGTTCATCGAGAGCGAGCCGGATCTCTGCATGATTTTCCCGGTGCATCCGAATCCAAACGTACGCGCCGCCGTCGCCGCCGAACTGGAGCACCATCCGCGCATCCGCCTGACCGACCCGATGGGCTACTGCGACTTTGTACATCTGCTGTCACAAGCATGGCTCATCGTTTCCGATTCCGGCGGCATTCAGGAAGAAGCCACGGCGCTCGGCAAGCCGATGATCGTGCTGCGCGAAAACACCGAGCGCCCCGAAGCTGTGGAGTGCGGTGTGGCACGTCTGGTTGGCGAATCCCCCGAACGTTTGCGAGAAATGCTGCGCACCGCCTTGATCGACGAAGTCTGGCATGCCAGCGCGAACCGTTCCCGTGATGTGTTTGGCGACGGCCAGACCGGTGAGCGCATCTGCGACCTCCTTTTCGGAGCCAGAACGGCCAATACCGCCATCGAGTCGATGCGTCTTGCCGCTTGAAGCAATCACCTCTTTTCATTTCATGAAGCCTGCCGCCAGCATCTCGCTCGATCTCGACAATCTCTGGAGCTACCTGAAGACACAGGGCGCTCCGGGCTGGGAGAGCTTTCCGAGCTATCTGGACATGGTCGTGCCACGCATCCTCGACTCGCTCGATCGCTGCGGCCAGCGCATCACCTTCTTCATTGTCGGGCAGGACGCCACAATCGAATCGAACCGTGCCGCGTTGAAAAAAATCGCCGAGGCCGGACACGAGATCGCGAATCATTCGTTCATGCACGAGCCGTGGCTGCATCTCTACAGTCGTGAGCAGTTGCATGAGGAGATCGGCGGTGCGGAAAACGCCATCGCTGCGGTTACTGGCAAGACAACGCGTGGATTTCGCGGCCCAGGCTTCAGTACCTCGCCGCTTGTGCGCGAAGTGCTTGCGGAACGTGGCTATGCCTATGACGCCACCATTTTCCCGAGTGCGCTCGGCCCTGTCTCACGCTTGTTCTTTTTCTTGAATTCCAAGCTCTCCACTGAGGAGAAGGCGCAGCGCAAAGGTCTGTACGGCAAGTTCAGCGACGCCTTCGGCACGCTGCGTCCCTTCGCGTGGGAAAACGGCCTCATCGAGCTGCCTGTGACGACCATGCCGCTGCTGCGACTGCCGATGCACACGACCTATCTGATGTTCCTGGCGCAGCAATCGGAATTCCTCGCGAAGCTCTACTGGAACACCGCTGTCACCCTCTGCCGTGTGCGTGGTGTCGCACCTTCTTTGCTGTTGCATCCCACGGATTTTCTCGATGTGCAGGACGTGCCTGAGATGAGCTTCTTTCCCGGCATGAACGTGCCTGTGGCGAGAAAAATCGCCCTCGTTGAACACACGATCCGCAGCCTTCAGCGGCATTGGCAGCCCGGCACGATGAGCGTTCACGCCGACACCTTTGCCGCTGCGAAAACCATGCCAGCACGTCTTTCCACCCAGACCGCCTAACTCAGACACACCCGCATATAGCCATGAAGACACCGACCCAAGTCAACGAAGTCGCCATCGTTCTGCCCGCTTACAACGAGGAGAAAGATCTGCCCACGCTCCTCGAAAACATCCGCGCCACCGTGGGTGCTATGCCGTTCAAATACACCGTCGTTGTCGTCGATGATGGCTCCAAAGACCGCACGGCGGAGATCGCTCGTGAATATGCCCAAACGATGCCGCTCAAGCTCGTGCAGCATGAGGTGAACAAAGGTCTTGGCGAAGGAATTCAGACCGGCCTGCGGGAAGGCTGGCTCATCGGCGATGCCGTGATCGTCATGGACTCCGACAACACGCACAACCCCAAGTACATCCAGGACATGGTGAAGATCATCGAAGCCGGTGATGCCGATGTCGTCATCGCCTCACGCTTCCAGGCCGGCAGCGTCGTGCAGGGCGTGCCGTTCTTCCGCCAGGTGCTCAGTTGGGGCTGCTTTGCCATGATGAAGACGCTGCTGCCCTACCGCAACGTGCGCGACTACTCCACCGGCTTCCGCGCTTACCGCAGTCTCACGCTCGGTCGCCTCATCAAGACCTCCGGCCCCAAATTCATCGAGGAATCCAGCTTCGCCTGCATGCTTGAGCTGCTGCTGAGCCTGCGCTGGGTCGGCGCGCGCGCCGTCGAGATTCCCTACACGCTGCGTTACGATCTCAAGGTCGGCGTCAGCAAGATGCGCATCCTGCGCACCATCCGCCGCTACTTCAACGTCATCGGCCGCTACTGGGCCAAGGACGTGCTGCCACAGGCTGAAGAACCGTCGCTCCATGAGTTGCGTGCTCAGTTCCGTGCCAGCACGTAAACGCCACCTCGTCATCCGCCATGTCCTCCTCACCCAAATCAGTCGCCGTACTCGGCGGCGGCATCTCCGGCCTCACCTGTGCGTTGCGAATCGCGCAGGAAGGTCATCGCGTCACGTTGATCGAGGGTTCGGAGCAGCTCGGCGGTCTCGGCACGTTTTTCGAGCATGACGGCCGGACGTTTGAAAAATTCTACCACTGCATGCTGCCCAGCGACGGGCCGCTGCTGCGCGTGCTGGAGACGCTCGGCATTCGAGATGACGTGTATTGGAAGCCCACGACCTTCGCCTACGCGCATCAGGGCCGGTTTTACCCGCTCAACACCGCGCTCGACCTGCTGAAGTTCGCGCCACTGCGTTTCATCGACCGCATCCGCGTTGGCATCACCGGTTTGTATGGTCGTCTCGTCTCGGACAGGGGACTCGACAACGTCACTACCGTGAAATGGCTCTCCCGTCTCAGCGGTGCGCGTGCGTTCGCCAAATTCTGGCAGCCCATGCTCGAAGCCAAATTCGGTGACCGCTATCACGATGTTCCGGCTCTCTGGTTCTGGACGCGTTTCAACCGCGAGAAGGGCGAATCGAAAGGTGAGTGCAAAGGCTACATCAAAGGCGGCTACAAACACATCATCGACACTTTCGCCCGCGTTCTGCGCGCGCTTGGCTCCGAGATTCGCCTCAACACTGCCGTGCAGGGGATTGATCTCGATGCGGAAGGCCGCACGCTCGTCACCACCGCCACAGGTAGCGATTCTTTTGATCAAGTCGTCATCACACTGCCGACTCCGCAGGTTGAAAAGCTCATCGGTCCCGACTTGCGTCGTGAAATGCCTGCGCTCGACACCACCACGGACTACCAGGGCGTCATCAACTGCCTCCTGTTCCTCAAGAAGCCGCTCACCACGCACTACTGGGTCGCCACACCGGAGAGTGATCATCCCTTCGACGGCGTCGTGGAAACCTCCACGCTTACCGACACCGCCGACCGTGGGGAACGCCACGTCGTCTATCTCACCAAATACCTGCACCGTAGCGATGAACGATTCGCCGTGAGCGATGACTGTATCCGCGCCTACTGGATTCCCGCGCTGAAAAATCTCTTCCCGCAGCTCCAGGAAGAAGACATCGAGGCCACGCACATCTTCCGTGCGCCATTTGTCGAGCCCATTTACAAACTCGGCCAGATGAAGCTTCGTCCGCCGGAGGAGTTGATCCAAGGCAAAGTCTATCTCGCCAACACCGCGCAGGTCTATCCCGTCGTCACCTCCTGGAACGGCAGTGTCATTCAAGCTGAACGCACCCTGGCCACGATGGGCATCGGGCCGTCCCCTCGTCCGTCAGCTGAGTCCGCCAGCATCGCCGCCAGCACCGCAGAACTGAAGCTCAGCAAGCCACGTGCTGCTGCCCTGCCCTTGCGACCAGCGGTGGCGAAGGTTTGAATCAGTCCTTAGAGTTCAGCATTCCAGGACTGACATCTGCCGCAGAATTGTGATTGATGCAATGCATGCTCGATGGGCGGGCCGCATTTCAAGCCTTGCTGCGATCATGGCTGCCGCTCAGCAAAGGATTTCAGCGGGATCACTCTGCTTAATTTGCCGCTGTTGCTTTGGATCAGGTCGCTGGAGGCGCAGCGCATCACGTGCGTTTGCATTGACGGGCCGGTCAGTGTCATGGCATGCGCCTTTAGTTTTTCCTCCTCACGCACGTCGAATCCATCTCCTGGAACAACGCGGATGACCAGCCGGGTGGCCGACTCCTGCACGAACTGGATTTCACGGAAGCCGGTGACGTAATCCGGCAGGATGCACAGTGACGTGACGAAGCGCCCGTCCGGTGTGACGATGGTCTCCATCTGGCGACCATGGATGGCCTTGATGAGCGGGAAGGTGCGGCCGCATGGGCATGCCCGCGGCTCCGGGAACAACTCAAATGTGTCGTCGATCAAATAACGAATGAAGGGCATCACACGATTGTACAACCCGGTTCCGATTCCTTCTGCCAGCAGCGTGGAACCGTCCGCCGACGGGCGCACATTGGTGAATTCGAGGATGCCATAATCGGTGTTCACATGGCGTCCGCCTTCCCTGCATTGAGAAATGGCCACGGTTCCCTCCATGTGGCCGTAGGAGTCGAGCACGCGGCAGCCAAACACCTTCTCGATCATTTCACGCTGATGCGGCAGCAGGGCTTCGTCTGTGGAAATCACCGCGCGCAGAGGCGGCGGCCGGATGCCTGCCTCGTGCATGCTCAGCGCGAGGTGGTACGCTGCCGTTGCCCCTGCTTTGAGGAACTTGCACCGTTTACGTTCCATTGCCCGCGCCATGGCACCTGCCATGGAGGGGGAAATTTGATTGCAGTTGAGCAGCAGGCGCCGCAGGTGAGGCTGCCAGTGGGACGTGTCATCACCCGAAGGGCGCGTGAGGAAGTGTCGCCTGACCAGCATGGCAAATGAGTCTCCCAGCCGGTAGTCTGCCCAGCTCCAATGACGCCAGTAATAAACGAACTCGAGCGCGTTCGCATGCTTGTCGCGCAGCAGGCTGAAAGGCTCGCCGGAAGTCCCGCTGGTGTGGTGTTCCACGGTATGAAATCTTGCGCGGTCCTTCGCCCTTAGTTCGAGACCGGCCGCAAGCGCCTTTTTTTTGCTCAACACGGGCAGCCTGGGCAGATCGTCCAACGTTTGGATGTCCGCAGGCTTCAACCGTGCCTCGTCGAACAG
This sequence comes from Prosthecobacter sp., assembly GCF_034366625.1. Lineage (NCBI taxonomy): Bacteria > Pseudomonadati > Verrucomicrobiota > Verrucomicrobiia > Verrucomicrobiales > Verrucomicrobiaceae > Prosthecobacter > Prosthecobacter sp. The sequence continues at coordinate 17,049 of NZ_JAXMIH010000023.1, forward strand.
CTTTCGGTAGTATGGCACTGCTTCATAAGCCCGGCTGATGATGCCTTGCAGGCGTGTTTCCTGCCGGCGTTGCAATTCATCCGGCGGGAGCCATGGGTTTTGTTTAAACTCCTGCCACAGGCGTCCGATCAGGATGGGGTGAAGATAGTCGCGGAGGCGGAATGCTAAGCCCATAAAAACAGCTCGAAGGTGCCCGGCGGTTTAATCGGGCGTTGTGATTGTGCAAAGGTCTGCCGACATGGGGCAGATCGTGCAATCTTTGAAGATTGCACGAAGAAGATCAATTTAGAAGACGGAATGAAAAATCTTTCTTCCTTGATCAGACAGTTCGATGCGTGACATACAGAAAATGTCTTTTGATCCCCCAAAAACGGTAAGCAATCCTTCCTCAAACGATACAGCATGTGAGCGCGAATTGATGATTCTCGGTGGCGGACCTGCCGGCCTTGCCTTCGGACATTTTGCTCGAAAAGCCGGTCTCGATTTTCAACTTTTAGAAGCCTCTCCTCGCGTTGGGGGCAATGCGGTGACCTTTGTCGAGGACGGGCTCCGGTTTGATTCCGGGGCGCATCGCTTCCACGATCGCGATCCCGCCATGACCCGCGAGGTGAAGGAACTGCTCGGTGCCGACTTGCTGGAGTGCGCGATTCCCAGCCAGATCTACCATCAGGGCAGATTTGTCGATTTCCCGCTCTCGCCGCTCAACCTGTTCCGCGTGCTGGGCCTGCGGGCCAGCTTGGGCGCGGGCCTGTCATTTCTGAAGGCGCATTTGACTCATCGTGGTGAGCAGGACTCCTTTGAGCACCACGCCGTGCGTGCCTATGGGCGGGACATCGCCAATCGCTTTCTGCTCGGCTATTCTGAGAAACTCTGGGGGTTGCCCGGGTCGCAATTGTGTCCGTCGATTTCCGGCAAGCGGCTGAAGGGCTTGAACCTGCGCACTTTTTTTCTGGAGACATTTCAAGGCGGGCAGGCCAAGTCGGCGCATCTGGATGGTCGTTTTTATTATCCGAGGCTCGGCTTCGGCATGATTGCGGAAAAACTTGCCGCGTCCTGCGGCGCGGACCGAGTCCGGGTCAACGCCCGCGTCACGGGTTTGCGCCATGATGGCAGGCGCATCCATGCCGTGGAGGTCAATGATTCCGAAGTTCTCCCGGTGGAGCGTGTCATTAGCACCCTGCCGCTGTCATTGACCGCCCGGCTGCTGGCTTCCTCCTTGCCAACGGAGGTTGCGGAGGACATCGCAAGCCTGAAGTTCCGCCACGTCGTGCTCGTCGCGCTTTTTCTGAACCGCACATCAGCCACCCGCGTCGGGTCAGTCTATTTTCCTGATCCAGGGTTTCCCATGACTCGCGTTTATGAGCCGCGCAACCGCAGCGCGGAAATGGCGCCGCCCGGACGCACCATGCTCGCGGTGGAAATCCCCTGTGATGCTGCCGATGCCGTGTGGCGGCAGGATGATGGCGAACTCGTGCGCTTCGTCGCAAAAAAACTCAAGAGCTGCGGCTGGTTCCGTGAAGACGAGCTGGCCGGCGGCTGTGTGAAACGCCTGCCTGCCGCCTATCCAGTGCTTGAGGCTGGTGTAAAAGCGCGCGTGAGGCGGATCATGGACGCGCTTTCCCAGTTTGAAAACCTCACCATCCTGGGCCGCAGCGGCGAATTTCGCTACACGCACATGCACGACATGTTGCGCGTCGGTCATGACACGGTGGCCTCCTTGTCTTCACAGCAACCATGAAACACGTCCACATGACTGTGCTGCTGCGCATCATTCGCGTGGGAGCGGTGGTTTTTGCGGTCGCTTTCATGGGAATTGGGGTCTTTTTCGCCTTGGGGGAACCCAGAGGCTTCAGCGGCGGCATGCAAAATGTGCTGGCTGGTTCCCAGGATCTCTTCATGCGCCACAACGAAGTGAGCATGATTCTGCTGGGGGAGAATCCATATCAACTCGCACGAGCTGGCATGTTGAAAGAGCGTGGTGCCGAGGTTCTGGGCCCGGGGCATCACATGGATCCGGATTATTTTCCCTCCACGCTGCTCCCGGTGCTGTTGATGGCGAAATTGCCCTTCGAGACCATCAAACTGCTGTGGCTGCTCATCAATCTGGGGTCGCTCCTGCTGTTGGTCCACACATTACGCTGGTGCATGGGCGGTGACCGACCAGCACCCGCCAACCAGACTCTCATGATCTGCCTGTGGATCTGCGGCATCCCAGTATGGAGCTGCCTTGCCATGGGTCAGGCATCCATTTTCTCAGTCGCTTTCACTCTGGCGGCGTTCCGTCTGGACTTCAACGGGCGCCACTGGCTGGCAGGTCTGCTCCTCTCCCTGGGAGTGTTCAAGTACGCGTTGATCTGGCCGCTGGTGTTGTTTTTGTTCGTATTGCAGCGGCGCTGGCGCTGTCTGCTCATCGGCGGCGGCATCCATCTGGTGGTGCATTTGTGGCTTTGTGATCTGATCGACGCGAATCCAGTCGCCATATTCGCGGAGGTTCTGAGCTGCAATGCGAAGGTCTTCAACTTCAACAGCATGTTGACCTTCTGGATGCCGTTTCGCATGTGGAACCAGTTCTTCCTGGAATTTCCCGTGCCGGCGCAACTTCTAGGATCGCTGTTTTTCCTCATCGTGCTTGGCTGGTTGGGCCGGCTGTGGCTGCGCCGGGACAAGAATGACCGGGACAATCTGCTGGCCTGGATGGCAGCCTTGCTGCTGTTGGCCGTTTTGACAGTCAACTCCCGTATTTTCGCCCACTTGCATGTGCTGCCGGTGCTGCTGCTGGCATGTGCCCCTGCATTGTCCGCCTACACATGGTCCCAGCGTGCGCGCCTTATGGCTTGTGTACTCTATCTCTCTTACCTGCCAAGCGGCATGGAAGACATGGATCTGCAGGATGAGGTGCTTCTTTTGCTGCGAACCTTCTATAACACCGTTCTATTGCTTCTGGCGGTCGATCTCGGTCGGCTGCTGGGCAAAACCGAGCATGCCAGATATCAGGCACACAAGACGGACGCGTTGCCAGCCTGAAGCGCATTCCTCTGCTCTTCATCCAGCGCGGACTCCTGCATCTTCAGCTTGGCGGATTCCCAATAGAACACCGGGGCGAACGACCCGAACACGAGACGCTCCAACGGCCAGCTTTTCAGCAGGTTCTCGACACTGCCCACGCCTTCGATCATCGCGAAGTCGAGCCACACGTTCGGGCAGTCCTGCAAATGTTTGAGCACCATCGCGGCGTTGGCGTTGAGCAGCATGACCCGCGCTTCCGGCATTTCCTTCATGATGCCTGGCAGCGGCTTCAGATCGACCGGAGCCACGCGTACCTGTGGGTGCTGGGTGCGTTCGTCCTCCATCTGAGCCACAAGCTGGATCAGCAGCCGGTGTTTCGTCGCGAGATCCAGCAGTTCACGAAAAGCGGGCGCTTCGAGCGCGTAGCCGTGATAGTTCGGGTGCAGGCGGATCACGCGCATGCCATGATCCTCGGTGCAGCGCTTCACATCATCTTGCCAGGCGGGCAATGCGAGGTTGATGGTGCCGCATGGGCGCAGGATCGAATGATCACGGCAGTGCTGGACGATCTGGCGATTCACTTCCGCCACATCCCGGCGCAGCAGGCCTTCAAACGCACCGGCCCATGCTTCGGTGACGCCACGCTTCATCAGGCGTTGTGCGAATTCCTCCGCATTCTCGGCCTCAAGCTGGCGAAACGGGCTTGAGCCGAGATAGACGTGGCAGTCGGTCAGTTTCGTTTCCTCAGCCGCGTGCAGCGACGAGGCTGCCAGCATGGCACTGGAGCTCAGCAGGAAATTCCGGCGGTTCATGCGGCTAGATTGAATGATCCGGCGGGCGGTGGAAAGCATTTCCTCACGCCTTGCGCAGTTCCGATGCACGCGTAGCCTTGTGCCCACTTCAAGATGAACTGGTACTACAACAACGCTGGTGCTGCCGAGGGACCGATGGATGACCACGCCATGGCCGAACTGGTTCGTGCGAAGAAGCTGGCCATGGACTCGCTCGTCTGGCATGCCGGACTCGATGCCTGGCAGACGGTGGCCCAGCTTTCACCCTCCTGGTGGGCCGGGAAGGCCGCCACAGTCGCTGAAAAGAAACCGGCGAAGGGAAAGTCGGATTCAAGCATCCGCCGTTTGGCCGGACCGAATGCGCCGACCGCCGAAGCCGCCGAGGGAAAAGCGGGTGGTGGCTTTCTCAAGCGCCTCTTTGGCTTTGGCAAAAAGAAGGACTGAAGTCACGCCTGGATGCCCTTCGCTTTCAAAATCGGCAGCATGAGACCGCGCAGGTTGTCGCAGAAAATCTTCTGCTTGTCGGCCTCGCTGATTTTTGCGCCGTGAACCTTCGCGAGCTGGCTGGCAAAGCTGCGCCCGCCGCAGTCGCTGCCGTAAATCACGCGTGACGCGCCGAGTTCGCGCACGGCCATCTCGGTGATGCCTGCGGTGGGATCCGAGCCGGCGAGATCGGCATACAGGTTGGTTTGAGCGCGAATCGCCCGGATGCCCGGCTCCCAGTTGCCACCGGTGTGGCCGCAGATGATCGGCACCTCAGGAAAACGCTTCGCCAGGGTCACGAGTTCGTCGGGTGTCGATTCACCGGGGTAGTTGCCATTCGTTTTGAACCAGGTGTGCTGGAAGATAACAGCCTTCAGCTCTGCCGCACGCCGGATGATCGCGTCGATGGCCTGCACGCTGCATCTTTCCGCCACCCACAATTTCACTCCCACCATCGGGCCGTTGGCCACGCAGCGTTCGAGTTCAGCAAGACTTTCTTCAGGATGCTTCGCGCTGAGATAGACAAAGCCAAACGCACGATCCTGGAACTTCGCCAAGGCACGCAGCACCTCGCTGTTTTGCTGCACCAGATCGGCTGGAGACGGATCCTGTGACCATTTCATGCCCATGTAAACACACAGCCGCTCGATGCCCATGCGGTCGGCATAAACAAGGAGGGCCTTGAGGCGTTCCTCTGGCGTGAGGCCGGGGACGCCGGAGAGATGACAGTGCAGATCCCAGATACGCATGATCTTCCAAGTGAAGCGGGCACTGCTGTCCGCCACAAGGTTTTCTTTGCGGGTATCAGCGTCCGCTTCATTTTGACTGCATGCCCTCAACCAAACCCACCGATGTCCGTGTCACCGCCGCCGAAGTTTTTTTTCTGCCCGTGACGATGCGGGTGCCGCTCAAGTTCGGCCCGGAAACCGTGACCAGCGCCGTTTGTTTGCGTGTGCATGTGACGGTGGCCGATCGTAGCGGCAAAACCGCACAAGGCTGGGGCGAGACGCCGCTCAGTGTCTCATGGGTCTGGCCCAGCAGCCTCGGCGTGGCCGTGCGCGCACAGCGCATGCAGGATTTTTCCACGCTGCTGGCGGAGCGCCTCGTCGCGAGCGGACTGACCGGCCATCCCATGGAGATCGGCCAGGATTTCATGCACGGCACGCTCGCCGCGGCGCTGCGTGAGGCGAATGCGCAGGCCGGTGGAGATGCCATGCCGTATCTCGGCTCTCTTGTGGCCTTCAGCGCCTTCGACATCGCGGTTCATGATGCCTACGGCGTGCTGCACAACCGCGACATCTATACGACTTACAACGCGGAGTTCATGAACCGCGATCTCTCCGCCTTCATCACGCCGGAAGATGGCAGCGGCATTGATTTCAATGGCCGTTATCCACAGGATTATTTGGTGATGAACGCACCAAAGCAGCTTCCCGTCTGGCATCTCGTCGGCGGTGTGGACGCGCTCGAAGCCGCTGATCTGAACGGCACGGAGCCGAAGGATGCGCATCCGCTGCTGCTCGCCGACTGGATCAAGCGTGACGGCCTGAAGTGCCTCAAGGTCAAACTGCGCGGCACTGATGCCGCGTGGGATTTTGAGCGCATGCAGCGAGTGGGCCGCATTGGCCTCGCCGGTGGTGTGACGTGGTTCAGCGCCGACTTCAACTGCACCGTGAAGGAGCCGGCCTATGTGAATGCCATCCTTGACCGTTTGCTGGCCGAGGAACCGGAAATCTTTGCACGCACCCTTTATGTGGAGCAGCCTTTCCCATACGATCTTGAAGCGCATCAGATCGACGTGCGCAGTGTTTCGGCTCGCAAGCCGCTGTTCCTCGATGAAAGCGCCCACGACTGGGAATTCGTCCGCCTCGGCCGCCGTCTTGGCTGGTCCGGCGTGGCTTTGAAAACCTGCAAAACGCAAACCGGCGCGCTGCTGAGCCTCTGCTGGGCCAAGGCGCACGGCATGCCGCTCATGGTGCAGGATTTGACGAACCCGATGCTTGCCATGATCCCGCACGTCCGTCTCGCCGCCCATGCTGGCACGATCCAGGGCGTGGAATGCAACGCGATGCAGTTCTATCCCGATGCATCATTGCCCGAGCAGGAAATTCATCCGGGTTTGTTCCAACGTCGCAATGGCATCGTGGATCTGAGCACGCTCGGCGGCCCTGGCTTCGGCTATCGCGCTGATGAGGTGAAGCGCGTGCTCACTGCAGTTCCTCAATCGTGATCGAGTAGCGGTGTGGGCTGTCGCCGTTGCCGAAGATGATCTTGTTTTCGCCGACTTTGAGCGGGGAGGTGATGCAGCCGGCATCGACGCCGATGTGATCACCGTTCACCCAGGAGCCGAGCTTGCTGCCGCGGTCACGCAGGATGAAGTGACCGTGCTCGAAGTCGATCTCGCAGTGGTTGCGGGAAAGCTGGTAGGGCGTGGGTTCCTCGATGGAGAGGTCGTTGCGCGCGAGGGCTGACGTGGCGGTGTCAAAGTAGGACCGGCCGATGCGGAAGGGCAGTTTGGTGATGGTCTTTTCCACCGGTTCGAGGTCGAGGCCGGTTTCGTCATAGTGCGAGCGGAGCTTCACGCGGAAGACCGGTTCCTTGGCCGGTTTGGCCTTGGGCACCAGCGGCACCGTGGCGTTGGTGCTCGTGGTGAGCAGCAGGTCGGTCTTGCGGATGCGCTCGAACAAGGTGGAGAGATACACATGCAGGCGGTCGGGCCGCTGAATGATCTGCTGTTCGAATTCGGTCTCGGCAACGGTTTCCACCGTGGTGTTCTCCAACGCCGTGGCGGTGGCGGAACGCGGGCGGTCCATGATCATTCCCATCTCGCCGAAGATCTCACCGGGCCCGATCTTGGCGAGGGATTGCACACCGTGCGAGGTGTTGATGGTGATTTCGACGAGTCCATTGACGATGAAGTAAGCCTCCTGTGACTTGTCGCCTTCACGGAAAATGACCTGTCCACGTTGAAAATGTTCGGTAGCCATGCGCCCGGAGAGTACCGGGTGGCATAGCCAGGTCAAGCCTCGCCTCGGACAGTTTAGAGCCGGCGTATGACCACGCTGCGGATGCGCGCCTGTGTGGCGAAGCTGGCAAAGCCGAATGGGGCGCATTTTTCGATGTCGCCAGGACGCAGACCGAGCTTGTGGCCCTTGGTGCTGACGTTGACGAACAGCTTGTCATTGATCCAGGCGCGCAGTTCATCCTCCCGTACCTCGACGCGCACTTTGTGCCAGCGGTTGTTTTCAAAATAAGCGTTGCCGTGGGTGTTGTTCTCATTGGCATCCATGTCGTCGATGCTGGAGATGCCCACCAGCGTCCCGCCCCAGCCGCCGATGACGAGCGAGACGTGTGCCTCGTTCACGGGAAACGTCATGGTGCCGAAGAAGTCGTTTCCTTCGAGCCGCATGGCCTCGTACTCGATGGAGTAGCGCATGCGCGGTAAATCAGCGGATTTCCAGGGATCAAACCGCACCCCAGTCATCGGCTGGCCGGGATGCAGGGTGATTTCGCCGTCTTTGATGGAGACGCTGCCCTCTTCCGCAATGCCTGCGGCTTTCCATGAAGCGGTAAACTCATCGGCAAGGAGCTTCCACTCGCTGCGACGTGGCGGACCGCAGTGCGTGAGGACAAAAAAGAGGCAGAGCCATGCGGCCCTGCCTCCGAAGCGTGTGATGCTCTGGTTCATCAGCCTTTCACATCATAGCAGGAGATGAACTCCTGGTCGCGCAGGTAGAGCTTGCCGCCGGCGACGACGGGATGCGTCCAGATGCGGCCATCGGGAGAGCGCTGGGAGCTCTGCGCCTCCAGCTTGAAGCTGCTGACCAGTTTCCAGCCGCTTTTCGACACCTCCACCAGCGCGATGGTGCCATCTCTCTCAGCCTGACAGTACAGCATGCCATCCGCGCTGGTCACCGCGCCTTTGCCGATGCCCTGATCCTGCCACACGACCTCGCCGGTCTTAAAATCCTGGCAGGTCCAGCCGCCGGGGCGGCCGTCGCTGTGGCCGTAGAGCAGTCCGTCGATCAGGATGACACCGCCGTGGTGATTGACCATGTTCTTGTTGGAATAAACCTCCTCCACGCTGCCGGAGCCGAGTTTCACCGCCTTGCAGCCGACGCCGTAACCGGCGGCGACATAGATCTGCCCGTCATTGTAGATCGGTGTCGGAATCACTGCGGTGGCGCCTGGAAAATCACTTTTCCACAGCACTTTGCCGTCCTTGGAAACACCCAGAATGGTCTTCATCAAGAGCTGCACATACTGGCGCTGGCCGCCGTGATCGATGGGGATGATGGAGGAGTACTGGGCGTTCTCTGTCACGTCGTTGGTCTGCCACTCGACCTTGCCAGTCTTCGTGCTCAGCGCGGCGATGGCACCCTTCGACCCGCCGGGCGTGACGATCACAAGATCGCCGTCCACCAGCGGAGACTCGGTGTAGCCCCAGTTTTGCAGAGCGCCGCCGAGATCCTTCGTGAGGCTTTTCGTCCAGTCTTGCTTGCCCGTGGCGGCGTCGAGGCAGACGAGATCACCGTTGCCGCCGATGGCATACACCTTGCCGCCTGCCACGGTGGGCGTACAGCGCGGGCCGTCGCCCCACTTGTTCTTGTAAATCGCACCCACAGGAGAATCCCACACTTTTTTGCCCGTGGCGGCGTCGAGGCAGACGACCTTCTCCTCCGCGTCGTAAAGTCCCATCGTGTAAAGCTTGCCACCCGCGATGGCGAAGCCGGAATAGCCGAGGCCAGCATCCTCGTTTACCCACACACGCTTGGGGCCGTCTGAGGGCCATTTCTTGAGCAGGCCGGTTTCCTTTGAGACATCATCACGGTTCGGGCCGCGCCACTGCGGCCAGTCGCCTGCGGCAGCACCGCTTCCGCCTGATCCGCCGCCGAGCAGCGCTTGATCAGCCTTGCTGAGGCTGGTCACGGGCAGGGTGATGGTCGTGCCGTTCTCACGTTTCAGGGTGACCTTGCCGCCCTGCACACCGACGAGTTCGGCTTTGATCTCATGCGCGCCGGAGGCGTCCTTCCAGATGCGGATTTCCGCCTGCACGGCAAGCGTGAGGCACAGTGACAACAGGACGGTGGCGGTGGTCTTCATGGTGGTGAGTGGAATGGTGCTCCGATCAAACGGGCAACAACCATCGGGTTTTAGCACGAACCGCCATTTTAGGGTACTCGCTATTTTGAACGGGTGGCATTGACTTGGTGGCGGGAGCTTGCTGGAATGGCCGGATGAAGGCACGAACAGCTCTTGTCACCTTGGTATTGATCACGCAGGCCGCATGGGCGCAGCAGTCGAACACAGGCAAACCCATGGCGGTGCTGCCAAGTCTCACGGACCCGGCCATCCAGCAGTTCAACGGCCCGCATTCATGCATTGAGCCGACGGCCGCGCCGCGCGGCGAGCTGCTGCTGTTTCTGCCTGGAACGAACGCGGAGAGCGGCAGCGGTGCGACAGCCTTTCGTCAGACGGCGGCGGCCTGCGGCTACCATGTGATCTCACTGATGTACCCGTGTGACATCGCCGCGCAGCAGGTCTGTCGCAGTGATGAAGACCCGACGTCTTATGGCAGGTTCCGCTTGGAAATCCTCACCGGCAGGGATTTGTCCCCGCATGTGCAGGTGTCGGTGACGGACTCCGTCTTCAACCGGCTGACGAAAGTGATTCAGCATCTGGCAAAGAAGCGCCCCCGGCAGGGCTGGGGCCAGTTTCTGGGTGGCGAGACGATTTTGTGGTCAAAGATCGCCGTTTCAGGGCAGTCGCAGGGCGGTGGGCATGCGGCGATGATTGCGAAGCAGCACCTCGTGGCGCGTGTGCTCATGTTTGGATCACCGAAGGATTTCAGCGCGAAGCTGCAAGGCCCGGCGAAGTTTTATGGACCGCCGCAGCAGACGCCGCTGGCGCGCTATTTCGCCTTCAACCATGCTCAGGACAAACAAGGGGCCTGCACGCCAGAGCAGCAGTGGGATATCCTGCGGCTGCTGGGTTTTGATGATTCGAAAAAAGCGCTGGTGGATGGTGCACAGCCTCCGTTCGGTGGTGCGCATGTGCTGCTGACGAACAAGCAGTTGCCGGACATGGCGATGCTTAAAATTCACAACGCGGCGCTGACACAGCGAGAGTTTGAGCCGGTGTGGAACTACCTGCTCACGGCTCCGGTGCCGTGAAATGCCCCAACGCGTCACCCGCCCATGTCCTGCAGCAGGGCCTCGGCGGCGGCACGGGCGGGCTGGTCTTTGAAGGAGCTTTCTTTGAGCATCATGCGCAGCAGTTGGCGGGCGGCGTCGGCTTTTTCGCTGCGGCGGAGCATTTCGGCCCGGTACAAACGCAGTCGCAGCAGGTCGGCGGGATTCTTGGTGGTGGATTCGGCATGTTCGAGGAGGTCGATGGCCTCGATGTGTTTCGATTGGAGCGAGGAAAGAAGGGCGGTGAGTTCGAGGAGACGGAAACTTTGGCGTTTTCCGGCGAGTTCGGTGATGGCCGTCTTGATGCGTGCATCAGTGTCGGCACCCATACGCTGGACCATGCCTTGGTAGAGCGCGTAATCGCGATCTGCACCGTCGCCGAGCTTGGCTCCGATGCCTTTGCCGAAGGGACGATACAATGGATCGCCGAGGACGACGTTCATCCAGGAAAGCGCTGGCGTGGCATTCCACGCAGCCTCGCCGACGGTGAAGCCTTCGAGGAGGCGCTTGTTGAAGATGTCGAAGTGCAGTGTGAGCGAGAGATAGGGCTCAAACACATTGCCAAAAGTGACGGCGGCTCCTTTGGAGAGCAGCGGACCGGCCCAGGCCTTGTCATGAGAGCGAATGATGCTGGCACTGAACGAATGCAGGTGGCAGGCGATGGCACCGCGCTTGAATTGAAACGAAGGTGAACTTAACGCACCGGTGATGTGGTCGGTGTACCAGCCGAAGTAAAGAATGGTGTCGGGCAGCGGCCATGCATCGCGCAACACAGGTTCGGAGCGGTCGATGAACACAGGAATGCCGGCCCGGCGGAAGGAATCAGTGCTGCTTTTGAGCCATTCTTCGCCTTCCTGATACGCGCCGGTTTTTTGGGCGAGATCAACGACCGCACGGCCGAGCAGGCCGGTTTGCTCGGCGTGGATCGCATCGTCGATCATGCGCTTCACGGTTTTGTCATCAGGACCATCGAGTCTGCCGACGATCAGCAGGCCGGGCGAACCTTGAAAATGCGGAAAGCGCGCCTGCTGGTCGAAGTAAGGATTGCGCAGACCGCCTTTGACGGGCGGATGGCTGAGACCGAGCACGGTGAGTTCGGAATCGACGCTGGCCTCGTCTTCTTCGGATTGTTTGGGGTTGGGTGGGCCGCGTCGGATTTGAAACGGCACGCCGCGCATGAGCACGAGCACGCGAACATGCGAGGACAGGGCCATGGGTGAACGAATGCCGTCGCCCGTGAGCGGTTTGCCGGGCACAGGCGGCTCGGCGATCCACCAGTGCCTGGATTCGAAGAGTTTGATCAACGGCTGGCGCAGCAGCGAGTCGAACTCACCTCGTGACATGGAATCCTCCTGCGGGCAGCGCAGGCCGATGACGCGCTCCTTTGGGATGTGGCGCTTTTCGGCGTAGTAGGCGGCGAGTTCGGCGGAACCAGGAAAGTCGGGGTTGAAAACGACGGCGGTTTCAGCGGCGGCATCCCAGTCGGTCATGATCTGGCCATGCGTGGAGGCACTGAAGGTCATCAGTACGAGCATGCGGCATGCTGACAGCCAGGTTGTTCTCATGCCCATTCGAGTTTGAGGCCGTCGTAGGCGATGTTCACGCCGGGCGGCAGTTTGGGATCTTCGACCGCGTGCATGATCTCGCACTGGATGTGTGTGAACCAGGTCTGCCGCGGCTGAAGTTCACGCTGCACGGCCAGCGTTTCCTCAAAGTTCATGTGCGTGGAGTGCGGCGTGTGACGCAGGGCGTCGATGATGAGCGTATCGACACCACGCAGCGCTTCGAGCGACTGCGGCAGCAGCGTTTTGCAGTCTGGAATGTAAGCACAAAGCTTTTTCCCGCCGCGTGAGAAGAGGAAGCCGATGGTCTCGACCTTGCCGTGCTGGACGGGCAGGGGAGTGATGGTGGTCTCGCCAATATGAAACGGGCCGTGAATCTGCTTCGGAAACGGCTTCAAATAACCACGGTAGCGATTCTCGCCATTGAAGGCATAGATGAACATGCGTTCCAGCACGGCGAGGCATTCCGCTGTGCCGTAGATCGGCATGAAGTGATCACTTTCGACGGTGAAACGCCGCAGATCATCGAAGCCGGTAAGATGATCCATGTGCGGATGCGTGAAGATCGCAGCATCGAGCTGACGGATGTTTTCGCGCAGGCACTGCATGCGGAAATCAGGCGCCGTATCGACAACCCACGCGGCCTCAGGGGTCTGGATGTAAACCGAGCAGCGCAGCCGCTTGTCATGCGGATCGGTGCTGCGACACACGGCGCAATCACAACCGATCACCGGAATGCCGACAGAGGTGCCGGTGCCGAGGAAGGTGAGCTGCATGGACATGGGTTGGTGATGATGAATCCGGCAGGATTAGCCACGATTTGAAATTGTCACAGGGGTTCTGCAACAAAGGCCGAACCTCGTCTTCAAATTCAGCCGCCGCTGACGGCTTTCACGCGGCGATGGCCGTGTTCGGAAATTCGACGTGCCCATCTTTCCTGCTGACGAACAACGTGGCCTCATGCCGCAGAGTGGCATTGTTTTTCAGGCCCAGTTTTTCCTTCATCCGCGCCTCATTGGATTCCACGGTCTTGACCGAGATGCCCAGGCGGGCGGCCATTTCCTTCACCGAATGGCCCCGGCCCAGCAGATGATAAATCTGCAGTTCCCGTTCTGACAGCACCCGCTCCGGGTCTTGCATGTCGTGATCTCCAGTCTGGGTCAGGCTGCCGGTCATGGCCTCCGTGACACAAGGGGAGATGTGCTTGCGGCCTTCTGCCACGGCGATCAATGCGGTCAGAACCGACGCCTGGGAATCCAGATGAGAGATGACAGCCCGAGCACCGCTTTGAAGCGCGCGTTGAATGGCGGTCATGCTCAAGGAACGGCTGAAGATCACGGCCCTGGCGCATGTGCTGCTCACTTCTTTGAGGAAGGCGAACCCCTCGCCATCCTCCATCTCGACGTCCACCATCACCACTTCAGGTTGCAGACGTGGCAGCAGTATTCGCGCCCTGGCCAGCGTGGTTGCCTCCGCGCAGACCTTCATTTCAGACCCCAGATCAATCATGAATTTCAAGCCCGCCCGCACCACCGGCAGGGGCTGGACCAGCAGGATTTGCTTGCGCGTGAGTTCTTGCATAAGGAGGTTTTAGTTAAGAACGGCAGGCAGAGTCAAGACCAGGAATGATTTTGTTCCATGTGGGGGATTACCCCACAAAAAATCAGGGATTTGCCTGTCATGACAAAACCTCCGAAAGCGGGCTGAATCGCCGCGTTGTGAAAACGCCGCTGATTATTTTGCTCACCGCTTCTGCTGCCTCAGCAGTTGATTCGCGCTGCACGGGGCGCTTCACGACGCTCGTGAGGAAGCAGCCGGAAGTTTCAAGCGGCATGCGCCAGGACCGTGGTCGGGCCGTCATGTCTTCCCGCGTTTCAGGAGATGAATTTGGCGCCGCTGGAGTTGATTTTGGTGCCACGCCAGCGCGTTTTGGCCGTCTGCCAAAAGCCTTTGGCGCTGCCGGGGATGCATCTCCAAGTCTGCGGCATGATTTTGGCGGAGCTGCAGATGGCTCTCCTGCGGCTCCGCAAGACTTTGCGGCTGCTTCAGCGGCATCTCCCAACGCCCCAAAAACATCTCCATTGCCGCCGAATGAGTTTGGCGCTGTGCCAGAGGCTTCCCGCAGCGCGCCAACAGCATCTCCTGTCTTATGCGAGCACTTCACTGGGATGAAATCAATCCCCTCACCGGCACAGCCTACACGTGGGACGATTCCAACCTTTTTTTCGGGGCCGACGGCCTCGGCTACGCCCGTGAGCCGGGGGATCCAGATTTTGTGCCTTACCCGACGCCTGCCACTCCGCTGAATCCACCCTCTGCCAAATCGAAGAAGATGAAACACCAGGCCTACTACCCAACGAATGCCGCCACGCAGATTGTGTGGCTGGAAAACTTCCGCAACAAGCTCACCGCCCACGCTCCCACGCTCGGCATCAGCGGGGCGGACAGCACCGCTGCCATCGCGGACGCGCGCTGGCTGATTTATGTGCTCGGCACCTGGCTGCCCGCCGTGCGGGCCTGGCAGAAGAGCTGCACGGATGCGGCGAAGCAGGCCCAGCTCGGCAGCATGGGGGTGGTGATGGTGCTGCCGGTGTTCGTCGCACCAGCCCTGCCTGCGGGTGTGGTGGCAGTGAACGACGGGGCGTTGAACCGCATCTTTGGCATCATTCAGCTCATGAAGGGATCGGCCGCCTACACGGAGGCCATCGGCACCGATCTTGGCGTGATTGGCAGCCAGCAGACTGCGCCGGACTTTGCTCTGCTCCAGCCCTCGATCAGTGCGACGCTCGCCGGACCGAACAAGGTGGACATCGACTGGGGCTGGGAGGGCTACGCCGCCTTTCTGGATGCCTGCGAAATCCAGGTCGATCGCGGCAGCGGCTGGATGCTGCTGACCATCGACACCACGCCTGGCTACACCGACACCGCGCCCCATCCCGCCGTCCTCACCAAGTGGAAATACCGCGCCATCTACCATGTGGACGACGCCCAAGTCGGCCTCTGGAGCGCGGAGGTCAGCGTGACGGTGGGTGGGTGAAGCCAGCCGAGGGTGTTTTTTTCAATCAAGATAACAAACAACCAAACCAACCAGCCAGAACCATGAACACCGCTGCATCAACCCGCCCCGGCTCGCCAGTGCTGGGCATTCTCCGCCGCTTCGCCCGTCAGGCGTGGCTTCTGCACGGCTGCATGATCGCCACGCTCATTCTTCTTCCCGCGCAGCCCCGGCTGCTGCGCGCGGATGAGGGAACTCCACCCGAGGAGACTTGGAGTGATCCGGTGACGCAGACCGCCCTGATGGCCCAGATGTCCGCATCCGGCGGCACCGCTTACAACCCCGGTGACACCAAGCAGGTCGATGTCCTCCTGGAACGCCACATCTGGCAGGTGAGCACGAGCAACCTGGGCAATACCGTCATCTCCGGTTACACCATCGAACCGGTGAGCGGCGGCCAGGTGAGTTTTTCGATCACCTCGCTCACCGGGAATGGTTTTAGCAACATGTTCTCGGCGTCCTCCACCACCGGCTACGACGGGAAATGCAGCGCGTCCGTGCCTGTGGATGACGCGCCGGAGGTGGTCGTCCAGGCTGCGGTGACGCTGCCCAACGGCGCTGAAAGCACCACGAGTTCCCTCAACCTCACGAAAATCGCGCCGGAAATCTGGTCCTGGTCGCACAGCGAGGCGCTGCTTTCCGCTTGGCTCTCCACACCTGACGGCACGGTGAGCTCCTCCTCCACCCAGCGTACGGTCACCGTGAACGCGACGTACGAAAGCTGGGACGTGTTCACCAGTTCTTTCGGCAACACCGAAACACGCAATCGTTACTCTGTTCCCGCCGCTGGCGCGAATATGAGCTGGACGGTGACGGGCGGGGACGGCACCTTTGCCAGTTCCTCCTGGGGGCAGTTGGACGGGTCCGGATCGGGCACCATCGACTTCACCATGGGAGCGGTCGATTCCACCGTGCGCGCGGAGATCGGCTACATCAACAGCACGGCGGCGGCGGCCACGCTCGACTTCACCCAGCCCGTCAGCACGGAGACTTGGACCCTGGATCACACGGAGGGCAGCATTGCCACCGCGCTGAGAGTCGAGGGCGACACCACCGCCGGACTCGGCTCCGGCACCACCCGCCAGGTCAGCGCGGATGTGACGTTCACCACCTGGGAAATCTGGACGAGCAGCCTTGGAAACACCGAGACGCGGAACACCACCATCGGACCCGCCCTTTACGCCCCGGTCAGCTTCACGGTCATCAGCGGCGACGGTCGCTGGGACTCCCCCGCCGGCGCGCAGACGGTCACGCTTGCCACCGATGGCAACGGGCGCGCCAGCGTGACCTTTTGCATGGGCGGCGAGAACGCCGAGATCGAAGCCTCTGCCAGCTATGCGGTCTCCACCTCGTCCGCGACGGCGTCCTTCACCCGCCCGGCGGACCCTGTGTGGAGCCAGCAGGGAACCTTCCAGGAGCTGCTCGTGAACGTCTCCGCCACCAGCACCACGGGGGCCACGGTGCCGGTCACTGCCACAGTCAACTATCATGTGTGGGAGGTCTGGGGCAACGACCAGGACAGCACCACCGAAATCCGCAACGAAACCACCAGCGCGGCGCTCAACGCCCCGGCCAGCGCAAGCGTCACCTCCGGCAACGGCACGGTGACATCGACGGCGACAGCCACCGATGGCGCGGGAGGCTTTGAAGCGACCTACACCGCCGCCTCCCAGGCATCCGTGGTGACCGTGTCGGCCAGCTTTACCACCGATAACGGTACTGTTTATGGCAGTGGTTCGGTGACGATTGCAAACCTCGACACGGACGGGGATACCTACAGCGATGAGGATGAAACCGCAGATGGGACGGACCCGAATAATGCCAATTCTAAACCTGGCACCACCCCACCACCTTGCTCATCTTGCGGAGGAGTTGGCTGCACCGTTTGCTTCGACCCGCCTGTAGTTGTTGATGGTGAATACGAGTATGAGGTAATTGATATAGTGACAATAATGAAGCGTGATGAGGAGGGATTTCAGCGTGGCTTGGACGTGCTTGTCGCACGCTATAGCTACACAACAATTCCCGAAGAAGAAATGGAACAACTACGTTCTGAATTCCCATACGCTGAAGATTCATCTGAGCAATCCAGAAGGCAGAGGGGGGCATTCTCGCTTATTACAACCTCTGCTAAGGTTTCTATTACCGTGAGCACGTTTATACTTGGAGTTGGGGCACAGCTTGGCAAAGAAGTACAGTTAATCTCCCAATTTATTCGTGTTTTGGTAGAATGACAACTTCCCTTGTATTGCCTCTTCCTCAGCGGTATTTTCAACATACTAACCTAACCACCATGCACTTTATTCAATTGCTACAACTAAGAGTTCTCCGGAAAATCTTCATCGGGACTATTTTTTCCCTCGGCCTGGGCAGTTTTTTAGTTGGTTGTCGTCCCAAAGATAACCCTGATTCGTCAGCGACAGACCATGCTAAAAAGGCGTCGATTACCAAGGCACCTCGAAATGATGCAAGGGAAAACTTACTTGCTAAAGCAGTTGGTGCAGTTCCCATCTTGTCTTCCAAGGAGAAATCAGCTCTGAAACGCTTCGCGGATGGCAATCGAAAGTTCATCGTGAAAAAAGACATCATCGGAATAGAGCCAGAAGGAAAAATAATTTGGGCGAGTTTCGACAAACACGAGTTGCCAGAGATACTCAAGGAGACATCGCCATCCAATCAGGTAGAAGTGGAAAAAATCGCACGAACTACGCTACAGGCGGTTTTATACGCTTACAAGATCCATCGGAAAGAGATCAAACACGAAGCGTGGAAAGAAGACCCCATTCTTCATGCGCTCTTGCGCTTTGAGCCCGGTATTGCAAGTCAGCATACACCATTCATTCTCGAACACATGCTGATGGTGATCGACGACTTGGACGAGATTTGTCGCTGAATTCACTCAAACAGACGCCTGGCATTCTATGCACGGCACCGGGGGCAGGCCAGGAGGATCCCGCGCTGCATGAACTGCTCCGGTTTCAACCGGGACATGCAAGCAAGCACACTCAGTTCATCCTTGATCACATGCTGTTTGTTCTCGATGATCTAGACGAGATTTGTCGCTGAACCCGGCGACAAAAGCACGCGCCGCTGCAGGGGCAAGATGCCCGCATTATGTACCCCGCGTTGTGGCTGCATGCTGCCGGTGTGGTGCTGGACGGTGATGCAGTGGACCAGCCTGCTGTTTGAACTGGATGCTCCGATGCTGTTCTGCGTGCGGAAGCTGCGGCCCATCGCCTTTGTAGTGTGAAGTATGAATTCTTTTGGATGCATTCCTTTGATCACTCCACCTCAGGCACCGGCCGATCGACGGAGCTTTTGTTCCAGCGGCCGTCGAGGGTGAAGGAGAGATGGGGGGTGTAGAGCTGGGGTTCGAGCAGGAAGGAGTCGTGGCCTTTGTCGGAGTGCACGGTGATGTGCATGTTCGAGACCTCGGCTTTCTCGAGATGGCTGACGAGCTCCGCCTGCTCCTCGGGGTAGAAGCAGAAGTCGCTGTCGATGCTGAAGACGAGGTAGTGCTGCCCAGCGGCGGCGCTGCGCTCGAAGAGCGCGGCATACGATGACACCCCGGCATCGCGCAACGGGTCGAAGCGCAGCCACATGTCGGCGATGCGCAGGTAGGTGTTGGCATCGAAGCGCTTCACGAATTTTTTGCCCTGATGCAGCATGTAGCTCTCGACGTTGTGCTGCACGCGATACCACGAGAGCGTGTCGCCGCCATGCTTCAAATCCTGCCGCGCCCGGCGCTCGATGGTGTCGAGGTGGACAAAGGTCTTGTGGCTGATCATGCGGGCGAGGGCGAGGCCGTATTCCGGTGCTTCGCCTTGATAATAATCGCCGCCTTTGAAGTGCGGATCGTTTTCGATGGCGAGCACCTGCTCGAACAACGTGAGACGTGTGAGCACCGTGGTGCGGCAGCCGCTGGCAATGGGAACAACCAGCTTCACACGCTCCGGGTACAGTGTGGCGAGATTGATGGCGAGCAGACCGCCGACGGAGGAACCCATGACGGCGTGCAGCGTCTGGATGCCGAGATGATCGAGCAGGGCGAGGTGTGAGTTCACGACATCACTGGTGCGCACCGCCGGGAAACTGCTGCCGTAGGGCTTACCGGTGGCGGGATTGAGCGACGCCGGGCCGCTGGTGCCGTAGCAGCCGCCGAGGTAGTTCGCGCAGATGATGAAGTAACGGTTGGTGTCGAGCGCCTTGTCGGGGCCGATGAAGAGATCCCACCAGCCGGTGTGGCAGTCCTCCGTCCAGCGTTCATCCGTGCCGGCGACTTCCTTCGTGATGCCCGCGGCGTGCTGGCTGCCGGAGAGCGCGTGGAACAGCAGGATGGCGTTTGATTTGGCGGCGTTCAGCTTCCCGTAGGTCTCGTAAGCCACCGTGATGCCGGGCAGTTGGTCGCCGGAGGCGAACACGAACGGTTCTTTCGCGCTTCCGGTGTGGAAAAACTTGGTTTCTTCTGATTTGGCGGCCTTCGACATGTGGAGCGGAAGAAACAGGGTTTTGGAGATGCGGCAAGGGCGATCACCGGATGGCTGGATGAATGGAGTGGCGGAGGCGTGGAGGCGTGAAGTGAAGGAGTATTGGATGGATGGAGAAATGGATGGTTGGGCCTCGCCGCGAATGTGCTTTGGTACGACCAACCCAGCCCATCAGTACTCCATCTCTTCAGTTCCGCCCCCCACCCGATGCTCGATCCTTTCGTCACTCTCGAAGAAGCTGGTTTCTCGCTGCGGCAGAGCGGCGGCGTGGACCGGCTGGGCGGGTGGTCGCCAGAACTGCTCGCGAGCCTGGACTGGGCGCGTCTGTCCGAACTGGCGCGCGCGATTGCGGCGGAGGCGGGCTGTGAGCTGGCCAGATCATGTGTTATGCCGGACGGGGCGGTGCTGTTTGGCATGATCGAGCAGCCAAAGTCATCGAAACCACGGCGGGCGATGGTCAAGATCGCTCCGTGGAACGAGTGGGGCGCCACGCCGGAGACGGTGCAGCGTTTTGCGCAGGAGGTGCGCACCGCGCGCGACACCCGTGGTGTTTTGATCGCACCGGCAGGCTTCAGCCCTGCCGCGCTGCGCATGGCGCAGGAACTTCGCATCGAGGCGGTGGATGCGGCGGGATTGGAGGCTGCAGTGCGTGCGCTGCCGGGGAACAAGAGCGATTTTCTCTTCGTCGTCACCACAGCGGGTGACTTTTCCACGCCATCGTGTCCGGTCTGCACGAAAAAACTCCGCCGCATCGAGCAGGAGACCCTGGAACTGCCCTCACGCACGATCGACATGGACGGGCTCATCGCTGATTTCGTGGTCTGTGACCGCCTTGAAGTGGCCGCAGGTTGTGAGGTCACATTTTTGCAGGAGGTGCGGGCGCGCACGATCACGATTTCCGGCCATGCCTCGGGTGATTTTGTGTGCGAAGGGCCGGTGATGTTGGAGGCCGGCGGCACGCTCTCAGGCACAGTGGCGGCACGTTCGCTGGTGGTGCGTGATGGTGGAGAACTGCTGGGGCAGTTTCGTATTCTGGAGGGCAAGCTTGGCTCCTTTGTGAAACCTTCGGTGCGCTGGCACTGGCGTTGTGCGGGCACGGAGGGCAGGCACGAGTGCGCCGGGGTGATCTTTGAGCCGCATCAGTGAGGCATGAGATCGTTCTTGGCACGCAGGCTCTGACTGTGGAATGTAGCCGCCATGTCTCCCAATTCCTCCGGCCCCGGCGCGCTGCTTCGACTGGTATTTTATGCCGCCGCCCTCGTCATGGCGCTGCTGCATGTGTTTGTGACGTTTCGCGGCCTGAGCAGCGCGGAGGGCATGAACCAGGCGCAGCTCGCACGGCAGATCGCTCGCACGGGCTCGTATCAGACGCATGTCGTGCAGCCGTACGCCTGGGCGCAGATGGAGTCGGCACAGAAGAAGCCGCTGCCGCTCGCGATGCCGGAGACCGTGCAGACACCGCTGCAGCCGCTGCTCTGGTCAGTGGCGTTTCGCTTCATGAAGCCATGGCAGGTTTATGATCCGGTCGAAGGCGGGGCGGTTTTTCTGCTGGACCGCGTGATCGCCTGCTTCGGCGTCACATGGTATCTCCTGACGATTTTTTTCACGCATGGAGCGGCACGGCGGTTGTTTGACGAGCAAGTCGCGGCCATCACCGCCATTGCCCTGCTGGTATGCGAGCCCGCGTGGGAGCTGATGGTCAGCGGATCGCCACGGGCGATGCTGGTCCCGCTGTTTGCGCTCGCCTTCCGCCTGTATGCCTCGGCGGCGGGTCGTGCGGCGGAGAATCGCGGCACGCTGCTGATCCAGGCACTGCTCGGCATGGTATGCGCACTCATGGTGCTCACGCATTGGATGGCACTGTGGATCGTGCTGGGCATACTGATCGGTGTGGCGGCGTTTTTGCCGCGTGGTCGTGCGGGTGTGATCGTGGTGGCGCTGTTCCCGGCACTGGTGCTCGTGGCCTGGGGCTGGTGGAATGCACAGCTCTGTGGCGATCCGTTGGGAGGCATCAAGGCCTTGTTTCAGGCGCAATCATCTGCCGTGGCGCATGATTCACTGCTGCGTGATTTCTCGCCCTCAGTGCCGCTGCTTCAGGTGGATGACCTGCTGCGTCGCGTTGGTCTCGGCTGGCAGGATCAGTTTGCGCTGCTCATCGCGCACCTCGGCTATGTCGTGCCTGCGTTGATGTTTTTCCTCGCGCTCTTGCATCGCTTCCGCAAGGCGGACGCCGCCTCGGCGCGCTGGATGCTGGCGGTTGTTTTTGTCCTGGTGGCGCTCGGCATGGGCCTCCTCGGCCTGGTTGACAAGGAGAAGGACGACAACGCCCTCTACATCGTGCTCATGCCTGCGATGAGCACCTTTGGCGCGGCGATGCTGGTGGTGCTGTGGTCGCGTTTTCAAATCAGTGGCGAATTCATGGCGCGCTGGGGCGCCCCGATGGTCGCGTTGATCATCACGGCGCTGCCGATGGCGGTGAACCTGCCCGTGCTGATGAAGTTTGGCCTCACCATGGGCGGCAAGATCCCGCCGCACTGGCCGCCGTTCCTGCCGGAACGCGCCTACATCCTGCGCCTGCTCATGGAAAAGGATGAGTTCGTCATTTCCGACTCGCCCGCCTTCGTCGCCTGGTATGGCGATGTGCCCTGCGTGAACCTCTCCACCCAGCGTGCGGACTACGAACTCATGAAGACGAAGGCCGAGGAACGGGGCGTGAAGCTCGCAGGTTTCGTCATGACGCCTGTTTCCGCCAAGGTCGAGCGCATCACCGATGTCTATACCGGTCCGTATTCCGAATGGCGCGATCTCGTCATCCGTGGCCCCATGCTCGCCTTCGATCGCGATTTCTCCCCCAGCCCGGAGTTTCCCTTCAAAATTCCGATCCCGCTCGTTGGTCTGCCGGTTGGTGAAAAAGAGCACCTGAGCCTGCCGATGGTCTTCTACACCGACAAGGCGCGGACGATTCGGAAATAGCGCGTCAGACCTTCAGACACGCCCTGAAAAACCGCAGCGTGTCCGCGAGATGCGCATGCCAGTAGTCCCAGGTGTGGCCGCCGGGAAACTCCTCATACACATGCGGAATGCCCGCCGCCTCCAAATCGCGATGCAGCGTGCGGTTGTGCTCGATCAAGGCATCCTCGGTGCCACAGTCGAAGCGGAGATGCGGCAGGCGCTGGCTCAGTTTCGCGCAATCAATCACGGCAAGCGGCTCAATGTCGGTTAGATCGAACTCGGTCATCGTTTCCTCCACGAACCCCTGCATCTGCGTCACATTCGTGATGCTGCTGTGCGCGCTGATGCCGGCGAATTTCTTCGGATGCAGCACGCCGAGCCGCAATGCTCCGTAACCACCCATCGACAGCCCGCTGATGAAGCGTGGTGTGTCCTTGCACCTCGTATCGACCGCCGCCGCCGCTTCCGGCACTTCATCCACGATCCAGCTCGCATAATCGGCATCACGATGCCGCAAGTAGCCCGATCCATCGCCCCACAAACCGTCCGATGGCATCGCCAGCATCATCGGCGGCAGGTTTTCCTCCTTGATGAGGCGGTCCAGCACGCGATGCGCGCCGCCCTTGAACAACCAGGCCCAGTGACTGCCATACACACCGTGCAGCAGGACCACCAGTGGCAGCTTCCCTGCTTTCACATCCGGCGGCACATAGAAACTGATGTCCACACGCCGCCGCAATGCCGCTGACTTCACGGTGACGTGAAGCATGCCGCCGCCGAACAAAGCTGTGTCGGAAATCTCAATGGTGCGGAAACTCATGCGAGGATGTCCTTGATCACCTTCGCGCCTTCCACGCCGCTCAGCCTCGCATCCAAGCCCTGGAATTTGAAGCTGAAGGCGTCGTGCTTGATGCCCATCTGATGCAGCATGGTCGCGTGCAGGTCATGCACGGTGGTGATCTTCTCCACCGCCGCGTAGCCGAGGTCGTCGGTGGCGCCGTGGACGATGCCACCCTGGATGCCAGCGCCCGCCATCCACACGGACATCGCTTTGTTGTGATGATCGCGCCCGCTGCCGCCTTGCGACATCGGGGTGCGGCCGAATTCGCCGGCCCAGACGATAAGCGTCTCGTCCAACATGCCGCGTTGTTTGAGATCGGTGATGAGCGCCATGCACGCGCGGTCGATTTCCTTCGCCTTGAGCGCCACGCCGTCCTTCACGCCGCCGTGGTGGTCCCAGTCTTTGTGGTAGAGCTGGATGAAGCGCGTGCCGCGCTCGGCGAGACGACGTGCGAGCAGGCAGTTTGAGGCGAAGGAGCCGTCTCCAGGCTGGCAGCCGTAGAGTTCGAGTGTTTTGGCACCTTCAGCGCTCACATCCATCAAATCCGGCACACTGGCCTGCATCTGGAAGGCCATCTCATACTGCGCGATGCGTGTGGCGATCTCGGGATCATCGACGAGCGCGTCGTGCTGCTTGTTGAGTGCGTTGATCGCCGCCACATCGGCTCCTTGGCGATCACGCGTGACGCCGCCGGGATTCGTGAGATACAACACGGGATCACCTTTGGCGCGAAGCTGCACGCCTTGATACTTCGAAGGCAAAAAGCCGCTGCTCCACTGCCGCGCGGCGATGGGCTGGTTCTGTCCGCCTTGGCCCAGCGAGGTCAGCACGACGAAGCCCGGCAGATCGGCTGCCTCGGTGCCGAGTCCATAGGTGATCCACGAACCCATGCTCGGCCTGCCCGCGATTTGCGAACCGGTGTTCATGAACATGTGCGCGGGATCATGATTGATCGCGTCGGTGGTCATGCTGCGGATGAGGCAGATGTCGTCGATCACGCTGCCGATCTGCGGAAACAGCTCGCAGATCTCGACTTGGTTCTTCCCGAACTTCGCGAACTTGTGCTGCGGCCCGAAGCAGTTCAGCGGCTTGCCTTGAAGCTGCGCGAGCTGCTGCCCCTTCGTGAACGACTCCGGCATCGGCTTGCCATCCATCTCCGCGAGCTTCGGCTTCGGATCAAACGTCTCCAAATGCGATGGTCCTCCCGCCATCGTGAGCCAGATCACACGTTTCGCCTTCTGTGGCAGCGGTAGTGTGCCGAGAACACCACGCATCGGTGCTGCCATGGCTGGCTTCATCAACGAAGCGAGCGCGACGGCTCCGAGCCCCTGGGATGCTCTGCCGAGAAAAGCGCGACGATGGAGTGGTGTGAGTGTGTTCATGGCTTCTTGGAACTCGGTTTCTTGCCGAGATTTTTCAGTTCTTCTTCGGTCCACATCATCATGCGGCCTTTGTTGGCCTCGCGGATGTCGGTGACGGCTTTCGTTTCGACGGGCGAGCCGTTATGTTCCCACTCACGGCGGAGGTAGGTGAGCACGCCGGCGATGTCTTCGTCTGTGAGCTGCGGCAGCGGCGGCATGGCGAGGTTGTAGGTGCGGCCGCTGACCTTTACGGGACCGGCGAGTCCATGCATGACGATGCGGGCGAGGATGTCGGGCTTGCCGAGCACCCATTCGCTATCGACGAGCGGCGGGGCAAGGCCGTCGAGGCCAAAACCATGCGGCTGATGGCAGGCGGCGCAGAGGGTGGCGTAAACGGTTTTGCCTTTCTCAAACAGAGCCGTCTGCGCCTCGGTGAGCGGCACGATGACGGGTGGTTTGGGTGCTCCAGGTTTGCCGGGCCAGGCGAGGCTGGCCTCGACGCTGGCGAAGAGTTTTGCGCTCGTCTTGTCGCTCATCGCGGACTTGAGTGTCTTCAGTGATGCAGGCGCGGCATCGAGCCAGAGGAGCTTTGGAGGCGTCTTGGATTTGGGATCACCGCTGGTGGCGAGACCTTTGATGGCGGCGACTTGCATCGCTCCGGCCTGCGGCTGCGCGGCGGCGAGATCGAGCAGCTCTTCAAACGGCCCAGCCTTGCCCGCCTGCGCGACGAGCGCGGCCAGCGACTCGATCACGGGCATGATTTGCGCGCCGTTGTCTTTCGAGAGCTGCGCTGCGAGCACTTTGACAAACGCTGCCTCTTTGCCGCGTAATCCGGTGAGCGCGCCTTCGCGGATGAGGGCGTTTTTGCCGTTGCTGGCGAGCAGTTTCGCCACGGCGGCATCGGCGTCGGGAAGATTGAGCGAGGTGAGCTTGATGGAGAGATGCGCGAGCACGAGCGGTTGTTTCTCCGTCGTCATGGCGAACAAATCAGGCGCCATGTCACGCGGGGCGATGCGCACGGCGGCGGCGCGCACTTGGGTGTCTTTGTCGGTTAAAATGGGGCGCAGCAGGTCCGGTGTGATTGCAGCGAGGCCATCGAGCGTCCACAGCGCGTGCAGTCGGGCGAGTGCGTGCTCATGTTTCAGCATCTCTTTGAGTGCGGGCACTGCGGAGGCATCGCCAGACTCGACGATGAGGCGCTGCGCGGTGTCGCGCACCCAGCCGTTCTCGTGGGTTAGCATTTTCACTTCTTTGCTGACCTTCACGACTGGCGGGCGCTCTTTCGTGTCCGGCACGATGCGCCAGATGCGGCCTTGATTGAAGGGCTGATGGAGTTTCCGCGCCTCGATGTTCGCGATGAGGTAATGCGTGAGGAAGCTCTGGTGCTGGATGATGCCGCGATACATGTCCACGAGGTAGAGCGCGCCGTCGGGGCCGTTCGCGGCCTGCACGGGGCGGAAGCGCTCGTCGGTGGAGGTGAGGAATTCTTTGGCCTTCGCGGTGTTCGTGGCCTTCGGGATGCCATCGGTCTCGCTCATGGTGAAGCGCTTCACCAAGTTCGCGCAAGGCTCGGGCACGAAGGCGTTGCCGCGATACGCGGCGGGGAAGGCATCGCCACGATAAATGAGCGCACCGCAGGTGCCGGTGGGCCTCGTCAGCTTGCCGTCGGCGCTCAATGTTTTCGCGTCATAACCACGATTCACGCCGGGCGTGGGATGCGATGGATACAGCGTCTGATCGGCGGCAAGCTTCGCATTGATGCTGGCAGCGGTGCGCAGCAGCGGATTCTTCGTGAAAGCCTCCGTGGGCAGCAAATCGGCGCGCAGCATGTCGGAGTTGTAGTTGAAGTAGAGCCTGCCGAAGTCGTCCTGGCAAAGCCCCCACTGACCGCGACCGAGGCCGGTGTCCTTCATCCACACGCCGCCGCGAAGCTTGAAGCGCGTGGCGTAGCCCGCGCTCCAGATCGCGTTGTCCATCGCCCACACGGGCGTGTTCGCCATGTGCTCGGGCTGACCACCGAGCGTGCCGTAGTCGGTGGCGACAATGTCCTTCACGTCCGCCTTGCCATCGCCATCCGTGTCTTTGCAGAAGAACAAGTTCGGCGGCACGGCGATCAAGGCACCGCCGTTCACAGCCAGCACCGCACGCGGCATCACGACGTTGTCGAGGAACGCCGTCGCCTTGTCCATGCGCCCGTCGCCATCGGTGTCTTCGAGCAGCGAAACACGGCCTGTCGGCTGCTTTTCATCCGTTCCCGGAAGATCGCGCATGTAGCCGCGCATCTCGACGACGTAGAGCCTGCCCTGGTCATCAAAGCTCATCGCCACCGGAGCCTCGATCATCGGCTCAGCAGCCACCAACTCGACACGGAAGCCTTTTTCGACCGCGAAAGTCTTCATCTCCTCCTCCGGCGAAAGCGGGGCCGGCGGTGGTAGCTTGAACTTCAACTCCACCTTCTCCGGCCCGGCGTTCTTTTGGTGAACAGCGATGACAGGCAAGGCGAGGGCAAAAAGCGAGAGGCAGGTGAGGAATGTGGCGCGCATGGGGGGAGGGAAATGGTCAAGGCTATGCCGGTCAAGGAGTCAAGAGGTCAAGAAGGTCGCTGGCACGATACTTGACCCCGCCTTGACCATCTTGACCAGAATCGTCATTTCTTCGGCTTCGCCGCTTTGCGCTCGGAAGCATTGATGGTGATCGCCGGTGTCGGATCGCTTTTGCCAGCGAAAGTGTTCCAAGCTTGCTGAAACACCGCCGCATCACGCACATCGCCTTCTGCGATCAGCCATTGGTAGCGGAGCTTGAACGGAGCCTCGGCGGTGGCTTTGCCCTTTGGGAACATGCCAAAGCGTCCGTAGTCGCGGTAGGCGGAGGTGGCGGTGTCTTTCGGGTTGTCGGGATGATTCAGGATGACGACGGTGAAGGTCTTGCCCTCGATGGTAAAGACCTCGGCGGCCCAGGGCAGGTCTTTGACTTTGTGCGCGTCGATTTTCTCGCCTGGGAAGATGTAGGTCGTGCTTTGCGTGTCCACGAGTTCGCTCGGGCGAAACTGCGCACCGGCGTGCTCGGGGTCGCCACTGATGTCCGCCTCGCCGCTGACGGTTTTGATGGCGCTGTTCATCTCGATGCCGAGGTAGAAGGGCTTTGCGGGCGTGGTGAAGGTGAAGCGGCGTTCTTCGGTGAGGAAGGGCGCGGTGGTGTCGCCCTGCCAGTCGATGTGCGCGGTGAAGGCGTTGTCGCCGGGCGTGACCTTCGTCACGACCTGATCGCCACCCTTCATGTGCCAGCGGTCATACGATTTGCCGCCGTAGGCGATCTTGCTGAAGCCGAGGAAGATGCCGCGATGATGCGTGTAAGCGAAGCCGGGACCTTTCGTCAAGCGCGTGGCGCCGCTGGCATCAAAGACGTGCAGATACGGCTTGTAGGTGTCGTGGTGCTTCTCCGGCGTGCTGAGATCATTCGCCATCATGAGCTTGGCGACGACTTTGTCGCCGTTGGCGACAGCGACGTGGTCTTTGTCCGCAACAGTTATGTCGAAGGCTTGTGCGTGAAACGCGAGGGCGAGGAATAGCAGGGTGTTTTTCATGAGAGGATGGTCTTGATGACTTTTGCTCCTTCGACGCCCGTCAGCTTTGCATCAAGGCCTTGAAACTTGAAACTGAAGGCGTCGTGCTGGATGCCGAGCTGGTGCAGCATCGTGGCGTGGAGGTCGTGGACGGTGGTGATGTTTTCCTGGGCGGCGTAGCCGAGATCATCGGTGCTGCCGTAAGTGATGCCGCGCTGCACTCCGGCGCCAGCGAGCCACATGGACATGGCTTTGTTGTGGTGATCGCGGCCGATGGGGCCTTTGTTGCCTTGCGCCATCGGGGTGCGGCCAAATTCGCCACTGAAGACGATGAGCGTGTCGTCAAACATGCCGCGCTGCTTCAGATCAGTGATGAGCGCCATGCAGGCGCGATCAACTTCTTTGGCGCGGAGCGGCAATTCTTCGCGGAGCAGGCTGTGGTGGTCCCAATCGCGATGGTAGAGCTGGATGAAGCGTGTGCCGCGTTCGGCCAAACGGCGGGCGAGCAAGCAATTCGACGCGAAGGAGCCGTCGCCGGGTTGGCAGCCGTAGAGTTCGAGTGTTTTGGTGCCTTCGGCGCTCACGTCCATCAAATCGGGCACGCTGGCCTGCATCTGGAAGGCCATCTCATACTGCGCGATGCGTGTGGCGATCTCAGGATCATCGCAAAGCGAGGCGTGTTGTTTGTTCAGCGCATTGATTGCGGCCACGTCCGCGCCTTGTCGATCACGCGTGATGCCGTTCGGGCTGGTGAGATACAAAACAGGATCGCCCTGCGAGCGAAGCTGCACGCCTTGGAACTTCGACGGCAAGAAGCCGCTGCTCCACTGTCGCGCGGAGATGGGCTGCGGGTTGCGGCCTTTGCCGGTGGAGTTTAGCACGACGAAGCCAGGCAGATCTTCCGCCTCGCTGCCGAGTCCATAGGTCACCCATGAGCCCATGCTGGGCCGTCCGGCGATCTGCGTGCCGGTGTTCATGAACATGTGCGCCGGATCGTGATTGATCGCGTCCGTGGTCATCGAGCGCACGAGGCAGATGTCATCGGCGACGCTGCCAATGTGCGGCAGCAACTCGGAAAGTTCCATCTGGCACTTTCCATACTTCTGGAAGCGAAACATCGGTCCCTTGCACACGAGTTTCTGCCCCTGAAGCTGCGCGAGCTGCTGTCCCTTCGTAAACGACCCTGGCATCGGCTTGCCGTCCATCTCCGCGAGCTTCGGTTTGTAGTCGAACAACTCCAATTGCGACGGTCCACCTGCCATTGTGAGCCAGATGACGCGTTTCGCCTTCTGTGGAAAAGGGAAGGTGCCGAGCACGCCCCGTGAGGCTGCGCGAAGAAGCCCCGGGCTCATCAACGATGCCAGTGCCACTCCGCCGAGTCCTTGAGTCGCGCGGCCAAGAAAGGCGCGGCGAGTTTGAGCAGTGATCGAATTCATGGCTCAGCTCCGCGTGATTGTTTCGTGCAGATTGATCAGCACACGCGCGACGTGCGTCCAGGCGGCGAGTTCGCTCTTGTTCAGATTTACAGGTGTGGGAGCCGCGCCGGTTTTGAGCAGAGCTTCGGCAGCGGCGGGGTCTTGGGTGTAGTCGGCGAGGTGTTTCTCAAACAAGGCGGAGATCGTTTTCATCTCGTCAACGCTCGGTTGGCGCTGCAATGCTTGCTGGCAGGCCCAATTGATGCGTTTCGTGGCATCGCCGTTGCATTCGGTGAGGATGCGGGCGGCGAAGGCGCGGGCGGCTTCGACATACGTTGGATCATTCAACAGCACCAAGGCTTGCTGCGGGATGTTGGAGCGATTGCGCTCGGCGGTGCATTCTTCGCGGCTGGGGGCGTCGAAGGCGACCAGCGACGGATGCAGGAAGCTACGCTGCCACCAGGTGTACATGCCGCGGCGATACAAGCTTTCGCCGCTGTCGTTCTGCCACTCGCGCACTGGGAAGTTCAGGTTCTCCCAGTATTTGGCAGGCTGGTAGGGCTTCACGCTGGGGCCGCCGATTTTTGGCACGAGCAGGCCGGAGATGGCGAGGGCGTTGTCGCGCACGATTTCGGCATCAAGGCGGAAGGTGCTCTGGCGCGCGCATTCGCGGTTGTAAGGATCGGCGGCGGTGAGTTCCTTCGTGGAGGTGCTGACTTGCTTGTAAGTGTCACTGCTCACGATGACGCGCACCATGTGCTGGAAGTCCCAGCCGCTGTCCATGAACTCGCAGGCGAGCCAGTCGAGCAGCGCAGGATTCACCGGCGGCTCGCCTTGCGCGCCGAGATCATCGAGCACCTTGCTCAAACCGGTGCCGAAGAATTGCTTCCACAGGCGATTCATCACGGTGCGGGCGGTGAGCGGGTTTTCTTTGGAAACGAGCCATTGTGCTAGATCGAGGCGCGTGAGGTCGCGGCCGTCGATTTTTGGTTTCGGCAAATAGCCGGGTAGCGATGCCTTCACGACTTCGCCGCTTTCATTCATCCAATCACCACGCGGCAGAATGCGCACGGTGCGTTTCGCTGTGTCGCTGATGGAGACGATGCACTTCGGCGCGTTGACCTCGAAGTCGGCCTTCTCTTTCTCGACGGTGGCGAGTTTGGTGCGCAGGTCGCTGAGTTCAGGAGCGATCTGCTTGAAGGCGGCTTCGAGTTTTTGTTTCTGCACAGGCGCACGTTTCTCCGGCGTGACTTTGAGGATGTCGGCGATCTCTTTGGCGGGCAGCGAAGTGGCTGGAGCGCGGAGAGGCTTCGGCGAATTGGTGGTGTTGAGGCGGAGATTGGCGATCTCATGATTCTCGCCATAGGCAAAGGTGAGCGCGATGGTCACCGTCGTGTCCGCATCGGCAATCGGCTCGGCGAGTTCGAGGTAGAGCGATTGATCCGCGCCCGTGGCTCCGAGCACACCCCAGCCATTGTCTTTCTTGTCCGCGATGCCGTCGATGACGCTCGCAGCGGCAAGTTTTGGCTGTTCAAACGTGGCGCTGGCATGCGAGACGGCGAGCTTCGCCGGTTTGTTCTTCCTACCAGCGGAAAGGGCGACTTCGCTCAGCACGAAGTTGCCATTCGAGGCGAGGCCGATGCCGGGCGATTTGTCTTTCAACGCGTCAATGCGGATGCCGGTGATGCCCTGAGGAACCTTCGCCGTGATCGTGTAGGTTTCGGTGCCGTCGTTCTGCTGCCGCTCCACGCGCTTCTTATCAATGCTGCCGCGCACGATGCCGTCCTTGTCGGCCTTGAGCGCAACGTTTTTCTTCGCTGACGCGGAGGTGAGCGGCTTCAAAGGCTGCCACGAACCGCTGGTGATGACGGCTTCCAGCGCCTGCTTTTCCCAAGCAGCCTGCGCTGCCGCGAGATCGGGGCGCGGCTTGGCAAACTCTGCCTGCAAGGCGGCGAGACGCTTGGCGATGTCCGCCTGCTTCTTTTCGGCTTCGGCATCAAGCACCATCATGCCGGTCTCACGGCGGCCGATGAGCGGCTCTTTGATGTCGGCGAAGAAGGCGCCGAGTGCATAGAAGTCGCGCTGATTGAAGGGATCAAACTTGTGATCGTGACACTGCGCGCAACCCGTCGTCTGTCCCATCCAGGCGTTGCCGATAGCGCGAACGCGGTCGGTGAGCATGCGCTGCTCGTAGTCCTTTGCCTGTGCACCGCCTTCCTCGGTGCTGAGGATGAGCCGGTTGAAGGCGGAGCCGACTTTGGTCTCCTGATTCGTATCGGGCATCAGGTCGCCCGCGATCTGCTCGATCGTGAAGCGGTCGAAGCGCTTGTTCGTGTTGAAGGCTTTGATGACGTAATCGCGGTAAGGCCAGACGTTGTGCGAATTGTCGCTGTGGTAGCCGATGGTGTCCGCAAAGCGCACCACATCGAGCCAGCCGATGGCCATGCGCTCACCGT
This sequence comes from Prosthecobacter sp., assembly GCF_034366625.1. NCBI lineage: Bacteria > Pseudomonadati > Verrucomicrobiota > Verrucomicrobiia > Verrucomicrobiales > Verrucomicrobiaceae > Prosthecobacter > Prosthecobacter sp. The sequence goes on from NZ_JAXMIH010000023.1 coordinate 49,211, forward strand.
AGTGCGGGTTCTTGAGCACGCGATCCACCATCTGCGCGTAGGCGTCGGGCGTGGTGTCCTTTTCAAACGCCGCCACTTCCTCCGGCGTCGGTGGCAGGCCGAGCAGATCGAAATACACACGGCGGATCAACGTGCGCTTGTCCGCCTGCGGCGACGGCTTGAGTCCGATCTCCGCGAGACGCTTCTGCACCAGCACATCCACGCCGTTCTTGCCCGCCGGGATCGCCGCCTTCACCGGTTTTTCATAAGCCCAGTGCTGCTGATAGCCCGCGCCCTGCTCGATCCACTTCTTGAGAATGTCCTTCTGCCGCTGCGTGAGCTTCTTGTGCGTGTCCGGCGGGGGCATGAGATCGTCTTCGTCATCGGTGAGAATGCGGGCGACGAGTTCGCTGTCCTTCACCTCGCCCGGCACAAAAGCCTTCGCCGTGATGGCCTCCGCACGGATGTCGAGCCGCAGATCGGCCTCGCGATGCTTCGGATCATTGCCGTGGCAGTAGAAGCAGTTGTCCGACAAAATCGGTCGCACATCACGGTTGAACTCGATCTTTGCCGGCACCGGCGGTTCGGCGGCGCTGACGCTGATAGTGGCGAAAGCGGTGAAGAGGAGGGTTTTGTTCATAAAATTAGGGGCCAAGAATACGAAGGAACAGCCTGTGATATTCTCACAATGGACATGGCATATCCAGCATTGGCTTAACTGGCCGAAACAACATCCGCGACCGGATGCAGGATCGTGTCACCTGAAACGCGCGATGGCAATGAAGTCAGAATGACGCAGGTCGTGTCCGTCTCAGGATCGGCCCAGGCAAGCGTCCCCGTCGATCCACTGTGACCGAAGGACTTTTGCGAGCAACCTTTGCCAAAACCCTCCGGTCCGAGTGCGAAGCCGACGCCGCGTCGTGACTCAAGACCGGACGTGTGGTTTTGAATCATGAGCCGTGCTGTTTCTTCGCGCAGCACTTTGCCCGTGGGGTGTATGAAGCTGTCGAGAAACCGCGCGACATCCGCTGCGGAGCCGTGTGCGCCGCCCCACGGCGCGGCGAGGTTTCGCCAATACGCACTGTTCCAGTCCCACGAGGCTGCTTTGGAATCACCTGCGCCGGATTCGGGCGCGGCGTGTTCGGTTTGGCAGCGGATGGTGTCTTCGAATTTGAAGGAGCCGAGCCCGAGAGCTGTGCGACTCATGCCCAGCGGCGCGAAGACCTCCTTCGTTAGAAAATCCGGAAGCTTCGTCTTCGCGATGCGCTCCACGATCTCCGCCGCGAGCAGGATGCCCATGCTTTGATAATGGTATTTCGTTCCCGGCGCGAACAGGAGCGGCGTGCGGATGGCTCCGCGCACGAACTCGGACAGCGGCGCGTGTTGGGAACGCAGTTCGGTATTGTTTTCGAGCTGGTCGGGCAAACCGGAGGTGTGCGTGAGCAGTTGCTCGATGGTGATGTCCTTCCGAGCGCCTTCGCTGAACTCGGGGATGAATTTCATCGCCTTGTCGCTCAATCGCAGTTCGCCACGATCCGCCAGCACCATGACTCCAGCAGCGGTCATTGTCTTCGTGATCGAGGCGAGGAGGAAGATGGCGTCCGCATCCTTCGCACGACCAAAGGCCTGCTGAAACGTGTCTTTCCCGTATCGCACATGCATCACGGCGGAATGGAGCGTTCCGTTGTCGATTTGCTTCTGGATGATTTGGATGGCGTTTTGCATGGCGGTGGCTCCGTGGCTTCTTGAAGAGGCAAGGCTGCCGAGCAAGGTGTAGAGGGATTGGCGGCGATTCATCATTTCGTGGCTGGCTTCTCGGGTTCTTTGGCCTGGATGATGAAATCGAAGAGCTGGCCGTGGCGCTTCCCGTCGAGTGTAATGTCCATGGGCACCATCTGCACGCCAGCGGGCAGTATCGCTGGATCGGTGCTGAGTTTGATCTTGAAACTCTGGCGCGATTTGGGGCCGACGGTGCCTTCGAGCACGGCGGGTTCGGCTTTCACGCCGGGCGGAAGTTGGAGTGCCACGCGATGCTGCTGCAAGGTGTCGCGGAAGTTGCGCACGGTGATGCTCACCTCGGCTTCCTTCACCACATCGACGCGATACGGATAGGCGCTGACCCAGTAGGGATCGTAGCCGTATTCATAATTCGAATCGGGCAGCAGATCCTTGTATTTGCGGATCGCGCGCAGCGCCCAGTCATGGAAGCGGTCCACAAAGGCCGCAGGCTCGGTCATGAGCACGCCGTGCGCACCCATGATGATGTCGGGCTTGAGATGTTGCAGATATTTGGCGGCGACGAGGTAGCCTTCCTCAATGATGGCACTGTTGCGAGCATTGACGCACTCGTGACCGTTTTGCGCGGGGTCGGCGGGATCGCCGAAGAGGTTGTCGCCGGTGAAGACGGTCTTTTTGCCGTCGAGTTCGAGCCACAGCGCGTTGCCAAACTCCGTCTGGCCAGGCATCCAGTCGATGTGCAGCTTGTAGCCTTCCCATTCGATCACGTCGCCCGCTTTGAGGATGCGGTCGATCTTCGCCTTCTCAAATCCGGCGTTGTAAGCGCCGATCATCGCCGGGTAGTCGTAGAAGCGCGGGTTCTCGCATTTGTCGGCGATGGTATCCATCGTCCAGAACTTCACGCCGTGCTCCTGAAGCGCGGGGAAGAGCGTGAAGTGGTCGCCATGCGAGTGGGAGATCCAGCAGGCGTCGATCTGTTTTAGCCCGAGGTGCTCCTTCATGTCGCTGATGATGCGTTCCAGCACGAGCTTCGGGAACAGGCCGCAGTCTAGCAGCAAGGCGTGGCCGCTGTCGGCGATGAGGATGGCGAAGTTCTTCCCCGCCATCTCCGGCCCGAACATGTAGAGGTGAGGCGTCACCTGGACAATGTAATTCGCCTTGGTCGGCTTCGTGGCCGGATGCGGGCCGCGTTTGGAATTGTTCACCGGATAGCCACGGATGTAATCGGGCCGGAAATCGACGAGCTTCTTCTCATAGGCCTCGAACTGCTTCGTCGCTTCACGAATGACCGGCCCTTGCGATGGAAAGGCCGTCTCAATGCCCAGCGCGGCAAGTTTTTGCACTGCTGCGGTGAGCGCATCAAGGCCCTTGGCAAAGCCGTAGTCCCACTCGGTGTCGAACCAGTTCGTCATCTTCGCGCCGTCATGCATCGCGCCGCCAGTGAAGGCCAGCGTGCGGCCGTCGCGCTTGATCACGAAGCTCATGCCGCCCGGCGAATGTCCGGGTGTGCTCACGCAGGTGAGTTCAAAGCCGTTCCAGGTGAACACCTCGCCATCCGCGAGCACGCGGTCGATCTTCACCGGCGCGGCGGGCGGGCGCACGTAGCTCGCACCATGCACGCTGTATTTGTCACCGAGCCTTGGGTGCCATTTGCGGAACGAGAGCGGTTTTTCTAGGATCTCTTTCTCTGCCTCCGAAGCCGCGACTTTCGTGACCGCACGATCCAGTTTCGGGGCACCCTGGCACAGCTCGCGATGGTGATCCGTGAGCAGCACCCACTCGACCTGCTTCACACCGATCTCGTCCAGATGCTCTAACACGCTGCCATCGCCAACATTGATGACCAGCGCGGCGTCCGCGTGCTTCAGTACATAGACGTTGCAGGTGTCCTGCCAGAGCTGCACACCGGGCGCTGGTTGCTGGAACTCGGCAAGCGCGAGACTTTGCAGGACGAATAGCGCGGAAAGGATGCGTTTCATGCAGCTACCAACGTCGCGACGGGGCGATTCGCTTCAATCTCACTCCATCACCGCGAACTTCAGCGATTGAGTTCGCTCATCACCGCGAGCATCATCGCTTTGACGCCAAAGGTGATGGAAGACGCTGGTTCGGGTCGATAGAACGGTGAGTGCAGGCTGGGCAGGATTTCGCCCGTCGTTTTGGCCTTCTCCACCTTCTCAGGAGCGACGGTGCCGAGCCAGACGAGGAAGACGGGAATCTTGTCGGCGGTCATCGTGTAGCGGGAGAAGTCCTCGCCGGCCATCGTGGTCTTGCGTTCGATGATGCTGGCCTTGCCAAAGGCATCAGACCAGACCTGGCTGACGCGTTCGGTGAGCGCCGGATCATTGAACAAGGACGGTGTGCCGGGGCCGGTCAGTTTGATCTCTGGCAGCAAGTCATCCGGCAGTCCGGCGGCGATGCCGAGCCCGCGACAGATGCGCTTGATCGACGCCAGCACCTTCTCCCGCGTCGCGGCGCTGGTCGTGCGCACGGTGAGACCGAGTTCGACCTTGTCCGGGATGATGTTGTGCTTGGTGCCGCCGTTGAACTTGCCGACGGTGACCACGACCGGCTCCACGGGTGGCAGTTCGCGGCTGTCGATGGTTTGCAGCGCCAGCACGATCTGCGAGGCGAGCACGATGGGGTCCTTGGTCGTGTCCGGCATCGCGCCATGGCCGCCGACGCCTTTGACGAGGATGTCCACCGTGTCCGTGCTCGCAGTGGCCGGGCCGGTGGTGACACCGAACGTGCCGACGGCAAGTCCCGCATCACAATGCAGCGCCAGGCACACGTCGGGCTTCGGGAAGCGTTCGAACAAACCGTCCTTGATCATGGCCAGCGCACCCATGCCGCGTTCCTCCGCCGGTTGCGCGATGAAGACCAGCGTGCCTTTCCATTGGTCCTTCGACGCCGCAAGAGCCCGTGCCGCACCGACCCAGCAGGTCATGTGCATGTCGTGGCCGCAGGCGTGCATGACGGACACATCATTGCCCGCGTCTTCCTTCGTGGTGACCTTGCTGACGTATGGCACGGAGCCAATCTCGCGCACCGGCAGTCCGTCAAGATCCGTGCGCACGAGCACTGTCCTGCCCGGTCCGTTTTTCAACACGGCGACGACGCCGAAGCCGCCGACTTTCTCCGTGACATCAAATCCCGCTGCTCTGATTTCCTCTGCCATGCGGGCGCTGGTCTTCTCCTCATGAAACGACAGCTCGGGGTTCGCATGGAGGTGCTCGTAGAGTTTGATCAACGCTGGCCGTTGCTCTTCGATGAAGGTGTCGATGGAGTCTGCGGCATGCAGGCTGGCGGTGGCGAGGAGGGCAAGGAGGATGGTTCTCATGAGCGGACGGCGGTTTATTTCCCCTGTTGTTCCGGGAAATCCTTCGCGTATCGCGCCATCAAAGCGTCCACGTCATTCGGAACAATGTAAATCTTGCCCTTCACCTGCTTCGTCTCGCCAGGCTTGAGGCCGCCGATGCGGAAGTCGGAGTGGAGGCAGCGGGCGACGCCTTGGAACAGTTCTTGATACGGTTCGAAGGCGGCGGCGAAGATGAGTTTGTCGTCGATGCTGAAACAGCCGATGAGGCCGTTGCTGGGGACGAGCGGACTGAGCGGACGCGGGTTCACGTCGGTGCGTGGGACATTCTTCGGACACCAAACTTGGCCGGGAATGTAACGCGCTTCTTTGGCCCATGGCTGGATGGCGTTCATGCGCGTGAGCTTGCTGTCGAGGAAGATGAAGCACTTCGGCAGGTAATCTTCCGGTGCCTGGCCTTTGGCGGTGAAGCCGGTGAAATCGCCGAGGCGGATGCAGGGCTGCGCCCAGTGCGCCTCGGAAGGTGTTACCGTCGGATTGTGCGCCGTGATGGCAAAGGTGATCTCGTCGTCCGTGGCGGTGATCGTGTGCTCGACGATGACGCCATCGGCGACGGTGTCGCGCAGTTTGAGCGTCTGCTTGTCGTCGCTGAGCGAGATGACTGCGGCGGTGTGTGGGATGACGGTGTGCGCTCTCCAATCCGTGTCGGTGGAGCCGGGGCGGCAGTAGGCTTCGAGGTAGTTGATGCGGATGTCCTTGCCGGGGAAGTGCTCGCCATGAATGACGAGCCAATGCGGTGCCTCATAGGCGAGGGTGAGAGTGGGTTTGTCCGAAGCGTGGAGACCGATGGCGGCGCTTAGCCATGTGAGCACGGAGAGGACGGCAGGTTGAAATTTCATCCGGGTTAAAACGCCGCGCACAGCGGCGGTTATGCGCGGTTGAGGTCCAAATGCCCGCAATCTGCGCGCCGCCGGAACCGTTTTAGCACACAATGAAAACATCACTCGTATCCGCCGCAGCGCTGGTCTTGTTCGCCACTGGCATGGCTTTCGGACAGACCGCTAGGCCGAAGAACAAGGCTCCCGCAATCATCCAGGCGACGAACATCAAGGCTGTAGCCACTGCGGGCGAGGGCGAGCATTGCGGCTTTCCGGTGATGAAGCGCTGGAAGGATCAGATCTGGCTCGGGTATCGCCGTGCCACGGGCCATACCGGCAAGGGCGATACTTTCATCCTGCGTTCGAAGGATGGAGAGACGTGGACGCAGGCGCACAAGATCGACATCGGGTCGGACGACCGGAACTGCCAGTTTCTCGCCACATCGAGACGTCTGTTCGTCTATACCGGCATGGTTACCAAGCCGCAGGCCAGCGACTTTCAAACTTACGTGACCTACACCGATGACGGCGAGATATGGAGCACGCCGCAGCCGTGTCTGGAGCCGCATTTCAATCTATGGAAGCCGTTTGAGCATAACGGCACACTCTGGGCGAATTCGCACCTCAAAGCCGACAGCGGGAGCGATGGGCCGAAACGCATGTCGCGTCTCATGCGCTCCAGTGCCGGCGTGAAGTGGGAGCAGGTCAGCATCGTGCGCCAAGGCAATTGGGAAAGCGAGACCACCTTCATCTTCGGCGAAAACGAGCATCTCTACGCTCTGCTGCGGCAGAAATATGGTAGCAGCACCGGCTTCATCCTGGAGAGCGATCCGCCGTATCAAACCTGGACGGAGCGCAAGACGGGGGTGCATTTCTCCGGCCACAGCACGGTGGAGTTTCACGGCGTGCGCTACGTCTTCTCACGCCACTACGGCCAGCAGAGCCGCCCGAGCACGATGGTTTACATCTGGAATGACGGCCAACTCACGCCGTATGCGCAAACGCCGCTGAACCCGACGAAAGGCGACTGCTCCTACTGCGAAGCCGTGGACATGGGCGCGGACATGCTCATCACGTTTTATTCCTCGCACGAAGGCAAAACGAACATCTACACGGCACGCTTGCCATTTTACCAGAAGCCGGCGACGCAGCCCAAATGATCCTCATGATTCGCCTCTTTCCACTTTTGCTGTGCTTCTGCGCTTTGAATGTGTCTGCTGCTGACGTTGAGCGACCCAACATCGTCGTCATCCTGCTCGACAATGTCGGCAAGGAATGGTTCGGCTGCTATGGCAGCGAGGAAAATTGCACGCCGAACATCGACCGGCTGGCCGCGGGTGGTGTGCGCTTTGCAAACTGCTACACCACGACCGTTTGCGGCCCCAGCCGCGTGCAGATGCTCACGGGGCGCTATCCCTTCCGCACCGGCTGGTATCTGCATCACGACGCGGCGCTTTACAGCGGCGGCGGCTTCGATCCGCAGCGTGAAGTGACCTATGCGCGCGTGCTGCGCGATGCGGGATACACCACCGGCATCGCAGGCAAGTGGCAGGTGAACAATCTCTACGACGAGCCGGACGCGATCACACGCCACGGTTTCCAGGAGCAGCTCGTGTGGCCCGGCAGCATCGACCGCGACAAGGCAGACGCGGATTTCATGGCTGCGTTTCAGAAGGCTATCGCGAACAACGACGCCGAATTCCTCACCGAAGCCACGCGGAAGATCGAAAGCCGCTACTGGGACCCGGTTTTGTTGCGCAATGGCAAACGCGAGAGCGCACAGGGCAAGTTCGGCCCCGATGTGTTTCTCGACTTCGCCTTCGACTTCTACCGCAGGCACCAAAAAGAGCCGTTTCTGTTCTACCATGCCATGGTGCTGACCCACGGGCAGAACGTGAAGCAGCAGGTCGTCACCACGCCGGACAATCGCGCGAATCCGCCGAAGGAGGAGCATGAACTCTTCGCCGACATGCTGCGCTATGCCGACAAACAGGTCGCCGCGATCATCGCCGAGCTGGAGCGGCTCGACCTCTTGAAGCGCACCATCGTCATCATCGCTTCCGACAACGGCACCGAGAAATCACTTTCCGCACGCGCGAATGGTCGCGTCGTGAACGGCGGGCTGTATCAAATCAACGAGGCGGGCGGCAACGTGCCGCTCATCGTCCATAGCCCGCAGCTCTTGAAAGGCGGGCGCACCGCGCCATTGGCGGATTTCACCGACATTTACCCGACGATTTGCGACATCGCCGGAGCCAAGCCACCCGCTTCGCTGAAGCTCGACGGCCAGTCCTTCGCTCCGTTCCTCCTGGGGAAAGCTCCCCCGCCGCGAAAATGGATATTCAACCACTACGCCGACGAGCGTGTCGTGCGTGACGAACACTTCAAACTCAGAAACAACGGCGATCTCTTCGATCTCGACGCTGATCCGGCTGAGCAGCAACCGCTGCCAAAAGACGCCGAAACAGCCGTGCGGGCCAAATTGCAAGCCGTGCTCGATTCCATGCCGGAATCGACCCCGCTGCCGTTTCCGCATCGCAGCCTGTCCGCGTTCAAGAAACGCGCAGAAGCGGCGAAGGCGGTGAAGTGATCACTCCGCCTTCTTTCTCTTCTTCGTGCCGCGGTCGGCTGGCTTGTATTCCCAGCGCTTCTGCCATTCGGCGAGGTAGGGGACGTAGCTTGGATGCTCGGTCCATGGGATCGACTTCGGATCAGGCGGCGTGACTTTGCCTTCAGGGTAGTCTTTGCCATCGAAGCTGGCGCTCACGCTGTCATTCCAGGCGAGCAGTTCCTTTTTCATCTGCTCAAACACCTGCGGCTCCTTCGTGCTGAGGTCGGTGGTCTCGTTCGGATCGGCGATGATGTCGTAGAGCTGGAAGCTGGCTTTTTCGATGTTGTCGGTGAGGATTTTGAAGCGCGGGCCGGTGAGCGCGAGCTTGCTGCCGAAGCGGAAGCCGAGGGGTTTGGTGCGTTCGCCGATTTCTCCGGCGAAGAGCGGCTTCAGGCTGATGCCGTCGATGGGTTTGATCATCACGTCGTCCGGCAGGCCGAGGATGTCCGCGACGGTGGGGAAGAGGTCCACCGTGCAGGCGGGATGACTCGTGATTCGCGGTTTGATCACGCCCGGCCACTCGATGATGCCGGGCACGCGCAGGCCGCCTTCAAAGACGCTGCCTTTGTTGCCACGCAGACCGCCCACGGTTTCCGGGGTGATGCCGGGCAGACCGCCGTTGTCGCTGTTGAAGACGAGCATCGTGTTGTCGGCGAGTCCGGTGTCGCGCAGCTTTTGTCGTAGCGTTCCCACGGCGCGATCCAGCGCCACCAGTTCGCCGTAATGCTGCTGGGAAAGGTTGTCGAGATCTGCGAAGGCGGTCTTGTCCGCTTCCTGCGCCTTGAACGGGCTGTGTGGACTGCCGAACCAGATGATGGCAAACAGCGGCTTCTCCCCGGTGCGATGTTTATCGATGAACTTCACCGCCTCGCCCACCGCGATGTCGGAGGAGTCGCCCGTGAACTCCACAATCTCGCCCATGCGGCTCATGAGCGGGTCTTTGTCGAAGAAGTTCGTCACTGACACCCATTCATCGAAGCCGAACGCGCCCGGGCTACGCGGATCGTCCTTCAAAACCGGCGCACCCGGCCCTTTGAAGCCATTCAGATGCCACTTGCCGAAATGCCCGGTCACATAACCCGCGCCCTTCAGCGCCTTCGCGATGGTCTTCTCCTGCAAACGCAGCGCATAGCCATGCGTGAGCACACCCGCGCGGTCGTTCGTGCGTCCCGTGAGCACCGTGGCCCGTGTGGGCGAGCACACTGGATTCCCCGCGTAAAAACGCTCAAAGCGCAGCCCGTTCGCCGCCATCGCGTCGAGGTTCGGCGTCTTCAACACCGGATGCCCGCGATACCCCGTCTGCCCCCAGCCCATGTCATCTGCCATGACGAAGATGATGTTCGGCCGCGCCGCGCCCTCCTTCGCCAAGGCTTCGGAGGGCAAGAAGAGCGAAGGGCCGAGGGCGAAGAGGAGGAGGCAGAGCAGCGAGGTTTTCATGGTGCGCTGGGAACGTGGGAGAGGCGGGGATGTGTCAGAGACTTCAGAACAAAGCAGCTCCGATAGCACGGAGTCATTATCATGACTCGATGGTGATGGCCCGCTCCCCGAAGACTGACAAAATTGTCGTCTGACCACGAATGGTCGATGCATCAATGTGCTGGTGCCCGTGAATGAATAGTTGAGGCTGAGTTCGATCAATGTATTCGCCGAATGCCTTGAATCCTTGATGGACGTGGATGTCCCTTTCGTGAATGCCTGCTGGAGAGTTGTGGGCAACGAAAACGTCAACGGGTCGAAAACCGTTCAAGGCATTAGCAACGTCCCACTGCTCGTAGAGATGATGCCCAACAAGTTTGTAACGCCATGACCCTGCGAAACCGCCAAAAGTGATACCCTCAATTGCTACGGTCTTGAGATGCAAGTCGATGATTGGATCAGGAAATGGAGCGGCAGAATCGTGGTTCCCACGAACAGCAAGGATGTGACGAGCTCCGTAGTAGCGGGCCATCCGCAGGATTGCTCCTTCGTGCATGTCTCCACATGAAATGAGAAAATCAGGATTCTGGCAATCGAGTTCACCAATTCGTGAGTCATCATCCGAAATGGCGAGAATCTTGAGTGGCATATCTTGCTTTGTTGGTTCGAGAACGAATAACCTGGATCATGTACAAACTCACCAATCTGTCAGCCTCAATCTACTTCACAAACCCCTGCGCCTTCAGCCAGAAGAGTAAATCCGCGAACCACGGGTGCTCGGTGCCGATGAGGCCGGTGCCGTGGTCGCCGTGCTGGTAAAGATGGAGTTCGTGGGGGACGTTGTTTTGATGCAAGGCGGCGGCGTAGAGCTGGGCGTGATCGACGGGAACCAGTTTGTCCTCCGTCGTGTGCCAGAGGAAGACGGGCGGCAGGCCGGGCTTCACTTGCAGCTCGCTGGAGGTCTGGCGGACGAGTTTTTCATCCGGTTGATCGCCGATGAGCATCTTGCGCGAGGTGGCGTGGGGCTTGGTGATCATGCTGATGACGGGATAGCAAAGGATGGCGAGATCAGGGCGAGGGCTGACTGTGCGATCACTGCCGAGGATCATGCCATCCTCGGGCCGGTTGATGAGTGTGGAGACGAGATGGCCGCCAGCAGAGAAACCCATCACGCCGATGCGTTGCGGGTCGATCTTCCACTTCGCGGCATTGCCACGGATCTGAAACATGGCCTCCACGGCGTCCTGAAGCTGCGCGGGATAACGATAGCCCGCGCTGCCGAGCCGGTAGCGCAGCACGAAGACGGTGATACCCTGCTCATTCAACCACAGCGCAAACGGCTCGGCCTGCCCTTCATAAATGCCGCTATAGCTGCCGCCGGGAATCAAGAGCATAGCCGCGTTGTTTGGCTTTGCCGGGAGATAGGGCGTGAGCGTCGGGATGTCCTTCGCGGCTGTGCCGAGTGCGCCGGGAGCGCCATTCGGCCATAGGACGAGGGGTTTCTCTGCGGCGAGAACGGATGCTGCGCCAAGGAGAAGGGCGAGGAGGGCGAATTTCATGAAGGCAGCTCAATAAACGCTGAAAGGCTGCGCATCATCCAAATCGGCTACGCCATCCCCATCGGCATCATCTGGTCTCAGGCGTTTCCATGCGGGTGCGGGTTGGTTTTTGATCACATTCCAGAGCGTGTTGGCGAATTCACCACGCGTGAGCTTGTCGCCAGAGAGCAGATTGAAGTCGTGGCTGGCGCAGCGCTTCAGCACTTCCGCCTGCCATTCCTTTGTGGCGGGCGCATCGGGTTGGAAATCGACTTCACCGCGCGACACTGGCAGCAGCCCGCGAGTGGAGAGCCGGTTGATCGCGACAAAGGCGGCATGATCCGCAGGAAGATCACGCCAGGGCCAGAGCAGCATCGGCACGCCTTCAGTGCCGCCACAGAGGGCGTGCTGGATGGCTTCGAGATGGTCGCGGCCCCAGGCGAGCTCACGCGGCTGCGTTTGATGTTTCAAAGCCAGTACTGCAAGCGCTGCTGCTGCCTGGCCGATATGGATGCGATGATCATGCAGGCGGATCGCGCTGCTGACGATGCTGCTGAAGCCCACATTGCCCTGCGCGCCGATGAGGCCGTCCATCTTTACCGGGATGAGGCTACGCAGCGGGAAGACGCTACGGTCGCTGAGATTGTGAACGCCGCGCCCGGGCTTCTCGTAGTGCGTCCACGGCCCGGAGTCGCCCTCCGCCTTCAGGTAAGTGCGACCGGTGTCGTGGAAGTCGTAATGAAACTGCCACGCGAAGACACCGTCAGGATACATCACCTTCGCGAAGGATTCCTTGGCGTCGCTTTTGCCGTTGCCGCCGATGACGAGACTGTCCTGCTCGCGCATCATGTGGAGCGCCTTCAGCCGCAGGCTCTCGCGGATGTAGGGCTTCATCGGCAGATTGTCCGGCGTGCCGAACTCGGTGCTGAGGTGGTAATGACGCAGGCTGTTCACGGTGTCTTTGGCGCGGTCATGCACGGTGGTTTGCAAATGATGCAGCAGACCGAGCGAGTGCGCTTTGCAGTCCTCGAACACGATCTGGCGCTGCTCGCGCGTCATCAAAACGAGGTTCTTCATCGCCGCGCCACGCTCCGTGGCCTCCAGCGCATCACACACATGCTTCGGCAGTCGCTCCAGCGGATAGTCCTGGCCGTTCGAGTAGCAGATGAGCGCGGAGGTGATGCCATCGGTGCTCGTGGTGCCCTCCACGATGCGGCGCATGGAGAGGATGGTGCCCTGCCGCGCGGACTCGCGACCTTTCGGCGGCCACGGAGCCATGTTGCTCGGGCGAATCGGACGCTCCCATTTCAGCTTGGATGCCTCCTTCTTGCCAAACTGCGTGGCGCCCCAGTAACGCCGCTCATCGTAATGCGGCGGCGGGATCGGCGTGTCGGTTTTGCCTTCCTCGACGATGAGCGTCCAGGTGATCGGGTTCATCTCGTTAGGCGGATTCACGGAGACATCTTCTTGTGCGCTCGGCTCGCCGTAGCGTGACTTTGGATCAGGGCCGACCTCAAACTCAGTGCCGCTGAACTGCACGACATCGCCCCAGTCCGACGCGTCGATGGTGAGCGCTGCTTTCACCTCCAGCGTCTCGCCTTTGTCCGAGCGAAACGTCATGCCGGTGACTTTGCTGTCCGTCTTCAGCGCCGCGACGGGGATGTGATTCAGCTTCAGCACCACCTGCCCGCTGGCGATGTAAGGGTGGAGCATCTCGCGGAAAATCGCCTCCGCTTCGGCGGGTCGAAATGTCGTCGGGCCATGCATCGGCTTCCCCGGCATGGGCGAGCCGTATTTCTTTGTGTTGAAGGCCTCGATGCGATCCATCAGCTCCTTGAAGAGGCCGAAGCGATGAAACGAGCGCTTCATCGGATGCCAGTCTGGTCCCCAGCCGACTTTGCCAGCGCCTTTGTTTTCATCCACACACACGAGCCCCTGCTCCGTGTACTGCCCGCCGAGCCACGGCCCGTCATGCACGACGGTGATCGACTTGCATCCCATCCGCGCCGCCTGGATCGCTGCCGCCCAGCCTGACTCCGTGCCGCCAACGATGAGCAGATCGGTTTGAAGGGTTTCAGCGGCCGCTAGACTGGAGAGGAGGAGTGTCAGCAGGAATGGTTTCATGGGGAACGGTGCAAGAACGATGCTGGAAGCCGTCTCCATCGTCTTTCTTGCTGGCATTTCAGCGCATTGTGAGGGAGAGCACAGCATGTCGCACCCATTTGCAGAACTCGGAATCCCAGAGGACATGATCCGTGGCCTGGAGGAACTGGGCATCACCACGCCGACGGAGGTGCAGAAAAAGGTGATCCCGTTTCTCCTTACCGACGGCAGTGATCTCATCGCGCAAGCGCAGACTGGCACCGGCAAGACGGCGGCTTTTGGCCTGCCGCTGCTGTCGAAGATGAACCCCAAGCACCGGGACATCCAGGGGCTTGTGCTCGCCCCAACGCGTGAGCTGGCGAAGCAGATCGGCAAGCAGCTCTTTCGCTTCACCAAGTACACGGAGAAGATTTTCATCGAGGTTCTCAGCGGCGGCGACAACATCGACCGGCAGACGGAGGCGCTGAAGCGTCCCACTCACATTGTCGTCGCCACGCCGGGGCGGCTGCTCGATTTGATTGAGCGTGATGCGCTCACCCTCGAATTCGTTCGCTATGTGGTGCTGGATGAGGCGGATGAGATGTTGAGCATGGGCTTCAAGAAGCAACTGACGGAAATCCTCAAGCTGGCGGCGATGAGGCGCAGCACCTGGCTGTTTTCCGCGACTTTCCCGGAGGCGATCCAGGTTCTCATCAAAGGCAGCATGTCGCCCGACGCGCATTCGATTCAGATTGATCAGGCGAACGTCGTCAATCGTGACATCGACCACCGCTTTGCGATCTGCAAACGTGAGGACAAGACCGAGTTCATTGCCAATTTTCTCAAGCGCCAGAAGGAGGGCCGGGGGCTGATCTTTTGCCGCACCAAGGCTGGCGCGAACGAACTGCACCAGGAACTTGTCGCGCTCGGACTGCCGGTCGGTGTCTTGCAGGGCGATCTCATGCAAAAGGAGCGCGACAAGGTGATGCGCGCCTTCAAAAAGCAACGCGTGCAGTTTGTCGTGGCCACCGATGTCGCTGCACGCGGACTTGATGTCGAAGGGCTGACGTTTGTGATCCATCACCAGCTTCCCGACCAGCGCGAATACTACACCCATCGCAGCGGCCGAACGGCCCGTGCCGGGAAGAAGGGCATGTCACTCGCCTTGATCAACTCGAAGGAAAAATGGCAGCTCACCGAGCTTGAAACGAAACTGCGGGTCAAGTTCAGCGAGTATCGGAAGTAGTGGTCACGCAGGCTTCACCGAGAAGTCGCTGTCATCGAGCGAGCGGAGCACCAATTCACGCGGCACGCAGAAGTCATCCATTTCGAGGCAGCTCACGATGCCGTTGGCGATGTGCTCGGGCTTGAGGAAAAGCTGCGTGGGTGCCTGGCGGGTGCTGGCGTCGGTCCAGAAGGCGGTGTCGACGCCGCCGGGGAGGAGGGCGGTAACGCGGATGCGGTGGGCGGCGGCTTCTTCGGCCAGACCTTGAGTAAATCCGCGCACGCCCCACTTCGCGGCGCAATAGACCGTCTCGCTCGGGATACCGCGCAGGCTGGCGGTGGAGATGACGTTGATGATGTGGCCGCGCTTTTGCGGGATCATCGAACGCAACGCGGCCTGGGAGCCGAGGATGGTGCCTTTGAGGTTCACATCGAGCATGAGGTCGATCTCGGCCTCGGTGTAATCGGGAATCCAGCGATGGCGTGCGAGGCCGGCGTTGTTCACCCACACGGCGATGGGGCCGAACTTGGCGGTGATTTGAGCGACCGCGGCCTGCACATCGGCGGCGCGGGTGACATCACAGCGGACCGACAGGGCATGAGGATGATCGAGTGCGACGTTCTCAAGATCGAGCAGGGCCACACGTGCACCACGGGCGAGAAGAGCATGGGCGGTGGCGAGACCGATGCCTTTGGCACCGCCGGTGACGACGCAGACTTGGTTCATCAAGTTCATGGTTCTTTGTTCTTGGTTCCTGGTTGTTCCATCGGCTGGGTCATGGCCTGGAGAGCGGTTTCTTTGCCGTAGGCGGTGACGACGTCTCCTGCTTTGACTGAATCATCGCGGCTGGGGATGCCGGGATGGGTTTCACCGTCGCGTTTGATGGCGAGGATGACGACGCCACGGTCCCACGGGCGCGATTCACGCAGCGTGCGGCCTGCCAGGAACGTGTCGGACATCACCTCGATTTCGGAGACGACGTAACCGTGCTGGATGCGCAGCAGCAGCTCGTAATCGAGCGCGCGCACCATGCCCGCCCGCTCCAGGGTGTACTGAATGACGCGGTCGAGCACTTTTTGAAACCAGGCGAGGCGCGAGATGAACAACAGAGCGACCAGGCCGCCGATCAGCCAGCCAAACATGAGCAGCGCATTGCCGCCGGAGGTGGTTTGCAGCAGCGTGACTACCAACGTGGCGAGCGCAGAGGTGAGACCGACATTGCCGACGAGAATGAGATCGCGAATGATGCGGCGGCGCACGGGATGATTCACCACCATCTCCGCCTCCTTCGTGGTGAAACCGACGCCGAAGAACGCGGAGTAGGCTTGAAAACTGGCCGTGTCCCAGCTCAGGCCGGTCATCATCAGCGCTGTGGAGCCCACGCGCACCGCCAGCAGCGAGACAAGGGCGATGATGAGCAGGGCGAAGACGGGAGCCATGGAGGGAAAGGTCGAATGACGAATGCGGAATTATGAATGAACCGATCAGAGGTGCTTCTCGCTGATGGATTTGTCGTGGTCGTAGATTTGTTCCTTGGTCTGCTTGCCCTTCATGTCCCAGTAACGGTTGAGGCCGTGGCGCTGGCCGTGGTCGAAGTTGGTCTCGGCGGACTGCTGGCCGTTCTCCCACCATTCCTTCATCACGCCGTGCATCTTGCCGTCCTGGTAAGGGTATTCGCCCGCTGTCTTGCCGTTCGAGTGTTTGTTGCGGACGAGGCCGGTGTAAGGCTTGCTCTTGTAGTTCGCCTCTTTGCCCTCATTGAGCAGTTCGACTTCCTTGTCGGCGAAATCGACGACTGCGGGCTGTTTTTCGCAGGCGGTGAGGCAGAGCGCGCAGAGCAGGAGGGTGAGGAACCGGTTCATGGGCGCAGCTTGGAGATGGAGAGTGGGTTTTCAACCCGCACTGCTCATCACTTGCTTGCAATCGTTTTCTTCCACTCCGCTGGTGCTCCGGGCAATGTTTCGGCGAGGATGCGGCGGATATGGGCGCGTTCGGTTTCGCCGAGGTAGGTGTAGCTCCCGGTGGTGTCCTTGCCTTCGAGGACAGTCCAGAGTCGGCTAAGGACGGTTTGCTTCAGCGGGGCGGTGAGGTGCTGGAAGGTGAGGGAGTAAACCATGTAGCTGCAGCGGTGCTTGAAGAGGCGGTTGAGGAGCTGGAAGTCCTTCAGGCTGCGGCCGTCGCTGCTTTGCGGGGCGCGTTGGGTGAAGGCGGTCTGGAAGGCGGGATCGCCCTCGATGCCGCCTTCGGGCAGGGCGGCTTCATCTTTGAAGAGGAGGGCGTCGATGACGTCTTCGGCGCAGTGATCGATGATGCGACGGGCGGTGCCGGTGGGTTCGGACTCGATTTTTTCGCCAAGCTCGCGCTGGAGGCTGGTCTGCATGTGCATGGCACGCAGGGACGTGTGATTGGCTTTGGTGAGGATGTTTTGCACGCTGGTCTGATGCTCCAGGACCATGAGGGCGATGATGTCGCTGGTTTTGCGCTGGTAAGGCGTGGTGTCGAAAAATTTGGCGAGGCTGGTGATGTTGGCACCGGCTTTAAAGTCGATGTCGATGGACTGGTCGTTTTTCTCGGTGGCGGTGACATTGCCGCGATGCAGGACGCTGCCGTGCCTGCCGGTGACGTACCAGCCGCCCCAGCGGTCGCTGAACGGCGTGGTGGTATCGACGACGGTGCTGCCCTGGCTCATGATGGGATGGCCTTCGGGGCCAGGATAGACGGAGCGCACGATGACGCCGGGCACTTCGGGGGTGAAGGGGCCGCCGTGGCAGCTCAAGCAGCTATTGTCGCGCTGGAAGTGCAGCGGCTTCTGCGGTTCCTCGTAGGGATCGAGCAGGTAGAAGATGGGGCCGAGCTTGGGGTCGATGGTGGAGACCTCAATGCTGCCGCCGAGGCAGTAGCCGACATAGGCGTTGTCGCCAAAATAGACGACACGGGGAGTTTGCGGGTTGATGCGGTCGTTTTGCTTGCTGGTCTTTGAAAAGACCATGGTTTGCGATTCTGGCGGGATGTCGAAGTGCTTCATCACATCGCGCAGCACGGTCCAAGCGTCGGTGCGGTCGATTTTCACCTTCCCGGCGGCCATGAGGCGTTCGAGGCGCTGGGCGGCGTCGTTCGGCTCGGTGTCAGAGTAGCGGATGGGAGCGTTTTCATACTCGTCTTCGGCGAGCAAGGCGGTGCCGGAGAGCGAGAGGATGAGCAGGCTCGTTTGAAGGAGACGGTTCATGGCTTGGGGAGCAAAATGCGGTGCAGGCGCGGGCCTTCCGTTCCGCCGACCAGATCGCGCAGTGTGTGGCGGTCGAGCGTTTCGTAAAAGGCATTCACGGCCTGGGCGAGAGCGCCTTTGAGGCGGCAGGAGCCGTTGATGGGGCAGGTATTGTGCTGTTTGTCGAAGCACTCGACGATGAAAGGTGTGTCCTCGGTGCGCCGCACGACCATGCCGATGCGGATTTCCTCAGGCTTCATGCCCAGCGCGATGCCGCCGCCACGGCCACGGCGGGTTTCGAGGTAGCCGAGCTTGGCGAGGTAGTTCACCACCTTCACGAGATGGTGGCGTGAGATGTCGTAGGACTCAGCAACTTCGCTGAGGGAAAAGGACTCGCCCTTCAGCGCGGCAAACATGAGCACCCGCAGAGAGTAGTCGGTGAAAAGGCTGAGTTTCATGCCGGTGTTACGAAGGCATGGGGTTAAACTTGCACTCAGCGTGCATGTTTAAGCGTGACATGCCAAAAGCGGCACACCCGCGGGCAGGATCGGCGCAACGCGGGCATGAAAAAGCCCGGAGGCGCGTCTCCGGGCTCCGAGAGACAGGACTGGCCCGCGCTTAGTGCGAGCAGGTCTTGCAGTCAGCGGCTTTCTTGGCGCAGCAGGGCTTGGCGCAGCCGACGGGGCAGGATTTCTTCTGGGGGGCGAGCGGGCAGTTGCCGCAACTGCTGAGGGCGAGCGCCGAGGCCACGAGGGCGAGTGTGAGGAGTGCTTTCATGAGTGTGTGGTGTGGATGCTGGAACTGACGCGGGCAGGAAGCCCGCGTACACAGTGGTGAGAGCATGTTCCAATCCGGGTATTCCACGCAATCTTAAAATGGGGGCATGAAAAAGCCCGGAGGGGTCGCCTCCGGGCTTCGCGGGTGAAATTCAATCACCGCAGGATAAACTAGCTCTTCTCAACGGTCTCAGCATAGCCATGCTTGGAGATGACGGCGGTCACGTTCTTGCCGACCAACTTTTCGATATCGCCAGCATTCTTGGTTTTCGCGGTCACTTTGGTGGTGATTTCCTTGCCATCGGCTTCGATCACGATGGATTTGGTGTCTTTGTCGAAGGACTTGAGCTTGCCCTTGGAGGTGGTGGTGACGCCACAGCCTGCGAAGGCGGAGACGGAAAGGCCGAGGACGGCGAGGGTGGTGAGGATGGATTTCATGTGTGGTTTGGGTGTGGTTAGCTTTCCGTCAGGGAACTGACCGGGCGGATTTGCACCCATTCAAAACGATTCTGGGTCTGCCTGACAATCAAAAAATATGGGGTATTTGAAAAAAGCTCGTCACAACGGCACCGGCTGTGCCACGCTGGGCGGATGAAGAACGCTGCCTTCTGCCTCCCTTTGTTCCTGCTTCTGGCGCTTGTGACTCCCTGCCTGGCGCATCCTCTGCCGGACGTGCCTGTGCGGGCGGATTTCGCCCAAGACGGGGCCTGGACGCTTCAGTTGGAGGTGGATCCGCGCTGTTTTGAGCCGGACCCGAACGTTGCCCTTTCGGTCACCAATGCCGATCTGGCTCTCTTTACGACCGAGCGGAAGGAGCAGCTCAAGGCCACGGCCCGTGACTATGTGAAGCGCGTCGTTGAGATCGTGCTGGACCCGGCGGCACCGGTGAATCCCGAGTTCGCCTTTGAATTCACCACGCATGAAAACGCACCGCTGAAAGCGTCGGAGGATGTGGTGGTGCTGACGGGAACTTGGAAGACGAAGGTGCCGACTGGAACGACGGGTTACTCGATCAAGGCGCTGCCAGCGGGGGAGTTGAGCGTTCTGTATCACAACACGGCCCTCGGCAAAAAGCTGGATCGCTTCCAGATACTGTTTCCGGGTGAGTCGAGCTACGTGCTGGATTTGAAGACCTTCACGCCACGCACGAAGGCTCCGCCACTCATCACGGCAGATGCTTCACCGATGTCCGCGATGGACTGCCCCATGTGCGAAATGGCCACCGGGGGCGGTT
This sequence comes from Prosthecobacter sp., assembly GCF_034366625.1. Taxonomy (NCBI): domain Bacteria; kingdom Pseudomonadati; phylum Verrucomicrobiota; class Verrucomicrobiia; order Verrucomicrobiales; family Verrucomicrobiaceae; genus Prosthecobacter; species Prosthecobacter sp. Next base: position 69,208 of record NZ_JAXMIH010000023.1, read on the forward strand.
ACACGCTGCCAGCCATCGCTTCGGTCGTGGTCATTGTGCTGCTGGTCACCTGGCTGCGGAAGAAGCGGGGGGCTTGAACTGCTGCGGCAACTTCCATTTGCGCCGTCATCACGTCCGCGTAAGTGCGGCGCGTGAATCAGGCATTTGTATTGGGCGCAGGCATTGGTGAACGGCTCCGGCCGCTGACGGAACAGCTTCCGAAGCCGCTCGTGCCCGTGTTTCACCGGCCGTTGATCACCTACGCCTTCGATCATCTGCGTGCGGCGGGTGTGTCACGTTTCGTGGTGAACACACATCACCTCCCGGAGGCCTATGCGCGGGCCTTCCCAGAGCAAAACTACCACGGCACGCCGATTCAATTCCGCAACGAAAGCCCCGTGCGCCTCGAAACCGCCGGCGGCATCGCCAACGTGCGCGATCTGCTCGGGAACGAGCCCTTTCTCGTCTATAACGGTGACATCCTGACCGACCTGCCGCTCAAGCCGCTGCTCACGGAGCACCGTGAAAATGGCAATCTCGTCACCCTGGCCCTGCGCAGCCATGGGCCGGCCCTGCACATCGCCTTTGATGCCCGGCGCGGCCGCGTCACTGACATCCGCAACAAACTCGGCACCGGAGACGAGGGGAAATACCTCTTCACTGGTATCTACGCCTGCGATCCAGCCATCCACGACTGGATCACGCCCGGAAAGGTCGAATCCGTCATCCCGATCTTCCTCAACATGATCCGCGAAGGGGCCAAAATCGGTGCCGTCGTGATCGACGACGGCTGCTGGTGGGATCTGGGCAGCCGCACGACCTATTTGTCCGCGCACTCGGCTTTGAACGGCATGTATGGCCCGGCGATCGACCCGGCGGCGCAGATTGAACACGGGGCCGTTTTGCGCGGCATCAACGTCATCGGACCTGGAGCGGTGATCGAATCCGGCGCGCAGCTTGAAGACACCATCGTCTGGCCGGGCGGACATGTGGTCGCCGGTTCCGTGCTGAAGCGCTGCATCGTCCGCAGCGGCATCACGGCGGCGGGGAGCGTCGAAGACGTGGATTTTTAGGCATTCGCGGCTTTGCGTTGGACATTCGACCTTCCGCATTCGTCATTCCGCATTCCCACCATGCTCCCCGAACACGAGGCCTTGCTCATTCTCACCCGCGAACAGTTTCCTGAACTGAACAGCACACCATGCGAGGTCGAAGTGATTCTCAAAGGCGCCTCTGACCGCCATTTTTACCGCCTGAAATGGCAGGACGGTCGCGAACCGATGGTTCTGATGGTTTACACCCTGGCCCGGCGTGACAATCCGAAGTTTGTGCCCGCCACCCATCGTCTGGAAAAGATGGGTGCCCATGTGCCGCATGTGCTGGCCTTTGATGAGAGGCGGCTCTGCGTGTGGCTGGAGGACTTGGGCCGTGTGGATTTGCAATCCTTGAACCACCAGCCCTGGAGCAAACGTGCCCCGCTTTACGAAGCCACGCTACGTGAGGCGGCCAAATTCCACGGCGTGGAGGAGAAATCACTCACCCCTGCCGATCTCGACGAACTGGAGCCTGCCTTCGACGAAGCGCTCTATGAATGGGAACAGAACTACTTCCTCGATCACTTTGTCGGCGGGCATCTGGGCCGCGAATTCACACACGCGGAATACCAGGCCGCTCATGAAACGCTCAAACAACTCCGCCGCCGCCTTGCCAAACTGCCGCGTTGCCTTGTTCATCGCGATTTCCAGAGCCAGAACGTGCTCATCCGGGGCGAAGAAGCCTGGCTGGTCGATTACCAGGGACTGCGCCTTGGCCGTGCCGAATACGATCTTGGTTCGCTGCTCTACGATCCGTATGTGAACCTTTCACGCACCGAGCGTTCCGAGTTGCTGCGTTACTACGCCGCGCATCGCGGCCTCGATTTGAACGAGCTGCGCGAAGTCTTCTACCTCTGCGCCGCCCAGCGCCTCATGCAGGCCCTCGGTGCCTACGCCAACCTCAGCCGCAACCTCGGCAAACCGCATTACATCCAGCACATCCCCGCCGCTGTGGCGAATCTGGCCGAAGTCTGCCGGGAAGGGCAGGGGCTGCACGACCTGCGGGCGTTCTTTGAAGGCGGGTTTTGATCACACCGGCCAGCGGAAACACTGCCCCGGCACCAGCTTGCCGCGCGAGTAGGCGGAAATGCGTACGCGGTTGGCGCTGTTGCCGCTGAGCAGCCAGACGTTGCTTTGATCCATCGCATGCAGAAAACCGACGTGACCGCTGGCACCGGCGCTGAGCGGTTGCAGCACGACCACGCAGCCGTAGGCCGGTGCCACGGCGCGGCCGTAGCTGATCCACGGGCCGGCGAGGCCGGTGTTATGGCCGCGAAAGCCGGCCTTGCGGATGCTCCAGTTCACAAAGGCGGCGCACCAGCTCGTCTCATCGCCGCCACGTACGCCCACGCTGGCGAGGTATTCGATGATGCGCGGGTTGTCGCCAGGGTTCCATTCGGCCACGTTTTGTTCGCGGAGCGCCACTTCCATCCACGGCGGAGCCTGGGGCGCAAAGCCCGCAGCGGGCTGGGTCGGATTCGCCGGAGCGGCAGGTGCACCGCCTGGAGCCTCGACCTGCAGCACTTGGCCGGGAAACTGCACGCGGCAGTGGTTGTTCGCGTCGCACAGGCCCGGATTGATGGCTTTGAAGGCGTCAAAGCTCATGCCGAATTTGCGCGCGATGCCCATCGGTGTGTCGCCGGGCTGGATGACGTAGGCTGCCATGCGCGCGATGTTACCGGAGCGTGAACGAATGCCAAATGCGAAATCGCATTGCTCAAGCCGGTGGGATACGCTCTAAATGGCAGCCCTCTCCAACCCGCCGCATGTCCGAATCCGCCGCAGCCCTGCCGACCCCGCCCAGCAAGCGCCGCGTCTTTGCGTCCCGCCTGTTCAGTACGCTGATCCTGTGGGCGCTGCTGGCGGTGGCGTTTCAATGGAGGAGCAACTGGCTGGTCATCGCCATCACCGGCTTCTTCGGCGTGGCAGGAGCGGTGGAATATTATCGCCTGCTGCGCGCCGACCCCCATGCGCGCTCGTTCAACGCGCTCGGCTTCGTCATCTGCTTCGCCTACTGGGCCACGGTGATCTGGTGGACGATGACGCACCACTCCGAGCCGCCGATGTGGTTGGACCTCGCCGCGCTCACCGCGAGCGTGCATGGCTCCTTCCTGCTGTGCTACCGCCAGCAGCTTGAGGGCGCGCTCACGCTCCAGCGCATCTTCAACACAGTCTTCGGCGTCGTTTACACGGTCATCTTCTTCGGCTTCATCGCCCGCCTCATGTACTTCCGCCCGGACGGCAACGGCATCACCGGCCTCTTCCTCGTGCTCTTCCTCGTCATGGTCACCAAGTTCAGCGACATGGGCGCTTATGTGGTCGGCGTGCTGTTTGGGAAGCACAAAATGATCCCGCACATCAGCCCGGCGAAATCGTGGGAGGGCTTTGTCGGTGCTTTCATCGGATCCTTTGCAGCTGCGGCCGTCTTGCTGGCTCTCATGCCCGAAAAAATCGCCCCCATCACCTGGATGCATGGCATGATCCTCGCCCCGGTTCTCTGCGCCACCGCCGTCACCGGCGATCTCGCCGAGTCCGTGCTCAAACGCTGCGTTGCCATCAAGGACACCGGCCACGCCCTGCCCGGCATCGGCGGCGTGCTCGATCTCACGGACAGCCTGCTCTTCACCGCACCGGTGTTTTATTTTTATCTCTCCGCCATCGCCCGCTAAGCGAATCCTACTCGTCCTCCTACTCCTACTCGTCCTCGATTCTGCCACGCCGCCATCTCCCCCACCTTTCGAGCCGTTCAGCGCCCCCTTCACGGCATCTCGATCCTTCATCGTTTCATCGAATCCGCTTTTATCGAGGACGAGTTCGAGTAGGAGGACGATTCCACCCCCACGTTCTGTGATGCGCAAAGTCCTCCTCCTCGGCTCCACCGGCTCCATCGGCACCAGCGCCCTCAAAGTCGCGCGCGACATCCCGGAGCGTATGCAGATCGTCGGCCTGGCCGCGAACAGCAGCCTCGAGGCACTCGTCGAGCAAGTCCGTGAGACCGGCGTGAAGCAGGTCGCGCTCACCGATCCCACCGCGGCGGCCAAAGCGCGAGCGCTGCTGCCTGCGGATGTCGTTTTGCACACCGGAACGCAGGGTCTTATCGATCTCGTCAACGAATCCGACGCCGACATGGTGCTCGTTGCCATCGTCGGCACCGCCGGACTCGCACCCGCCCTCGCCGCCATCGAACGCGGCAAGCATCTCGCCGTCGCCAGCAAAGAAATCCTCGTCATGGCCGGCGAAGCCGTCACCGAAGCCGCGAAGCGCAAGGGCGTGAACATTCTGCCCGTGGACAGCGAGCACAACGCCATCTTCCAATGTCTCGAAGGCCACCGCCATAGCGACGTGCAGCGCATCCTGCTCACCGCCAGCGGCGGCCCCTTCCGCACGCTGCCCGCCGATCAACTGCCGGGCGTGACCGTCGCGCAGGCCCTGAAGCATCCCACCTGGACCATGGGCCGCAAGATCACCATCGACAGCGCCACGCTCTTCAACAAAGGCCTCGAAATGATCGAGGCGAAGTGGCTTTTCGACGTGCCGATGGACAAGATCGAGGTCGTCGTGCATCCGCAAAGCATCGTCCACAGCATGGTCGAGTTCGCCGACAACAGCGTCATCGCCCAGCTCAGCCACAGCGACATGTGCTTCCCGATTCAATACGCCGTCACCTGGCCTGATCGCGTGCCGAACAATTTGAAGCCGCTCAACTTCGCCCAAGTCGGCGCCCTGCATTTCGAAGCCCCCCGCGTTGACGATTTCCCCGCCCTCAATCTCGCCCGCCACGCCGGCACCATCGGCGGCACGCTCCCTGCCGTGCTCAATGCTGCCAACGAAGTCGCCGTCGATGCCTTCCTCAACGGCAAGATCAACTTCCCCGGCATCTGGCAGACTGTGGAGCTTGTCATGAACGCGCATCAAGTCATCGCGCATCCCAATCTGGAGGCGCTCATCGACGCGGATGCCTGGGCGAGGAGAACTGCGGCCGAATCGCTCTGAAAGGCTGCCTTCGACAAGGTGAAGGCGTGGGTTTTGAAATGAGGCGAAACGCGGCTTCCAAAATCTCCCCAAAAATCCCCTCGCTCCCTGCGGCGGCATGCTACTTTCACGGCGAACCCTTCGTTCGCCATGAAAACCACTTTCAGCCTCGTGCTGCTGCCAGTCATAACACTGGCGTTTGTCTCCGCCACTGCGGCTCCTGCCAAGAAGAGCCGTTCCGATACCCAAACACCGGCTCCTCCGGCGCTCCAGGCCGAGATCAGCATCAATCCCGTCGAACTTGCCCCTGAATCGACCATTGAGGTCGTGTTTCCGACGCCGATGATCGCGAAGGAGCGCATCGGCAAGAATGAGGAAACCTCGCCGCTTGTCGTCACGCCGGAACTCACCGGCACGTTTGAGTGGACGAGCACGCGCAGCGGGCATTTTCATCTCACTCAGGCGCCAAAGTTCGCCAGCAGCTACGATTTCAAACTGCGCGGTGGTTTGACCGACCTGGCAGGCAAGCCACTCTCGACGGAGACGCTTGATTCCGTTCAAAGCGCTCAATTCCGCATCATTGATCAGCATCCGCGCTGGTTCGATGACGATGCGCAGAACCGCAGTCCGCGCTTCCTGTTTGAATTCAACGACGGCGTCACGCCTGCGGAAGCCGCGAAGCACATCCGTTTCGTGTCCGAGTCGTCTCCACAGCCCATCGCGGCGAAGGTGCGCCATGCCACGGGCAAGGACTTCACACGCTGGAGTGCCGAGGCGCAGCCGACCTGGGCGGAAGAGATTTCCAAGGCCAAACCGGCCGTGACCGACGATGCGCCGCGTCTCAGCGCCATCGTGGTGGAGCCGGTGTCGCCGCTCTCCATCGGCAAATGGAAGCTCACCGTCGCGGAAACACTCGGCAACGCCTCGGGTCAAAATCAGCTCGCCACCGGCGACGAGATCACGCTGGGCGAGATCAAGCCCTTCGCCGTCACCCATGTCAGCGCACACACGCCGTTCGACAGTGACTACTACCTCGAAATCGACTTCAACAAGCGCCTCTTGCCGCCTTCGGACGAAGAAATGAAGCCCGAGGAACAGACCGCGTTCGCAAAGAAACTCGCCGCGCTCATTCACATCGACCCGATTCCGACTGGTGAGACGAAAGCGGAGGTGACTCACCGCACGCTGCGCATCAGCGGCAAATTCCCGCTCAATCAGCCGCAGACCGTCACCGTCGATCCCACGATGACCTCCGGTGATGGCATGACGCTCGGTGCTCCGGTGAAAAACAGCGTCACTTTCATCCCGAACCCGCCTTACGTCGCCGCACCAGCCTTCATCAACGCCCAGCTTGCCAAAGGTGGTGCCAATTATGAATTCAGCGCCGCGAACGTGAGCCAGGTGCGTGTGCGTGCGAAGCGTCTCAACGGTCCTGAGCTGCTCAAAGCGCTCGATCTTTACCGCGCCTATCAAACCGCCTACTACGGCAATGAGAAACAAAAGGCCGCTTACAAGACGCAGTCCATCGACGCCTATCCAGGCACGCAGGTGTTTGACCGCAGTTTCCCGATCACGAAGCCGCTGGATCAAAGCGAGATCGTGAAGCTGAACTGGCGCGAAGTGCTGGGCGATCAACCTGCCGCCCCGCTGTTCATCGAAATCGAAGGTGCCGCCGCCGCCGGACTCACGCAGAAGGGCGTCGTCACGCAGTCGCTCGTGCAGTTCACCGATCTCGGCATCATGCAAAAGAGCAACGGCAAGGAGACGATGGTCTTTGTCACCTCGCTCGAAACCGGCAAGCCGGTGCCCGGCGTGCGGCTCACGCTCGTCGATGCTGATCTGAAACTCGTCGGCTACGGCGACACGGATGCCAGTGGCATCGCCACCGCGCCTGGAGCCACGCCCGCGTTTGTGATGGCGGAGAAAAACGGCGACTGTGCCGTGATCGAGTGCGGCAACAGCGGCATCGGCGTGCCTTACGACATTTTACAGGCTTATGAAAGTGTGTGGCAGGCGCAACGGCGCACCTTTGTGTTCTCCGACCGTCCGCTCTACAAGCCCGGCGAGACCGCGCACTTCAAGGCGCACACGCGTCTGCTCATCGGCGACGACTTGAGCCTCGATCAAGCGCCTGCTGAAGGCCGCCTCGTGATTCGCGATCCGCGTTACCGCGTCGTCATCGACAAGCCGGTCACCTTCACTGCCAGCGGTGCCTGGGCGGATGATGTCGTGCTCCCCACCGGTCCTGCAGGCTGGTATGATCTCTCGATCAATCTCAAAGCACCCAATCCCAACAGCCAGAGCGATGACGGTGGCGGCATGACCTTCCGCATCGACGATTACAAGCCAAACACCTTCGAGGTGAAACTCGACACGAAAGAGATCAAGTTTGAGCCTGATCGCATCCAGCTTTCGCTCAGCGCCAATTACTTCATGGGCAAGGCCCTCTCCGTCGCGAAGGTGCAGTGGAGCGCGAATTCGGAACGTGATTACGAAGCGCCCGAGGCGTATCGCCAGTATCACTTCGGCGAAGCTCCCGCGTGGTCGCACTATGCGCAGGATCGCGATGCTGATGGCGATTACGCCGGGCACGACAACGACGAAGAAGAAAACGAGTGGTTCGTGAATGGGGATCTGTACCTTGGCGATGACGGCACCGCGACGCTCGAAATGCCGCAGCCGCCCGCAGATCGTGCCGCATTGCCGCAGCGCGTGCGCGTGAACGCCGAAGTCACCGACATCAACGAGCAGACGATCAGCTCCGCCGCCGAGTTTGAAGTCCCCGGCGCAAATTTCCTGCTCGGTCTCAAAGGCCCCGACTATTTCGGCACAGCAGGCAAGGCGCTGCAGCTTGAGGTCGTCGCGATTGACTCCAAAGGCGCTCCCGCCTCCGGCAATGTGCGTGTGGATGTCAAAGTCGAGCGCCAGGAGTATCACACGCTCAAAATCGCCACCGCAGGCGGCGGCAGCACCACGAAGGATCAGGTCATCCTGCGCGAGGAACTGAAACAAAGCCTCGATTTGAAGCCAGCGACCGCCGGTTCCGCACCTGCGATGAGCATTCCGTTCACACCGGCACGCGGCGGCGTTTATTTCGTCACGGCGGAAGCGGTGGATGCCAAAGGCACCAAAGTGATCTCGCGCATGCCGTTTTACGCCGTCGGCGGGAATGAATTCCCCTGGGCGATGGAAGATGGCAACCGCATGAACCTCCAACCGGAAAAGACGACGCTCAAACCCGGCGAGGACGCCGTGATCGTGGTCAAAACACCCATCGCAGGCACCGCGCTCGTCACCGTGGAGCGCAACAAGCTGCATCGTCAGTTTGTGACCGAACTCACGCTCGAAAACCCGATCATCCGCATTCCGCTCGGCGAAAACGAGTTCCCGAATGTCTTCGTCTCCGTCATCGTCATCCGCGGTTCCGCCGCCAGCACCAAGCAGCACAAGATGCCCGAGTATCGCGTTGGTTATTGCGCCCTGAAGGTCGAATCGGACGCCAAGGAACTGAAACTCGCCGTGAAGCCGGATCGCGATGAAGTTCGCCCTGCCGAGGCAGTGAACATCACCACCACGATCACCGATGCCAAAGGCGCGCCTGTCTCCGGCAGCGATGTCACGCTCTACGCCGTCGATGAAGGCGTGCTGAGCCTCATGAGCCACGAGACGCCTGACCCTTCGGCCTATTTCCACGCCGAACTGCCGCTCGCCATCGATAGCTTCACTTCGTTCGACAATCTGCTGCCCGAAGAACTCGCCGCACGCGACCGTGGCAACAAAGGCTTCGTCGTCGGTGACAAAGGCGGCGACGGCAACGGCGCGAACGCCACCATCCGCAAAAACTTCATCGTCACGCCGCTCTGGCTCGCCTCTGGCATCACCGATGCTCAGGGCAAGCTGACCGCCAGCGTCACCGCACCGGACAATCTCACGCGCTACCGCATCATGGCCGTCGCAGCGCATGGCGTGGATCGTTTCGGTAAAGGCGAGTCCGCCTTCAAGATCAACAAGCCGCTCATGATCGAACCCGCCGTGCCGCGCTTCGCCCGCCTCGGCGATGAATTCCTCGTCAAAGCCGTCGTTCACAACACCACACCAAACGCGGGTGCTGTTGAGGTCACGCTCGAACTCGATGGCAGCGCGAACTTCATTCAGGAGAAGCGCGATTTCATTCCCGCCTCGCTCACCGCCGACACCGGTGGCAGCGCGAAGCAGCAGAAAGTCATCCTCCAGATCAAAGCCGGTGAAACCGCCGCCACCGCCTTCCCCGTGCAGTTTGTGCAGCTCGGTACGGCGAAATGGAAATGGATCGCACGCGGCGTGAACTGGGCCGCCGAGGCCAGCGATGGCACCGAATCGACCTTCGAGGTGAATCATCCTGTGCCCGAGCTGCGCTATGTGAGCTACACACGCCTCAAAGCCGATGAACCCGTCGATAACCTCATCAAGAATGTGAACCCCGCGCTGCTCGAAGGCGAAGGCTCGCTCTCGCTCGGCATCAGCAACAGCCGCCTCTACGAGGCCCGCGACGCGCTCGATTACCTCTTGAAGTATCCTTACGGCTGCGTCGAGCAGACCACCTCCGCCACGATGCCTTGGCTTACGCTTGGCAAATACGAGCCGCTGTTCCCCGATCAACTCGGCGGCGGAAAAGCGAAGCTCGTCATTCAATCCGGCGTGAACAAGCTGCTGCAAATGACCACCGACGAAGGCGGTCTCGCCTACTGGCCCGGCGGCACCGAGCCGACCTTCTGGGGCAGCGCTTACGGCGGCCTGCTGCTGCTGCGCGCGCGTGATCAAGGCGCGGATGTTCCTGCCGATGCCATCAACAAGCTCGTCGAATACCTCTCCAAAAAGCTGCGTGGCCTTGAGGAAGAAAAAGACCTCTACAACATCGCCGACTCCGCCCTCGCGCTCTACACACTCGCCAAAGCTGGCAAACCCGAGCCAGCTTATCAAAACCTGCTCTTTGGCAAGCGCGACAAACTGCCGGAAACCGCCCGTCTCTACCTCGCGCTCTCGATGTGCATCAGCAACACGCCTGCCCAGCAGATCAAAGACACCCTCGGTTGGAAACCACCCGCGCCTCCGACACCGCCGAAAACCGACAGCAAGACCAAGGTCGCTGCTTCCAAGGCCAAATCGAAGTCCAAGACCGACACGAAGGCCAAAACAACGATTCCAGCGCCTGCACCGGTGATTTGGAGCCACTGGGCCGGCAACGGCGCGAACAAAGCGCTGCGTTTGATCTGCTACACGCACCTCGGCCTCACCACCGATGCTGAAGCGCTCGCCTTGTCGATCCTGCAATCACGCAATGGCCGTGGCGAGTGGGGCAACACCTTCACCAATGCCTGGATGCTCACCGCCTTGTCCGCCTACGAGCGCAGCTTGAAGAAAGTCGGCGAGCCGTTGGCCGCCACTGGCCGCTGGGACACGCAATCAGTGCCGCTGAACCTCACCGCAGGCTTTTCCAGCGCCCGTGTGAACTTCGCGCTCAATGAGGCGCTCAGCGCGAAGCCACTCAGCGTCGAGCTTCCTGCCGGACGCGAGATTTTCAGCCGCATCGAGGCCCGCAGCTTCCCGCCGCAGCGTGATTTCGCCGGTGAGAACAAAGGCTACGCCATTGAACGCACCTACGAGGAGCTGAACATGGACGGCTCCACCACCGGCACCGACGACCTCCGCGTCGGCGACATGGTCGTCGTCACGCTTAAGATCGAAATCGGCGGTGGTGATCGCTACCTCGCCATCGACGACTCCCTGCCCGCCGTCTTCGAGGCCATCAATCCCGAGTTCGGCACCCAGAGCGAACGCGAAGGCGACCAGCTCCCCGACGGCACCCAGCCCTGGTTCTGCGACCACCGCGAGATCCGCACTGACCGCGCCCTGTTCTTCACCGACTACGCCCCTGCCAAAGGCAAGTTCAGCCTCCAATACCTCGCGAGAGTCATCGCCGAAGGAGACACCACCGCTCCGCCCGCCCGCATCGAAGCCATGTATCAACCCGACAAATACGGCCTCAGCCCGACGCAACGCATTCGCACCTTGCCGTCGGGGAATACGAAGGTGGCAGAATCGAAGTGAGACGGATGCTTTCGTCTGTCGTAATCGTTCGCAATGTCCGCATCTGCTGCTGAATCCATCTCTCGCATCCGTGCCTCATTTCCTGAGCAAGGTTTCTTCCAGGACAAGGAGTGGGTGCTGTCGCCGGAGGCGTTTGCGCTGGATGCGGCGACGGTGGAGCTGATTCGAGCACTCGGACCGGCGTTGCGGGCGTTTCAGCGGGCGTGCAACCGGTTGTACTTCGATGAGGCATATCCTTGGGTGGCGAAGCTGCTGGATCAGGGCAAGCCGCAACGGGTGATCGAGTTGGGAAGTAATCCGCGCTGGCATGAGGATCTGCCGCGCGTGCTGCGGCCGGATTTGGTGCTGACGGAAACCGGCGTGAGCATTTCAGAACTTGATTCGCTGCCCGGCGGCATCGGTTTGACGGCATGGCTGAATGAAACGTATGCCGCGCTGGATCAAAACGTGATTGGCGGCGCTGCGGGCATGCAGGATGGCTTTGCGGCGGCGTTTCCGAACGAGGACATTCTGATCTCACATGAATCAGGCGATTACTTCCCGGAGATGAGCTGGCTGGCGGAGCGATTGGGCCGCCGTGTGCTGCGACCGTGGGAGGTGGAGCCGTTTGAACTGAATGGCGCGGCGATTTACCGCTTCTTCGAGCTGTTTGACCTCACCAACGTCGAAAACGCCGACTCGATGCTGCGCATGGCCGCGCGCGGCGAATCGAGCTTCACGCCGCCGATCAAAGCCTTCCTCGAAGAGAAGCTGTGGCTCGCGCTGTTCTGGTCGCCCGCCTTGGAAGACTTCTGGAACTCAGCCCTGAGCACTGAGCACCGCGAACTATTGAAGAAATGTATTCCGATGGGCTGGGTGGTCGATCCGGTGCCACTGCCGCCGTTCGCGGTGTGGCCGAAGCTCGATATTCAGAGCTGGCATGAGATGAAATCGTTCGGCGGCAAGCAGCGGCAGTTGGTGTTGAAGATCAGCGGCTTCTCAGAGCGCGGCTGGGGCTCGCGAGGGGTGTTTATCGGCCACGATTTGTCACAGGAGCAGTGGGGCGCGGCGATTGACGAGGCGCTGGCGAGTTTCCCGACGAATCCGTTTGTGTTGCAGGAGTTTCATCGCGCGAAGGTCGTTGTGCATCCGGCCTGGGATGAGGAGAAACAGGCCACGCGGGCGATGCAGAGCCGAGTGCGGCTGTGCCCGTATTATTTTGCCACGTCGCATGAGGACAACGATCCCGCGCTCGGCGGCGTGCTGGCCACGGTGTGCCCGGCGGACAAAAAAATCCTCCACGGCATGCGGGACGCGATGATGCTGCCTTGCGTTGCGCGGTGATTTCCGCTCCAATGGCGGCACCATGAAGCTCATTTCCGCCCTTCTCCTCGTCTCGACCTCCGTTTTCGCTGCTGAACCGATTGTGGTGAAACTCTGGCCCGGCGGCGCACCGGAAAAACCAGGCGTGAAGATTGAAGCAGAAAAGGAAGTGCCCAAGAAGAACGCCGATGACGTGCAGCGCATCACGAACGTCACCGATCCGATGATCACGGTGTTCAAACCGGAAAAGCCGAATGGCACGGCGGTGCTCGTGTGCCCTGGCGGTGGTTACGGCATCCTGGCCTATGAGCACGAAGGCTCGCAGGTGTGTGATTTTCTCAATCAGCACGGTGTGACGGGCATCCTGCTCAAATACCGCGTGCCACGGCGTGATCCCGCCGATCCTTCCCGCGAACCGTTGCAGGACGCGCAGCGCGCGATGGGCCTCATCCGCCATCACGCTGCTGAGTGGGGCCTCAAGCCAGACCGCATCGGCATCCTGGGCTTTTCAGCCGGTGGTCATCTCGCCGTCATGGCCACGTTGCACGCCAACGAGCGGACCTACACGACCGATCCGGCGCTCGATGTCGAGGATGCGACGCCGAATTTCTCGATACCCATCTATCCGGCCTATCTCGTCACCAAGGAGGACACGTTTCAGCTCCTGCCGAGCGTCCAGGTCACGGCCAAGTCACCGCCGATGTGCCTGGTCCATGCGCATGACGACAAAGGTGTCACCAGCGCGAGCGGCAGCGCCCTGCTGTATCTCGAATACAAAAAGCTCAACCTCCCCTGCGAACTGCACATCTACACCCAAGGCGGTCACGGCTTCGGCATGCGCAAGAGCGGCAAGCCCGTCAACGACTGGGCCGTGCGCGTGGCGGAATGGATGAAGTCGATGGGGTATATCCCGTGAGACCATGAAGACCCACAAGTCCCGTCCCGCGGCCTTGGCGCCGACGGATCCTGATTCCCACCGGCTGGTGGTGGAGGATTTGACGGAGACGATCTGCCGCTTCCTGCCAGACGGTACCTTCACCTATGTGAACGAGGTGTACTGCCGATTGTTTGGCAAGACGACGGATGAACTGATCGGAAGCCGCTGGCAGCCCGTGGCGGTGGCGGACGATCTGCCAATGATCGAGGAGAAGCTGCGCGTGCTTTCGCCGGAGAACCCGGTGGTGGTGATCGAGAACCGCATCCACGATGGCCAGGGACAGGTGCGTTGGATGCAGTTCGTAAACCGCGGTCTGTTTGATGCTTCAGGTCATCTGGTGGAGATGCAATCGGTGGGACGTGACATCTCGGAGCGTGTACTGGCCGAACGGAAACTGGAGGAAAGCCAGCAGCGCTGGCGCTTTGCCTTGGAAAGCTCGGGCTTTGGTGTGTGGGACTGGGACATCGAACACGACCGGCTGTTTTTTTCCAGCCAGTGGAAGGCCATGATCGGTTATGAACCGCAGGATGCCATGCCTGGCAATTCCTCGGAGTGGCAGGCGATGATGCATCCTGGTGACTGGCCGGGTGTGCTTTCAACAGCTCAAGAGCATCTCGAAGGCAGAAGTCCGAGCCTGGTCGATGAGTTTCGACTGCGCTGCAAGGACGGCTCGTGGAAATGGGTGTTAAGTCGCGGACGTGTGATCGAGCGTGATGCCTTGGGCCGGCCATCTCGCATGATCGGCACCACGGAGGACATTTCCAAGCGCAAGGCGGCGGAGGAGCGTGAGGCGCACAGCCTGCGGATGATCGCTGAAGGAGCGCCCTCCACGGCGGTGCTGGAGGCCATCACGCGCAATGTGGAGGCGGGTTTCCCGGGCATGCGGTGCAGTGTGATGCTGGTGGATGCCTCAGGCACTCGTTTGCAGATGAAGACCGCGCCCGGCCTGCCGGATTATGCCAGGGAGGCCATCGACGGCATGCTCATCGCTCCAAACGTGGCTTGCTGTGGTGCGGCGGCCTATTCGGGCATGCGTGTGATCTGCCCGAATGTGCTGGCAGACGCACGCATGGAACCGTTCCACAAGCTGGCCTTGAAGGCCAATCTGCGCGCCTGCTGGTCCGAGCCGATCCTGAGCAGTGCCGGGAAGGTGCTGGGCACCCTGGCCTGCTATCACCCGGCGCCCCACGACCCCTCCCAGACGGAGATTCAAACGGTCGCCAACGCGGCGCGTCTCGCCGGCCTGGCGATCGAGCGTGAATGGAAGGAGCAGGCGCTGCGGATCAGCGAGGAGCGCTATGCACGCGCCCTGCGCGGCACCACCGACGGACTGTGGGACTGGAACATCGTGACGGGGGATGTTTATCTCTCCCCGCGCTGGAAGCAGATGTTGGGATTTGAGGAGAATGAGCTGAAGAACAATCGCGAGTCGTCCTTTCTGTCCCGGCTGCATCCCGATGACGTGCCGAAGGTGCATGCCGCACGCAAAGAGCATTTCGAACGGCGTGCGCCTTATCAGGTGGAGTGCCGTCTTCTGACCAAGGCCGGAGATTACCGGTGGTTCCTTGTCCGCGGGCAGGCCGACTGGAATGAGAACGGCGAGGCCGTGCGCATGACCGGGACGATCTCAGACATCACCGAACGCAAGCTGGCCGAGCAGGCGCTGGAGGTGAGCGAGCAACGTTTCCGGGCTGTGTTTGAGCAGGCGGCGGTGGGGATCGCGGTGATCGAGACCTCCACGGGACGCTACCTCGACTTGAACCAGCGCATGTGCGAGATCAATCACCGCACCCGTGAGGAGATGCTAAAGCTCACCTTCATGGAGGTGACCCACCCGGATGATCTTCAGGATGATCTGAACCAGATGCAGGAGCTGAAGGAGGGAACAATCTACAGCTTCAACATGGAAAAACGCAACGTGGCTCCGGACGGTGCCCTGACCTGGATCAACCTGACCGTCGCGCCCATGTGGCGTCCCGGTGAGCCGCCGCTGCGCCACATCGCCGTGGTGGAGGACATCCATGAGCGCAAGCAGGCGGAGTTTAACTACCGCCGTGAACTGGCCTACAACCAGGCGCTGGTGAACCACACCTCGGCCTTCATCTTTGTGATGGATGTCGAGGGACGGTTCTTGCACTGCAATGCGGCTTTCTTCACCACCATGGGTTACAAGGCAAAGGAGGTGATCGGCAAAACACCGTGGGAGATCGGTTTGATGGATGCGCAGGAGGTTGTGCGCTCGAAAGAACGCTTCGCCCGTCTGCTGCGTGGCGAGGACAACCCGCCCACCGATGTGCGTCTGCGCACCAAGAGCGGTGAATGGCGTGCCGTGGAGGTGCGCAGCACTTCCACCCGCAAGCCGGACGGCAGTCCTGACCGCATCGTCATCACCGGCACGGACATGACCGAGCGCAACCGCCTGCAGCGCGAGGTGCTCCGTGTCATCGAGCAGGAGCAGGCGCGCGTGGGGCATGATCTGCATGATGGCGTGGGCCAGACCATGACCGGCATGGTCATCATGATGGAGGCGTTGGAGGCGGAGTTGAATGGTGAGGCCAAGGCGCATGCCCTTCGCATCCACGAGCTGATGAATGAGTCGGTTTCCGAGGTCCGCCGCATGTCTCACGGGCTGTCGCCCACGAGCGTCAAATACCGGGGGCTGGAAGGCGCCTTGAATCTGCTGGCGGAAACTGTGCGCACCAACTTCCGCACACCATGCAGTTGCGATGTGGAAGCCACAATCGCCATCAACAATGAGGACAAGGAGGCCCACCTCTTCCGCATCGCCCAGGAGGCGGTTAACAACGCCCTGCGTCATGGCAGGCCGGGCGAGGTGAAAATCTCGCTGCGCGGAGTCGGACCTTGCGAATGTGAACTGCGTGTCGAGGACGATGGGACGGGCATGAGGAAGTCCAAGGCCCGCAAGGAAAACGGCAACGATGGCATCGGCATGCGTGTGATGGAGTACCGCGCCAATTTGATCGGCGGCAGGCTCAAGATTCACAACAAACCCAAAAAGGGCGTCATCGTCACCTGTCGCTTCGAGTGTGATGCGGGCGGATGCGCGCCAGCTCCGGTTCAGAAGAGGTCCGCCAAATAGCGCGGGTGGTTCACTCCCTCGTGATCAGTTCGTCCAAGTTCAGCACAATGCGCGCAGTCGCCACCCAGGAGGCGTTTTCGGGCGCTGGGACATTGGGAGCGGCATGATTGCCGATGGCTGCTTTTGCTTCTTCAGCAGGCCCGTTTTGATAGGTGTAGCGTGATTCGGTGAGGAGTTTTTGAAGTGAGGTGAGTTCCTCGGCAGACGGTGAACGTGAAACGCAGAAGCGGAAGGCGCGGGCGAGACGTGCGGCGTCGTCCTTGAGCGATACATCGGTCAAAATGTGTTTCGCCAGCGATTGAGCGGCCTCGGCGAAGGCTTCGGCGTTGAGCGTGGTGAGGGCTTGCAGCGGGGTATTGGAGACGGTGCGCTTCACGTTGGTCGTGTTGGCATCGGGGCAGTCGAAAGCGGTGAGATCGGGATGTGGGGCTGTGCGTTTGAAGAAGGTGTACATGCCACGGCGATAGCGGTCCTCGCCCTTGCTGGTGGTCCATTTGAAATTGCCCGCGTAGCTCAGCGCGTCGATGCCCTCGGGAATCGGCGGGAAGACGCTGGGACCGCCGATCTTGGCGGAGAGCAGGCCGCTGGCGGCGAGGTAGAGGTCGCGCACGATCTCGCCATCGACGCGCAGGCGGTTTTGACGCCAGAGCAGCGCGTTCTTCGGATCGATCTCCATCACCTTCGGCGGCAGATTGGCCGGGATCACCGAGCTTTGGCGATAGGTGGCGGAAAGCATGATGGTCTTGAGGATCTTCTTCCGGCTCCAGCCCTGCTTGATGAATTCATCCGCCAGCCAGTCGAGCAGTTCGGGATGCGTGGGCGGTTCGCCGCGAACGCCGAAGTCGGCGGAGGTGCGCACGAGGCCCTCGCCGAAGAGGCGGCCCCAGAAGTGGTTCACCGTGACGCGAGGGGTGAGCGGATTGCTTTTGCTGACGAGCCAGCGGGCGAGATCCAGGCGCGTGGAGCCTTTGAGAGGCGGCAGAGTGGCCAATGAAGCAGGCGTGACTTCATCGGCGGGTTGAAGGAAGTCGCCGCGATGCAGCAGGTTTGTTTTGCGCGGGTTGTTGTTCCGCTGGGCGATCACGCGCACATCCATCACGGGTGGTTTGGGCAGTTTCGATTCCGCTTCCTTTAACGCGCGGTCGGCGGCGATGACTTCAGGATCAACTTTCTCCATCCATGCCCACAGCGGCAGGATGACGACGGGATTCCGACGTTTCGGTTCCTCGCTGAGGATCTTGCGGATTGGCTCGGGCACGATGCTGTCCTCAGTTTCCTCGCTCGCGGCGAGGATGCGGAAGCGACCGATGGTGTGGCCGGACTGCTTGTAGTTTTGGTCGAGCCGCAGTGTGAGCTTGTCGCCAGACTGCATGACCAACGGTTCGGCGAACTGCACGGTGAAAGCGCCTCTTTTGCCGATGGCACCGGCCCAGCCGGTTTGATCATCGCCATCGAGTGTCTTGTCGGCGGTGAAGGTCTTCTGCTCAAAATCGGCTTTGGGTGAGTGCAGGATGAGTTCCTGCGTGGTTTTGCCGTGCTGAAGCGTCGCGGCGATCTTGGTGAGCACAAAGTTGCCGCCCTTGTTGTAGCCAGGGCCTTTGCCGGGCAGGGAATCATCCGGCAGGACTTCGATTTGCAGCGCGGTGATGGGTTTGGCATGGCCGCTGACTTCGAGTGTGTAGCTGTCGGTCTTCGGCGTTTTGCTTTGCGCGAGGTAGGAGCCGTCCGGCTGCTTTTGCAGCTTCGCGGAAATCGCCTTGGCATTCGAGATCGGCAGCGGTTCGAATTTTTGCACCGCTTTGGTTCCGGCGGCCTTGGTGAGGCGTGCTTTGATGACTTTTTCCCATTCGGGCAGTTTGATCGGCAATTCGGCCTTGGCGGCGTCGAGGGCTTTGCGCAGCGGAATGAGCTTCTTCACGGCATCACCGTTCTTCTTCTCGTATTCGGTCCATGCCTCGGGTGTGGTGGGCACCTGGCGGTTCACTTCGTCACCGTTGTTGAAGTAGGCGAAGAGCTGATAGTACTCCTTCTGCGTGATCTGATCGTATTTGTGCGTGTGGCACCGTGCGCAGCCGACGGTGAGGCCGAGCCACACGGTGCCGAGCGTTTCCGTGCGGTCCATGCAGGCCTCGATGCGGAACTGCTCCTGGTCGGTGCCACCCTCGGTGTTGGTGAGTGTTTGACGATTGAACGCAGTGGCGACGATTTGCTCGGGCGAGGCATCGGGCAGCAAATCACCGGCGAGTTGTTCGATGGTGAATTGATCGAAAGGCAGGTCGTCGTTGACGGCGCGGATGACCCAGTCGCGGAAGCGCCACGCATCGGGACGCGGACGGTCTTTTTCATAGCCGTCGCTGTCCGCGTAGCGTGCCATGTCGAGCCACTGGCGGCCCCAGCGCTCGCCGAAGCGTTCGGAGGCAAACGCACGATCCAGCATCACCTCGTAAGATTTGGGCGACTGGTCCTGCACAAACGCATCGACTTCTTCCAGTGTGGGCGGAAGGCCGAGCAGATCGTAGTGAACGCGGCGGATCAACGTGATGCGATCTGCTTCAGGCGAGGAGGTAATGCCCTTCTCGGCGAGCTTGGCGCGGATGAATTCGTCGATGCCGCTGTCTTTGGGTCGTGTGACCGGCGTGTAAGCCCAATGCGACACGAACTTGGCTCCTTCGGCGATCCACTGGCTCAGCACTTCGATGTCTCGCGCTTTGACCGGATGTTTGGCGCGATGCTTCGGCGGCGGCATCTGTTCCTCAGGATCATCGGAGGCGAGGCGGGCGATCATCTCGCTCTCATCCGGCTTGCCAGGCACGATGCCATGCGCGCCGCTTTTCAGCGCTTTGAGGGCAAGTTCCCGACTGGTGAGCACGAGTCCGCCCTTCGAGTCATCCGGGCCGTGGCATTCGAGACAGTGCTCGGCAAAGAGTGGCTGGACATCGCGGACGAAATCGACCGGCGCGGCTTGGACGGCGGCGGCAAGGAAGAGAGGGTAGAGACGAAAAGCAGACACACAGTCTAAACGCCGTATGCCCGCTTTGTGTTGCGCGTCGGAAGCCTGACGCCATGCTGGTGCCAGCCATGAGATGGAAGCCTATTGTCCTCTGGAGCCTCGCAGCGGGTTTGTTGATCGATGCCGTGGTGGTTTTTGTCGCCCTTTCGTCAAAAACCTGGCGACAGATTCGATTGGAAAACAAGATGCTTGGATTTGGGCGTGGCTACGGCCAGGAAACAACAGCTCAAGGAGTGGCAAACGCTCGGAAATGGTGGGCTGAGTGGCATGATCTCATGGGTCCGGACGACCGCTGGACGTTGAACGCACGGTCAAGTTACGCCGCCGCATTGTTGGACGACCACCAACAACGGGAGTGGGAAACGGAAATGCGTGAGTTGATCAAGCTGGGCAGCCGCTTGTTCGGTCCCCGGGACATCCAAGTCGTGGAAAATCATTATCGCCT
Source organism: Prosthecobacter sp. (assembly GCF_034366625.1). Classification (NCBI taxonomy): domain Bacteria; kingdom Pseudomonadati; phylum Verrucomicrobiota; class Verrucomicrobiia; order Verrucomicrobiales; family Verrucomicrobiaceae; genus Prosthecobacter; species Prosthecobacter sp. The sequence goes on from NZ_JAXMIH010000023.1 coordinate 89,134, forward strand.
TGCATCAGGTCTAGATGAGATGGGACGATATGCGGAAGCAGAATTGGAATGGCGCATTTGTCTGACGAGCTACACCGACGAGAACGGAACGGTGCAGTCGTTCGGAATGAACTGCCTCAGAGCACTGCAGGTCAATCTCGACCGCCAAGGAAAGTATGAGGATGAGATTCAGATTCTTCATCTGGATCTGGAGCGAGTCGCACCACTGGCTTCGGAGCAAAGGTCAAGACCGCGTGGGCTGATGGAGAATGACTATCAGGGCGAAGAACAGCGCCTTCAACAGACCCTAAAACATGTGGAGGCAAAAGCCTTGGCCAAACGCGACTACGAAACAGTCCTCTACAAGCTCGGCGCAGAGCATGACGACACAAAGCAGCTCAAAACGCGCCTTGAGGAACTCAAGAAAACGAAACTGTAGCGACGAGGCCGGTCAAAGGTGATCAATGCTTCAACAGCCACTCAGTCGTGCGCGGATTGAAGTCGCCCATTTGTTCCCAGTGGAAGGCGTGGCCGGCGTTGTCATAGAGGTGCAGGTCCGCGCCGGGGATGGCGGCGGCGACTTCCTGGCTCATCCATTGCGGGGTGAAGGTGTCATCCTTGCCGCCGATGACGAGGGTGGGGCACTTGACGTTCTTGAGTTCGTTGAGCGTGTTGTGGGTCATGGCGGCGGCGCTTTGGGCCTCGGTGGCGTGCAGGGGCTGCGGCGCGGGGTTGGTGGCGGCGTCTTTGAGGCCTTGCTGCATGTTGTTCCAGCAGTCGTCGTTGTCGAACCAGGGCTTGGTGAAGATGAGCATCTGAATCCACTGCATGAAGTCCTCGGGGCGCATGTTCGCCTTCGCCTTCATGAGGTGCTGCCAGGTGTAGAGACCGAAGCGGTCCTGCCGCGCCCAGGTACACATGAGGATCATGCTTTTCACCTTCTGCGGATGACGCAGCGCGAGCTGTTGGGCGATGACGGAGCCGAGGGAGCAGCCGACGACGCGGGCCTGCTTGATGCCGAGCTTGTCCATCAGGCCGGCGTAGTCATCGGCCATCATCGCGGTGGTGTAGGGGCCGACGGGCTTGTCGGTCTCGCCCACGCCGCGGTTGTCACCGAGGATGCAGCGGAAGTGCTTCTCCCAAGCCTGCGCATGCGCGTCCCACACGCCGCCGGGAGCGGTGACGCCCATGATGCAGACGAGCGGTTCGCCGCTGCCGCGTTCCTGATAAAACATTTTGATTCCGTTGGTTTCGACGTGGGGCATGGCGGTGAAGTTCTCGGTTGGCTGTTCTCGGTTCGCCGTTGGCGGGCAGAACCCGGCGGTTGCAACCGCGAACGGCGAACAGAGAACAGAGAACCGCATTTCGACAAGCAAAAATCACCTGTCGCGGCACGAAGTTCGCGCATAGTGGGCGCACGCCATGCCCGAAGCTCCAGCCGAAACTTCCAAAGCCGCCCTTCCACCCTGGGAGGCGAAACAATCACCCACACGACGTAGTTTGCCACGAAAGGTGGCTGCCTGGTCCATCGCGGGTGTTCTGGTGTTGGTGATGATCTATGCTTTGCAGCCGAGACCGGTGGAGGTCGAAGTGGGTGTGGTGCAAAAAGGGCCGTTGACGGTCTATGTGTCCGAGGAGGGCAAGACTCGCATCCGCAACCGCCATGTCGTGGCCGCGCCGGTGGCGGGCAGCATGCAGCGCGTGACGCTGAAGCCGGGCGATGCGGTGAAGGCTGGTGAGACGGTGCTGACGCGCATCGAGCCATCACTTTCACCGTTGCTGGACGCACGTTCCCGCACGCAGGCACAGGCACGTGTGGATGCGGCGGCGGCGGCACGCAGCCGTGCCAACGAGAACATCGAGATGTCACGCACGGGTCTCAAATACGCGCAGGCAAACTGGGATCGCGTCAAAAACAACACGGACAAAGGCACCATCAGCGACACAGACCGCGACACGTTTGAGCGTGAGGCGGAAATGAAGGTTCGGGAGGTGCGCTCGGCGGAGTTTGCGTTGCAGGTGGCCGATTTCGAACTGGCGCAGGCCAGGGCGGCCCTGCAGCAGATCGACAAGCCGGGATCGGGTGGCGCGTCCATCGACGTGCGCGCACCAGTGAGCGGCGTGGTGCTGCGGGTGCAGCAGGAAAGCGCGACGATCGTGGCTCCAGGCGCGCCCATTTTGGAAATCGGTGACTCGACGGACCTGGAGATCGAGGCGGAGATTCTTTCGCGTGATGCGGTGACAATCCAACCAGGTGCATTGGTCACGGTGGAGCAGTGGGGAGGCGACGAGCCTGCCAAAGCCCGCGTGCGGCGTGTCGAGCCAGCGGCCTTCACCAAGGTGTCAGCGCTCGGCGTGGAGGAGCAGCGCGTGCTGGTGCTGAGTGATTTCGTGGAGCAGACGCCCGCGCTGAAGGCGCTGGGCGACCGTTACCGCGTGGAAGTGCGCGTGGCCGTATGGAATAGCGATGAGACGCTGCTCGTGCCCGCGGGGGCGCTGTTCCGCGAAGGAAGCGAATGGAAGACGTTTCTCTTTGATGACGGCAACGCCAAGTCAGTGACCGTGAAAGCGGGACGCACGGATGGCAAGCTCACGCAGGTGCTGGACGGTCTCAAAGCGGGCGATGAGGTGCTGATGCATCCGCCGGACACCGTGAAGGACGGCAGCGACGTGGTGAAGCGCGAAGAGGTGAAATAGCGCGGCGATCTCTTGCAAAACCGCAGAGCCTCATGACAGACTCCCGGCTTGCCGATGCCTCCCGTCACCCGCCCTCACGCCTCCTTCCTCACCACCCGCTGGACGTGCGTCTGCGCGGCCAAGGCGGACTCCGAGGATGGACGCAGGGCGCTCGCGGATTTGTGTGATGCGTATTACGAGCCCGTCGTCGCCTTCCTCCGCTGTGAGCTGCGGGATGCGGATGCGGCGCGTGAGATGAGCCATGCCTTCTTCGCCGGGATGCTTGCGGGCGGTGCCATCGACACGGTGGAGCGTGAGCGCGGTAGGTTTCGCTCGTATCTACTCGGCGCGGTGAAGCATTTTCTCTCCCATCAGCGCGAAGCGGCGCAGCGGATGAAGCGGGGCAGTGGTGCGGAGACGGCTTCGCTGGATGATACCGAAGCGCAGGTGGTGGCGGATGCCCGGCTGCCCTCTCCTGACACGGCATTCGACCGCCAATGGGCGCTCACGCTGCTGAGCCGTGCGTTGAGTGAATTGCAGCGCGAGTGTGAGGTCGAGGGAAAGGGCGTCGTGTTTGAGAAATTGCAGCCCTGGCTCACCGGCGATGCCGCGCATGGGGATCAGTTGGAGCTGGCGGCCTCACTCGGCATGAACCTCAACTCGCTCAAGTCCCAAATCCACCGGCTCAAGTCGCGCTTCCGCGCCTTGGTGAAGGAGCAGATCGCCGCCACGTTGAGTGAAGACGGCTCCATTGAGGAGGAAATGACCGTCTTGTTTGCGGCGTTGCGGAGAAACTGATTTCCTTGGCAACTCTTTCCCTGCTACACGTCAGGACACCGATATGAGCGACAGTTTGCCTCCCCATTTGAAGAGCTGCACCCAATGCGGTGCGGAACTGCCGGCTGGCGGCACCAACGGCCTCTGCCCGGCCTGCCTGATGGCGGAGGCGATGAAGCCCTCCGGCCCCAAGACGCGGTGGGAACCGCCCACTGCGGAGGAGCTGGCAAAACTCCTGCCACAGTATGAGATCACGCGGATGCTGGGCCGGGGCGGCATGGGCGCGGTGTATCAGGGCACTCAGAAGTCCCTGGACCGGGCGGTGGCCATCAAGATCCTCTCCAACGATCTCGAGGAGGCCGATGCCAGCTTTGCCGAGCGCTTCAAGAACGAGGCGCGGGCCATGGCCAAGCTCAGCCATCCTGGCATCGTCGCCGTGTTTGACTCCGGGGAGACGGCCAACGGCCTGCTCTACATCGTCATGGAGTTCATCGAGGGCACGGACGTGGCCCGCATGATCGCCAAAGACAAACGCCTGCACACGGACCACGCGATGGCGATCACCGCGCATGTGTGTGATGCGCTGGCCTACGCGCACGAGCGCGGCATCATCCACCGTGACATCAAACCGGCGAACATCATGGTCGGTTATGACGGCGTGGTGAAGGTGGCGGACTTCGGACTCGCCAAGATGAGCAAGGCTGGCGAAAGCGCCCTCACCCAGAGCGGCATGGCCATGGGCACGCTGCACTTCATGGCTCCCGAGGCGCTCATGCTCGGCACGGCGGTGGATCACCGCGCGGACATCTACGCGGTGGGCGTCATGCTCTACCAGATGCTCACCGGCAAGCTGCCGCAGGGCATGTTTGAGCTGCCGTCGCTGCAAGTCCCTGGCCTGGACCCCCGCTACGACAGCATCATTGGCAAGGCGCTGCGCGAGGATCGCGAGCTGCGCTACCCGAGGGTTCTGGACATGCGTCATGACCTGGATGCCATCCTCACCCAGCCGGTGGTGAAGGTGGAGGCGGCGGCGGAAAAGGCGCCCGCCGCCTTGCAAACTCAGGCCCGCCCGCAGCGCCCCGGCGGCCAGCCGTATCGCCCGCCTCAGCCACAGGTTGTCGTACGCACGGAGAAGAAGGGATCGCCGCTGCTCTGGGTGGGATTCATCGTCATGGCATGTATCGCCGCATGGCTGGGACTCAAGAAGAGCGGCGGCGAATCCACGCCTGAACCCGGTGGGGCGGCTGGTCCTCCAGCCGCCTGGAGCGGTCCCTCGGTGACGACCCCGCCCAACGCGGCGCTTGGAGGACCAAGCTCCCTACCTTCCACCGCCTCGCCTGCCAGCGCGACAAAGGAGGCCCCCTTCGTGAACTCCCTCGGCATGAAGTTCGTGCCCGTGCCCGGCACAAACGTCCTTATGTGCATGCATGAGACGCGCAAGAGCGACTACGCCGCCTTCGCGGCGGAAACCCCTGGCACAGACAGATCTTGGGTGAATCCCACGTTTGTGAATCCCACGTTTGAAGGCATGAAAGTCAGCGAAGGCGATGATCATCCCGTGGTAAGTGTAAACTCCTTGGATGCGGAAGCCTTCTGCCAGTGGCTGAGCAAGAAAGAAGGTCGTAGCTACCGCCTGCCGAGTTGGCGGGAGTGGGGCTGGGCCGTGGGCACCGGGCCACTGGAGCATGAAGGTGCCACGTTCGCTGAGATGAAGGTCAAAGTGGCTGGCATTTATCCATGGGGACGGGGATGGCCGCCGCCAAAAGGGGCGGGCAACATGGCCGACGAGGCATTGAAGGCTAGGCAGCCAACAGCAAAAATCATTGCGGGATACCAAGATGGCTATGCCACGACGGCTCCAGTCATGAGTTTTCCGCCGAACGAGATCGGGATCTATGATTTGTGCGGTAATGTCAACGAATGGTGTGGTGACATCACTACCAAGGGCGATCAGCGTAAGATCCGCAGTTCCTCCTGGGTAACCTTCGGGCCTGATGTCTCCGCATTGTCTTCCAACCCCGGAGATGGTGGACAATCCCTGATGCTGCGTTGTGCTGACCTCGGCTTCCGTGTCGTCCTCGAACTCACTTCCGGCACCGCCTCCGCTGAAACGGCTGCAACGGCAACTCCTCCCAGCACTCCGGCAAAGGCCACCGCCATAGAAACCACGAAGGCTCCGCCGATGACGACTGCGAAGCCTGCCGCAGTCGTGGTGAAGGAGTCGGTGCCATTGACGTTGCCCACCGGCCCCACGACTTGGACGGATACCAAGGGACGAATCATCACGGCGACATTCAAGGCCATCGCCAGCGGCAATGTGCTCCTGGACATCGCGGGCAAAGTGACGCCGGTGCCGCTGAACACGCTCTCGGCAGCGAGCCAGAAGCTCGCACGCGACTACCAGCAGCAGGCGGCGTCCACCACCTCCCCGGACAGCGCCACCAAGGATCGCCCCTTTGCAAACACCCTCGGCATGAAGTTCGTCCCCGTGCCGGAGACGAAGGTGCTGTTCTGCATTCACGAGGCACGCTACAAGGATTGGCTGGCCTATACGACTACGAACGGTCTGGGCGAGCCAGCCAAGAGCTACATGGCACCCGTGGGCGATTGGATCACCGAGCGTGACGAGGACCACCCCGTGAAGAACGCGACGCACGATGATGCGGTGAAATTCTGCCAATGGCTCAGCAAGAAGGAAGGCAAGACCTACCGCCTGCCCACCGACCAAGAGTGGAGTTATGCCGTTGGCATTGGTCAAGAGGAGTCGTGGACTTCAGGGGCCACGCCCGAAAGCCGCAATGAGAAATTGAAAGATGTCTTCCCATGGGGAACAACCTGGCCACCGCTCCAGGACGCCGGAAACTTCGCCGACACGGCTTGGACCGAAACGTTCCCCAAAGAAACGCGATTTATCGACGGCTACAGCGATGGATTCCCCACCACGGCGCCGGTGATGAGCTTCAAGCCGAACTCGCTTGGCATCTATGACCTGAGTGGCAATGTCGGTGAGTGGGTGGCGGACTGGTGGAATCCCGCTCAGAAAGACCGGACCATCCGTGGGTCGGCATTCGTCTCAAGCGAGCGCCAGCGTTTGTTTTCCTCAGCGCGCGGACATCTCCCGCCCTCAGTTTTCTACCAAAACGCCAATATTGGGATTCGCGTCGTCCTGGAAGTCGCGCCCACTGCTGCCACCCCATTGACTTCACCACCCGCCGTCGTTCAGCCTGTTCCACGCATTCCGGCAAGCCAGGCAGCAACCATACTCACATCCGCCACGAAGGACCAGCCCTTCACCAACAGCCTCGGGATGAAGTTCGTACCGGTGCCGAACACGGATGTGCTCTTCTGCATCCATGAGACGCGCCGCCAGGATTTCGCCACCTATGCCGAAGTTGTCGCCGGTGTGGACAGATCATGGATGGAGCAGCAGGAAAATGGGGTGGCATGCGGCGCGGGGAGCGCTCACCCTGTCGTCGGGGTGAGCTGGGAGGAAGCTGGCAGGTTCTGCGAGTGGTTGAGCCAAAAAGAAGGCAGGCGCTATCGCCTTCCAACGGATCGGGAGTGGAGCTGGGCGGCGGACATAGGTCAGCAGGAGCAATCATCCCAAGCCACCGTACCTGAAATATTGAATGGCAAGCTCACGACGGTGTTTCCCTGGGGTGGTGAATACCCGCCAGTGGCGAAGGACGCGGGAAACTATGCAGATAGCGCATGGTATGAGAAGTTTCCTACCAGGCCGTGGATCGAGAATTTCTCGGACGGCTTTCCCACCACTGCGCCTGTGATGAGCTTTAGGTCGAGCAAACTGGGGCTTTACGACCTGGGTGGCAATGTTTGGGAGTTTGTTCAGGACTGGTGGAATCCGCAGCAGCAGGGGCGTGTCATCCGTGGTGGATCGTTCAACAATGTTCATCAGGACCTTTTGCTCTCCTCCGGCCGCTTCCGTTGCCATCCAACGGATCGCTTCAACAATCACGGCTTCCGCATCGTGCTGGAACTGCCGAAGCCCTGACATCGCTGTGAAAACAGCCTGATGAGATCGAGGCAGGCATGCCTGCCGTCGTCTCCTGATTCGTCTCCCCCCAGCCGGGCCGTTCGCATGCCCTGAAGGTCGCGGCAGGTCCGCGAGTAGAGGGAGATCATGAAAAAGCGGCCTCTTGCGAGGCCGCTTTGAAGAACGAACTGAAGTTCGAGAGTGCGTTAGACCTTCCAGTCGCCGCGGTAGTCGCGGGTGAGCCATTTGGCGTCGCCGCCGCTGGTGTATTCGTGCTTCTCGGGATTCCACTTCATGGTGCCGCCGTGGTAGTACGCCTGGTTCATGAGGTGGCAGGAGATGACGGTGCTGGCACCGATGGCGACGTCGCAGATCGGCTTCGCGCGGGTTCTGATCGAGTTGATCCAGTCTTCGTGATGGTTCTTCGAGTTGTAGAGCTTTACCTTGGCATCGGTGAGGAATTCTTTTTCGGTGAGGGTGACTTCACGATCAAGGGAGGTGCCTTTGTCGATGTCCTTGTCCCAGAATTTGTGAATGGACTTGCCAGCGAGGATGAGTTCAAACTTGCCACGGTTGACGTGGACTTCACCATTTTCGCCGAAGAAGGAGACGCCCTTGCCTTTACCGTTGTGGAGGAGCGGGATGCCGCTGGCGTAGATGAGCTTCGCGCCATCGGTGGCTTCGTCGTGCTTTTCAGGCGCGATGATTTCGACCGGGCCTTTTTCATCCTCGCCAAGGCCCCACTGGGCGATGTCGATGTGGTGCGCGCCCCAGTCGGTGATCATGCCGCCGCCGTATTCGCGGGTATTGCGCCAGGCAGGGAAGTGATTGTGAACGCCACGCGGGCTGAGCACGCTGCTGTAAGGCGCAAGCGGACCCGGACCGCACCACATGTCCCAATCGAGGCCCGGTTCCATGGGTTCCTCGGGATTGGCGTTGGGTTTGGCAGGCGAACCGAAGGAGGTTTCAACGTTCTTGATCTTGCCGATGACACCGTTGCGGACGAGTTCGCAGGCGACACGGAATTCTTTGCTGGAGCGCTGCTGCGAGCCGGTCTGGAGGATGGCGTCGTTTTTGCGCGTGGCGGCAATGAGCGTGAGAGCTTCGTGAATGTTGTGGGTGAGCGGCTTTTCGCAGTACACATCTTTGCCAGCGTTCAACGCGGCGATGGCGATGATTGCATGCCAGTGGTCGGGCGTGGCGATGACGACGGCGTCGATGTCCTTGCGATCAAGGAGTTTGCGGAAGTCAGCATAGGCTTCGCAGCCTTTGAAGGCGGCATCCTGGTCCTTGCCATAGCGTTCTTCGACGGTCTTCTTCGCGTTTTCGCGGCGAGTGGTATCGACATCGCAGACGGCGACGATCTGGACTTCCTTGCGGCCGAGAAAGCTGCCGAGATGGCCGCTATTCATTTTGCCCACGCCGATGAATCCCAGAACGATGCGCTCGTTGGCCGATTTTCTGCGTTTGCCGCACGAAGGCAGGATGAATGGTGCTGCCACCGAGGCGGCGGCGACTTTGACGAACTGACGGCGTGAGGATGCGTGTGGCATGGGTTGAGTTGGGTGGGGTTTGAGGGTGGAGCATTACTGGCAGTTTGCCAAGTCTCTTGCACTCGGTGTTGGCGTGGGTATCCGACAGGGATGGAGTTCTCAAAACAGCGTCTGGGGCAGTTGATCATCGTTTCGGGGCCGTCAGGCACCGGCAAGACGACACTGGCGCGCAAGGTGTGTGATCGCGGTGAGGCGGTGTTCTCGGTTTCCTGCACGACGCGTGCGCCGAGGCCGGGCGAAGTCGATGGGAAAGACTATTTTTTCCTGACGGAGGGGGATTTCCTGGCGCGGGTGGAGCGCGGGGAGCTGTTTGAACACGCTCGCGTGCATGGCCGGCTCTACGGCACGCTGAAACGCTACGTTTACGAAAATCTGGAGAGCGGCGTGGATGTGATCATGGACATCGACGTGCAAGGTGCGGCGCAGGTGCGCGCGTGTGAGGATGAATTGGTCAAACGCTGCCTGCTGGAGATCTTCGTGATGCCGCCGAGCCTGGATGAATTGCGCAACCGCCTGTCAGGCCGTGCGACGGAGGACGCGGCGGCATTTGAACTGCGGATGCAGAACGCGGCGGCAGAGATGGAGCACTGGCGCAAGTATGGCTATGTGCTGGTGAGCGGCGCACGTGAGGACGACGCGCGGCGCTTTGATGCGATCCTCGAAGCGGGGCGGATGCGGACGAGTCTGAGGCCAATGACGAATGACGAATGACGAATGGTGTGGAGATCATCCATTCGACATTCGACATTCTGCATTCGTCATTAATCCCGCGTCTTTGAGAGCGGGGAAGTGCGCACGCCAGTCTCGGATGACCGCAGGCTCAATCTGTGCACTGACCACGCGTTCTTGCTCGGCAGCGTCGGCGATGATGATGCCGTGGGGATCGACGACGAGGCTGCGGCCGGTGTAAGTGAACTGGGGATCGGTGCCACAACGGTTGACGCCGATGACGTAGGCGAGGTTTTCGATGGCACGGGCCTGGAGCAGCGTGATCCAGTGCTGGATGCGTTTGACCGGCCAGGCGGCGATGTAGATGAGCACTTCGGCTCCGGCACGCACGGCATCGCGGGCGAGTTCGGGGAAGCGCAGGTCGTAGCAGATGAGCGGGGCGATGCGGAGGCCTTGCCATTCAAAAAGACTGACACTGGTACCTGCGACGTGGGCTTTGTCCTCGCCACCCATGCTGAAGGGATAGTTTTTGGTGTAGCGGGCGAGGATGCTGCCATCGGGAGCGATGGCGAGGGATTGGTTCAAGCCTCGGTTATCGGATGTTTGGGTGACGACGCCACCGATGACGCAGCTTTGGTATTGAGCGGCGATTTCGCGCAGGAACTGCTCGCTGAGGCCACCTTCGGGCTCAGCGGTGACGGGGAGGTTCATGCTGAAACCGGTGGAGAAGGTTTCCGGCAGGATGATGAGTGATCCGGGCTGAGGATTCGCTTCAGCGATGAGTTTCCGCGCTTTAGCGTGATTGGCGGAGCGGTCTTCCCATGCGGAGTCGATTTGAACGAGGTGTGCTTTCATAGGCGTTCGGGTTTGGCACCGGGTCGGAGGCGGTCGGAGGTTGAGGGATCGCTGTTGCGGGCGCGGACGGTGATGAAGCCGCTGGCGGAGAGGATGGTGAGGCCGCAGAGGATGGCGAAGGTGTCGAACGACATCACTTTGACCATCGCAAAGGCCAGCGACGGAGCGACGAGGCCGCGCATGCCGGTGAGGAAGGTGTGAACGCTCATGTATTCGGCCACGGCATGCTTGGGCGCGAGTTTGGTGACCCACAGCGCCCAGGTGACGTTGCCACCGGCGTTGGCCATGCCCCAGAGCGCCATGCCGAAGGTCCACCAGCCGATGCCGTGGCCGAGGTAGAAGCACAGGACGCCGGCGGCGAAGAAGACATTTAGCACCGCACGCACGGTGAACAGGTGGAAGCGGTCGTACACAAGCCCCCAAGGATAGGAGAAGATCAAACGGGCCACGACGGGGACGACGCCGGTGATCCAGGCGACCTCGAACTCGGGCAGGTTGATGCCATGACGTGGATTGGCGAGGTATTCGACGAACAGGCTGGCGGCGGCGAGATTGCCGATCCCCATCATCATCCAGGAGATGAGCAGCGTGCGGAAGTCACGATCCTCACGCACCCAGCGCAGGGAGCCCCAAAGATTGGTGCTGGAGTTCGCGGGAGCTTCCCATGGCGTGATGGGCAGGCCATAGGTCCAAAAGCCGGAGATGAAGCAACTGGCGGCAAAGCCCCAGAGCAGCCAGGTGTAATAGTGAAGATCCCAGCCGAGAAGCTTGCCGCCGACAAAGCCGAAACACATGGCGGCAGCAGCACGGGTGACGCCGGTGACGGCGAAGAGCTTGCCACGCGTTGCCGCAGGGTAGTTGATGCGGTAGATCTGCGTCATCAACGGGATCTGCATCGACAGGCAGAAAAGCCCGAGGCTGAGCCCGGTGATGTAGAGCAGCGGATCGTGCGGAAAGGCGGCTGAGACGGTCATGCAGGCACCGCCGAGCATCTGCACCTTGGCCGCAGTGCGTGAGATGGTGCTTTTCGCCCGGAGCAGCAACGGCACGACGAACAAACTCGTCACGAGACCACCGCTGGTGGCGCTGAGAAAGACAGACTTCGCCACATCCCCCATGTGAAACACACGGACGGCGATGAGCATGCCGAAGGTGGCGGTGAGTGTGTCGATGACTCCTGATGGCAGCGAGCGCCAGAGCTCGTTGCGGAAGGTCTGGGAGGTGGTGGCATCGCCTTCTTTCACAGGTGCTATTCGCATGAAGCAAGATGCGCGTCCAGCACAGAGGCTGGACGCGCATCAGGCGACAGATCGAATTCACTGGCAGGCACAGAGGCCCGCGATGCATCAAGCTGCTTTCTTCGACTTCTTGGCCGCAGGCGCTTTCGCGGGAGCGGCGGCTTTCGGAGCTGCGGGCTTCTTCACCAGTTTCGGGGCAGGCATCGGGACGACGGTCAGCCACTCTTGATAGTGGAGCCAGGTGTCGCTGCCTTCATCGCGCAAGTAGTCGGCAGAGGAGAGGATGCCACGCTTCTGGAAGTCGAGGATTTCCTTCTTGGCGAAGGGTCCGAATTCAACGAAGGCGCGGCTGAGGTACACGAGGTCTTTCATGAGGTTGTATTATTGGGGTTTGGTTTTGGGGGGAGGGCGGTGTTAACACCATGTGGTTTGTGGAACAAGCAGCAATCTTGCCACAGTTCCACATTATTGAGCCGATCCTGAAATCTGGGCCGAGATGCCCGCTTTTTTTGCATCAAAGAAGGCATGCGGGCTTGCGGCATCTGCCACCGACCTCTAATTTATATGACAAGTAATGATTATTTGCCTCGAATCGTCCATCCTCGGCGGGTACCTTTCCAACGAAGTACCCGGTTTGGTCACTGGTGTTCTCCATCTTGCAGGTCTGCGTCAGCCGGTGCGTGTCGAGTTGGTGGGGAATTTTCTGCGCGACATCGCCGGCTGCCGCGTGGACTTCCACAATCCACTGCCTGAAGTCAATGCAGGCCATGTGGAGGCCATCGCACCCATGCAGCACGGCTATAGCGGGCTGATGACAGCCTCCTATCGCGTGGCGAAACTGCCACGCCGCCGGTCCCAGTCGGGCTTCGTATCCACTCTGCCGGTGCCGCCGGGGTTGAAAAATCTGCTGTTCTTTGAGTGGTTCAATCAGGACCACCAGCGCATCCTCATTCAATCCTGGCATCTGCAATTGCGCGTCTCCTCACCGCGCTGGCAACTGACCAAGGATGAGGAGGCCGCCTTGCTGCGCCAGAACCGCGCCCGCCGGAAGCATTTCCTGCTGGGCACAAGCCGGAATGCCAAGTCCGCCGACGCTCTGCACAGTCCCGGTTTTGACGATCCTTTCCAGCCGACCAAACCGGGCAGTGATCCCTTTGGTGCCGTAAAAAGCGACCCCACCCTCGAACCGCCACGTAAATCGTCAGCCATATCCGGGAGCAGTGAAGACAAAGACCCCGTGGCACGCTCGGCGGCGCTGGCGAAGGAACTCCGGCGCTTTCAGAGTCTTCTCGTCTTTAATGAGGAGGTGCTCACACGTCCCGCCGTGCTGCGTCTGCTCTCCACTGTGGCGGATCTGGCCGCGCATCTCATCCATGTGCTGCGTCAGTTTGCTGAGGCGGAAAAGGATCAGTGGCAGTTCCTTGTGATCGATCTGGAGCAGAGCCTGCCGCTGTTTGCCGCCGCCTTGAACGCCACGGACAAACTGGTGCAGCAACACCCCGATGGCGCAGACATGGAGTGGCTGGCCGGTGTGCAGGCCAGTCTCCTGAACATCGAGCTGCGCATGCGTGAACTGCTGGGGCTGCTGCGCTGATTGTGAGCGGGGTTGATCCCTGCGGAGCTTGCGTCTAGCATGCGCACCATGCGTCTCTCCCACTTTGCCCTGGCTCTCACGATCATTCTTCTCGCCATCACCGGTTACCTGGCCTGGGAGGCACAGGAGGAAGCCAGAGGAGCACGTCGGGAACTCGAACTGGTGCGCAAGCAGCAGGCCGCCCGCGACGTGGCCACGCCGATCAAGCCCACCACCGTCACATCGTTGCCGCCACCACCCGAGGTGCCGGCTTCGGCTGCTCCTGCGGTCCCGCCGCTGGCTGGGAGTGGCTTGATGCCAGGAACTCCGGTCACTTCCCCCTCGCCCGCGCCCGCTGCAGCCCCTTTGACCGCGCTGCAAAAGCAGCTCCTCGGCATGCCTGCGATGGCGAAGGTGATCGAGATTCACAATGACCAGGGTTTTGCTGTCATCAGTGCAGGCAAGGACAAGCAGCTTTCCCAAGGGATGAAATTTGACGTGCGTCGTGGTGATGGATTGGTGGGCCGTGTGATCGTGGGGGACACTATTGAAGCGTCCGAAGCGGTCGTGGACATCGACAGCACCGTCGCTCTTCCAGGAGTCCGCATCGAAGTTGGTGATGAACTCATCCTGCCGATTCGAAAGTAAGGATCGCACCACATGCCGCGCGAACGTCTCGACCTTGCCCTGGTGAAGCTCGGCCTCGTGCCTTCACGCGAGCAGGCCAAGCGGCTCATCATGGCGGGCGAGGTCAGTGTGATGGGGCGGCGCATCACCCAGCCTGGCTGGCTGCTGAGGGAAAACGAGCAGATCGTTCTGCGTCAGCCGCCGAAATACGTCAGCCGTGGCGGTTTGAAGCTCGAAGGAGCGCTTGAGCATTTTGGCATCGATGTGGCGGGCATGACCGCATTCGATGTGGGGGCTTCCACGGGAGGATTTACGGATTGTCTGTTGCAACGGGGCGCCACGAAGGTCTTCGCTTACGATGTGGGCACCAATCAGCTCGCCTGGAAGCTGCGCAGCGATCCGCGTGTGATCTCACGCGAGCAGTTCAATCTCCGTCACATGAAGCGTGAGGACGTGGGACAGGAGGTGGACATCCTGGTGGCCGACCTTTCGTTCATTTCGCTCACTTTGGTGCTGCCAGCCGCCTTGCAGGTGCTGCGGCCTGGCGGTCACGCGGTGGTTTTGATCAAGCCGCAGTTCGAGCTTTCACGCGGGGAAATTGGCAAGGGCGGCATTGTGCGGGAGCCGGAACTGCACGCCAAAGCCTGCGCACGCATCGAGGACTTTGTGCGTTCTCAACCGCAGCTTCAATGGCGGGGCCTGATAGAGTCTTCCATCCAAGGAACCGAGGGCAATCGCGAGTTCCTGGCGTGGTTCACTGTCCTGGCATGACTTGCCAGCGGGGATTGACGAAAAGAGTGGGGCAGTGACCCGGCAGAAATAAGTTTGTGACATCGACCCGCATGCGACTTATCGACGGCCGAGTTCTCAATTTTGCGCCTCACAGAGATGGGTTTTTGTAAAATTTTGATAAACACTGCTTGCGTTTATGCGATAATTATCATAATTTACTGCCATAAAGATAAACAGCCATGAAAACACTTAGCCGCTCCCCCCTTCTTCAATCGCGCTGCTCCGGATTCAGCCTCTTCGAGGTGCTAATGTTCATCGCCGTGCTCGGAGTTATTTTGGGCATCACAGTGCCCATGCTAAGCCAGAGCGATTCAATTTATGCCGCGCGTGACCGCCGCAATGCCCAGGAACTGTCCTCGACCAGCGTGATGGCCCAGGCTGCCGGCTTGGATTTTGTTCAGAGCGATGATGTGTTCGATACGGTGCGTGCCATCGTCCGCGGTGGCATGCCGGTGCGTGGGGCCATGAAGGGAAGGATCTTTGTGGTTCCCGGTCTCAGTGAAGAAGATATCCAAGGAGCTTCCAAATATCTCCGCATTCAAAACGGCGAACTGCGCTATACCAACAGCAAAACGGCGCAACAGCCAGGAGACCAGCGTCTGTAGGCTGCGGGAGCGGTTTTTCTCCGGCATTCATCGTGTTGCCAGCGTCATGCAGAGCTGTGTGGCCGCCTGATGTGTTTTGTCTTGCCTGCCGTCGGCGTTTCCACCAGCATGCGCCTTCATGAACTCTGCATTTATCAAGAAGAACTGGTATCTCCTCACTCCGGCGGCAATTCTGCTCATCCCAATGCTGATGGTCTTGTTTTGCACCGTCAACTATGGCTACAGCCTCTCTGAATCCATGAAGGCCGTGCGCTACTTCGGCTCCACCAGCACGCGTTACTCACAAGGGTTTTCCGAACGGAAATTCAAGATGGTGCGGCTCGGAATGGACGGACGGTCGGTTTACAACACGATCAAAAACCCCATGGAGCGCAATTTGCCGGAGGACAACGAGTGGCTCTACAGCCTGCCTGGCGCCGGTACTGAGTATTATCACGAACGCATCATCATCCTGGAGAAGGATAAAAACGGCATTCCACGTGTGAAGCAGAAGGTCAGCCGATTTCACACGCCGGATTGATTCATGGGCGATCCACGCGAAGATACCGCACCATCACGCATGAATCATTTCACGAACCAACTGCTGAAATCCTGCCCGGTCCTTCCGCTCATACTGCTGCTCGCCTCCTGCGGGAGTTCAGGGCACATCAAAGGGCTGCCCAAAAATCTGCCCGTCATCAATCTGCACAGCTCGCCCAGGACCCCTCCGCACAGCATGTCGCACGCGGACTACCCCTTTGCGGACAGCGGTGACTATAAAAGCGATTGGGCGGCCGAAGGAGGGCAGGGCGCTGGAATGGACTATTCCTCATGGCGCTCTTCGCATGGTGGATCGTCCTCGCGCAGTTCCCGTGGCAGTTCGTCCAAGAAAAAGACCTCCTCCAAATCCAGCGGCAGGAGCAGTTCTTACGCCATCAAAAGCGGTGACACGCTCTCCACCATTGCACGCAAAAGCGGCACCACCGTCGCGAAGCTCAAGGCCGCCAACGGCCTCAAGTCCGACATGATTCGTGCCGGCAAAACGCTGAAAATTCCCAAGTGATCCTGCTTCACCGTCTCTCACGCATCGCTGCGGCATGTCTGGCGCTGCTTGTGAGTGGTGCTGGGAGTGAGGCGGCCGCCCAGACGCTGCGTTTCTCCACCGTGGTCATTGATGCCGGGCATGGCGGCAAGGACGGCGGCTCCGTGTGGAACGGCCTGATCGAAAAAAAGCTCTGCCTTGATGTTGCCAAGCGCGTCGAGGCTGGTTTGAAATCACGCGGTCTCAAAACTGTCATGACCCGCCGCACCGACACGTTTGTGGAGCTGGAACAGCGGGCGCGCCTCGCGAACCGCGTGCCGACCTCAGTGTTCGTCAGCATCCATTTCAACGGCAGCCGTACCACCCTCATCTCCGGCGGGGAAGCCTACTATCGCAGCTCACGTGGGAAGATTCTCGCCTCTGCCATCAGCCGCTCCATCAAAAGCCGGGTCACAGGCGGCTCGCGCGGCATTTTTTACGCCGACTACAAGGTGCTGCGTGCAACCCAGATGCCCGCTGTGCTCGTCGAATGCGGCTACATCAGCAACAAGCGCGAGGCACGCCGTTGCGCCGATCCGGTTCATCGTCAGAAGCTTGCCGACGCCATCGTCAGCGGTCTTCTCGCCGCCAGAGGGCGCTGACGGAAAAGCAGCTTTCATTTCTTTTGAAAGTTCGCGTTTGCGAGGCAACGGCACGGCATTTGACGAAGCCCCTGCCGTGGTGGATGAAATGGCAGACATGTCAGCCCCCACCGTCAGCGCCAGCAACCCGGTCTTCCCGTTCCATCTCGTGCGGGCGGATCTCGAGCGCGTGGAAGCCGCCATCCTCGAGCAGGCGCGCGCATTTGACCCCGGTGTCGAAGGCTACGTCAGCTACGTCTGCAAAACCTCCGGCAAACGCATTCGTCCCGCGCTTGCCGTACTTGCCGGTGGTGCCACTGGCGGCACGCATGAGGGCCACACGCGCCTCTCCGTCATCCTCGAACTCGTCCACATCGCCTCCCTCGTTCATGACGACATCATGGACGGCGCCGACATCCGCCGCGCCATGCCTACCGCCGTTGCCAAATGGGGCAGCAGCCTCAGTGTTCTGCTTGGCGACAGCCTCTTCGCCTACGCGCTCGAACTCGCCACCGAGTTTGAGGACACCCACGTCTGTCGCACCATCGCCAAAGCCTCGCGCGATGTCTGCACCGGCGAGATCCTGCAAACCCAGCGCCGTTTCGACTTCAATCTCTCAGTCGCCGATTATCTCAAGATGATCGAGATGAAGACCGCCGCGCTCTTTGCCGCCGCCAGTGAGCTCGGCGCGCGCCTCAATCAGCAGCCCGACTTCGTCCAGCACGCCCTTCGCGACTACGGCAGCAAGCTCGGCACCGCCTACCAGATCTACGACGACTGCCTCGACATCGTCGGCGACGAAAAAACCGTCGGCAAAACACTCCGCACCGATCTCGCCCGAGGCAAGCTCACCCTGCCCATCCTTTACCTCCTGGAGAGCGCCACCGAGGCACAGAAGCAAAAGCTTAATCGCATGCTCCTCAAAGGCGAACCCATGGACACCACCATCCTCGCCAGCATCGCCGACTACGCAGGTGCCGTCGAACGTGCCGTCAAATTCGCGCAGAACCTCCTCGTCGAAGCCCGTGCGGATTTGATCTGTCTTTCCGCCACGTCCCACAAACAGGCCCTCGAAGACATCATCGGCTACCTTCACAGCTTGCTCGATCAGTGCCGCGCCATTCATTAAGCTGTCTTCGTCTGATCCAAAACCGCGAACTGAGAACAGCGAACCGCGCACGGCTCCATGTCCCGCATCCACGACATCCCGGAAAACGACCGACCGCGTGAGCGCCTCCTCCGCCTTGGCCCCCAGGCCCTCTCCGATGCCGAACTCCTCGCTCTCTTCATCAACACTGGCACCAAGGGCGAAAACGCCCTGCAAATCGGTCAGCGCATCCTGAGCGATCACAAATCCCTGCGCGATCTCTCCCGCCTCGAACCTGCCGTCCTGAGCAAGATCAAAGCTCTCGGCCCCGCCAAGACCGCCAAACTCATCGCCGCCTTCGAACTCGGCCGCCGCGCTGCACAGGAGCCTTCGCACGCCGAGGTCATTCTCGACCGCCCGCAGCGCATCTACGATTACATCGGCTCTGAAATGCAGGCCCTCGGCTACGAATCCGTTCGTGTCATCCTGCTGAACACCAAGCTCGCCGTCACCCGCTGTGAGGAAGTCTTCCGCGGCAGCCTCAACGAATGCACCGCCAGTCCGCGTGAACTGCTCCGAAAAGCGCTCGTTCACAACGCCTACGCCTTCATCCTCATCCACAACCACCCCTCCGGCGATCCCACCCCCAGCGACGCCGATCGTCGCATCACCCGCCGCCTCCGCGAAGCCTCCGAAGCCACCGGCCTCCTCCTTCAAGACCACCTCATCATCGGCACGCCCTCCGAATCACGCGCCCTCCCGTATTTCAGCTTCAAAGAGCATGGGATGTTGTGAAGTCGCGAAGCGTCTTGGAGCGCGACACCGCTTTACATCGGCCCTGATGCTTGAGAAAACCCAAGCCCGCTCGAAAAGCGGTGGTGAGAAGGACGCGCATGAGCTGAATTTCAGTTTTCAGTTTTCAGTTTTCAGTTTTCAGTTTTCAGATTTAAGGAGGGAGCATGGGACAAGACGAAATCGAGCGTAACATGGGCGTGCAGCCTCTGGACGGGATCATGACCGAGCATGAGCTGACCAATCATGCCTTGGTGGCTGCCAGCACTGAGCCCATGACTCACAAGGCCGTCCAACGCGCCCGCAAAGGCCGCCGCCTGACCAAGCACATGAAACAGCGCATGGCGGATGCCCTGAACCTGCTGATGAAGCAGCAGGGCAAGGAGATCGAGCGTCCGTGGGTGGTGAAGGATTTGTTCACGTATTGAATAATCCTTCTCCTGCTCTTACTCCTCCTCCCTGAAGATCGGCCCCAAGGCGTCCGGACAAGGGAGGAGGAGTAAGAGTAGGCGGCAGAGGAAGAGGGCGTGTTGTTCGGATAGCCACAGGTGCATCCCCCGGCTTGCCGTCGCGTTTCGATCACGCTAGCATCGCGCATCATGTCCGACGCCATCTCCAACCGCCGTTTCGTCACCGCTGCTGAAAAAATCGATTACCAGTCCCCCTGGACACTCGAAGAGTGGCTGTGCCGCAACGACATCGTGAACAACGAGCACCTCATGATGGTGCGCGCGAACATGGAGCCGGGTCGCAGCCATCCGTTTCACTCACATCCGACGCGGGAGGAGATGATCTACGTCATTGCGGGCAAAGCGGAGCAGTGGGTCGGTCAGCAGAAGAAACTCCTCGGCCCGGGCGACATGGCATTCATCCCGATGGGCGAAATCCACGGCACCTGGAACGTGGGCGACGAGATGCTCGTCTTTCTCGCGATCCTTTCGCCTGCCAAGGCCGATGAGCCGGGCATCGTCGATCACAGCGAGGAAGAGCCGTGGAAATCGCTGAGAAAGTAGCCCAGTTGCTGTGCAACTGGTGACTGGATGCCGGTTGCACAGCAACCGGGCTATTTCTCCCGCAGCTCCTTGCGCAGATCGGTGATGCCGTCGCGCAGGGCGAAGAGTTCGGTGCGGAAGTCGTTCAGCAGATCGAGACGTTCCTGCCAGGCGGGTGATTCCATCAGCTCCTTCAGGGCTGACAGCGCCTCGTTGGCCCAGTTCAGGCAGCGACGCAGGATGGCGAGGATGTAGCCGTTGTTTTCCGAGCCGGGAAAGCCGCCCATGCCGAGCGCTCCGGCGAGCTTGCCGCTGATGTTCATCGTGTTGCGGATGAAACGGTCCAGCGGGGTGTTGTCATCGCTGGTGCCGGTGGATTCGTCGTTTTGCTCGTCGAGCTCGTTCATCAGGCGGATGACGAGATCGTGCGCCCGCTTTTGCAATGGATGATCCTCCTTGGACTCCTCCTCTTCGAGCCACTGGTCGAAGTCCTCCTCGTCAAACTCATGGGGATCGGTCTCTGCGGCTGTTTTCCAGCTTTCTCCGTCATCCTCAGTCTCGCGCGGACTGTCCCCGCCGAGCATGTGGTCCCAGCCCATGACGAAAGCCACGCGGTCATCGTGCAGTCCTTCCGTGCCGTATTTTTCCAGGGCCTCCATGTGCGCGTCGGAGAGGCGGTCGGACTGTTTGAGAGAGCTCTCCCATGCCTCCTCGCTGTCGTCGAACTCCTCAGAGTCCTCTTCCTCCTGCGGTTCAGGACGCTGGATGATGCCGGCCAGCCAGCCGCGCATAGTGTGCAGGTTGGTCATTTTTTGAGCTTCCTCCTCCGCCTGGTCCATCTCCCAGACCCAGGCGGAGATGCCGGTTTCAAAGTCCGCACTCTCGATGAAAACACGGCCGTTCTCCTCGGAGAACCACTCCAGGTAAAGCGTGTTGCTCCACTCCGTGGCGGCTTGCTCCTCCATTTCGGACGTTTCCTCAATGTCACTGTCATCGCTGATGACGCGCACCTTCCGGGTGGCGGTGATGTCGCCGACATGGCCGGTTTGCTTTGGCCGTAGCAAGGCGGTGCTGTCCTGGGCCTCGGGCTGCGGGTTGGTGAAGGTGATCTTGCAACCTGCGACATCGCGCCAGGCATTGCCGCGCAGATCGAGCGTGATGGGATCAGCGTGACCGACGAGCCAGAGCTTGCCGCGCACATTGCCACGCGAGGTGTTGTCGATTTCGCCACGGATGATCGCTTTGTCGAGACGCAGGGCCATGCGGGGATGAAAGCGTGGGCGGGGGAGGGGTGTCAAGAAGGGCCTCCACGAGGGCGAAAACAGGAGTTTTCCCCGTTTTGAACTTCGTTCCACGGCTTGACTCGCCTCTCTGCCTCGCTTGAGATTGCCCGCCCGCGTCATGGAACTGATCTCGATCGTTGAAGCCCTTCTTTTTGCCACCCAGGAACCCCTGGGTGTGCCGCAGATGTGTGCCGCCGTCAAAGACACGGCGAAGGACATCGTCGATGCGGCGACTGAAAACGCTCAGCTTCCTGGCGAGGCTGTGCAGATCCCGGAATGGGTGACGCCGCTGGCGGCAACGACCGAGGAGCAGGTGCGTGCGATTCTGGATGAACTCATCGCCCGCTACGCCGCCGAGAAGCATGCCTTCACCCTCGTCGAACGTGCCAATGGCTGGCGCATCGCCGCTCGTGGTGAGTATGCGGAATGGTGCCGCGCGCTGTATCCCGGCAAGAAGGTACATCGTCTCAGCCAGCCGGCGCTCGAAACGCTCGCCATCGTGGCTTACCGCCAGCCGATCACGAAGGCAGGCATCGAAGCGGTGCGTGGTGTTTCGGTGGATGCGATGGTGCAGCAGCTCATCGACCGTGGCTTGATGAAAATCGAGGGCCGCGCCGATCTTCCGGGCCGCCCGTTGTTGTATGGCACGACAGAAGCCTTCCTCGATCATTTCGGCGTGCGCAGTCTCGATGACATGCCGAACGCCTCCGAACTGCGCCGCGTGAAACTGCCCACCGCAGAAGAGGGTGCGCCCGCTGCCAGCGAGCAACCGCAGGAGCAGCAGCTTTCCCTGGCACCGGTGACTCAGCCGGAGGAACTGGCTGTCGCCGAGTCTTGAACCCCTTTTCCCCTGCGGTCATGTCCCTTGAAGAAGTCCGCGACCAGATCGACCGCATCGATCAGCAGCTTCTCCAGTTGCTGAACGAGCGCGCCGAACTGGTGCATGCCGTCGGCGCGATCAAGCGCAAGGACGACCTCGACATCTATGTCCCCGGCCGTGAGGACAAACTCCTGCGCAAGCTGGCGGAGATCAATCGCGCGCAAAACGGCCGCCTCACCGAGCGCGCCATCCGCGCCATCTATCGCGAGATCATGAGCGCCGCGCTCGCGCTCGAAGACAGCCTCAAGATCGCCTACCTCGGCCCCACCGGCTCATGGACGCATCAGGCGGCGGTGAACAAATTTGGTCACTGCGTTGAATACCTCGCCGAAGCCAGCACCGAGGGCGTGTTTGGCCGTGTGGCGGCGCAAACGGCCGATTACGGCGTGCTGCCCATCGAGCACTCCACCGAAGGGGCCGTGCATCACACACTCGATCATCTCGCCGACAGCGCCTTGCAGATCTACGCCGAGATTTTGTGGAAGGCCGATGCCGCTGTGATGGCGCAGGGTCCCAATGGCACCATCACCGAGATCCATGGCCGCGCGCAGATGCTCGCTCGCTGCCGTCCCTGGCTCGCGCAGAGTTTTCCCGCCGCGCAGCTCATCGAGTCCGCCAGTTCCAGCGCTGCGGCCACTCTTGCCGCGCAGAATCCCGCCATCGCCGCCCTCGGCACGCCTTTGAGCGCCGAGCTGCATGATCTGCGCGTCATCGCCACCTCGCCGCGTGAATACGCCACGCAGACCCGCTTCATCATCCTCGGTCGCCGCTCCGGCCCGCCCTCCGGCAACGACAACACGATGCTCATGATCCATTCCAAGGATCGCGTCGGCGCGCTGATGGAAGTGTTGCAGGTCTTCGCCTCCCGCAACGTCAACGTCCGCCAGATCGAGAACCGCCCCACCCCCTGCGGCACCCAGGCCCGCTTCTTTCTCGAAATCAGCGGCCATCACTCCGACGCCGCGCTCCAGCAGGCCATCACCGCGCTTGAGGAGCATGCCGTGCAGGTCAAGACCCTCGGCAGCTATCCGGCTCCGGGATGGGTGGAGGAGCGGTGATCGCCCCTGTCGTCCGCCTCATTGCGCAGAGCATCAGCCTGACGTAGTCTCGTCATCGTGTTATTCCGCTTCCTTCCCGAACTCAGCGCCCTTGATGCCGATCTGCGCGAGGCTTTTCTCGAAAAGCTGCGCGTGCGCTGGACGCACACCTCGACGGCGTTGGAAGGCAACACGCTGACGGAAGGCGAGACCTTTGGAGTGCTGCGCTACGGCCTCACCATCTCAGGAAAATCGCTGGCAGATCACAACGAAGTCCTTGGTCACAGCCGGGCGTTGGACTTGCTCTACGGCTGGTTGGCAGAAGCCCGCGTCTTGCAGGCGGCAGACCTGCACGCGCTGCATCATGCCGTGCAAACGAGCGTGGAGGTGGACTATTTGAAGCCCGTGGGTGCTTGGAAGCGCGAGCCGAACTCCACCCTCGCCAAACAAGGCGGCAAGACCGTCATTAATGACACCTATGCCATGCCGGAGCAGGTGGCGGCGCTCATGCAGGACTGGCTGGCAGGCTTCCAGCAGCGACGGCAGGATAAAACCACCACAGCACTGGAAGCCTATGTCTGGAGCCACGCCACCTTCGTGCGCATCCACCCTTATGCCGACGGCAATGGCCGCATGGCGCGGTTGCTCGCGAATCTGCCCGTCATCGAAAAAGGCAGGCTCCCCATTTTCATCCCGTCCGAGCGTCGCCTCGACTATATCGAAGCTCTGGCAACCTGGCAGCTCACCAGCGGCCCGCCGCTCTCGCATCAACCGCTGGAAGGCGACCTGTCGCGTTTGCAGGCGTTTCAGACACTGT
This sequence comes from Prosthecobacter sp., assembly GCF_034366625.1. NCBI lineage: Bacteria > Pseudomonadati > Verrucomicrobiota > Verrucomicrobiia > Verrucomicrobiales > Verrucomicrobiaceae > Prosthecobacter > Prosthecobacter sp. Next base: position 113,001 of record NZ_JAXMIH010000023.1, read on the forward strand.
GTGAATCGTGCCTGGAGGAGTCGAACGCGTTGCTGGATGACATTCGGAGCACTCAGGACGCCAGACACGGGTAGGACAGCGTCTCACACCTCAAACGTGTGCTTCAGCGGCAGCGGTGCGCCGCAGATCACACACAGAGAGCGCTTCGTGTTGGTCTTGGAGCCGCAGCTCGGGCAATCGACGATCTGCATGCGCATTTTTCCATCGGTGGTGCCATCGCGCAGATCGATTTCGAGGACGCGCGATTGCAATTCGTCCTCGGTGAGACCGTGTTTGTCGCGCAGCAGCTCCCACATGGCCTGACAGCAAAGAGAGAGGCGCTCGATGCGGCGTTGCAAACGAGAGAGTTCGGCGGCAGCGCTCTCGGCTTTGTTCGCGGCACGGTCGGCGGTTTGATTGGCAGACGAAATCTGCCCCTGCTGATGAAGATCCCAAAGTAAGTCCACGGGCGCATGTCATAGCCGAACCATCAACGGCTGGCGATTACCAAAAGCGGCAGGGTTTCGAATGCTCAGCGGCCCAAGGCAGCGAGCACCTTTGCGACGGTGTTTTCGACGCTGAGGCCGTGCTTTTTGCGGAGGACTGAGGGTGTGCCGTGCTCGACGAACTGGTCGGGCCAGCCGATGCGGACGACGGGGGTGTGGATGCCGGCATCGCTGAGCTGCTCGATGACGCCTGCGCCGAAACCGTTGCGGAGGACGTGGTCTTCGAGGGTGCAGACGACCTTCACTTTTTTGGCGAAGGATTCGAAGCAGGCCATGTCGAGGGGCTTGATCCAGCGCGGATTGATGAGGGCGACGGAGAGGCCTTTGGCTTCAAGTTCTTTCTTCGCGGCTTCGGCGATGGGGAACATGTCGCCGAGGGCGATGAGGGCGACGTCGCTGCCGTCGGCGATGACTTCGGCCTTGCCGATTTCGAGGAGGACGGGCTTGTCCTTGGGCATGATGCCGGGGCCGTTGCCGCGCGGGTAGCGGATGGCGATGGGGCCGGCTTCGTAGTTGGCCATGGTCCAGAGCATGTCCACAAACTCGTCTTCGTTGCGTGGCTGCATGTGGACGATGCCGGGGACGCCGCGGAGGTAGGCGATGTCGAAGAGGCCGTGGTGCGTGGGGCCGTCGTCGCCGCTGAGGCCACCGCGGTCCATGCAGAGGCGGACCGGGAGGTGCTGAATGGCCATGTCATGCACGATCATGTCGAACGCGCGCTGCATGAAGGTGGAGTAGATGGTGAGGAAGGGCTTGAAGCCACGGGTGGCGAGGCCGCAGGCAAAGAGGGCGGCGTGTTCCTCGGCGATGCCGACATCGAAGTAGCGCTCGGGGATTTCTTTTTTGAAGACGCTCAAGCCGGTGCCGCCGGGCATGGCACCGGTGATGGCGACGATTTTTTTGTCGGCCTTGGCGAAGTCGGTGACGCTGCGGGCATAGACCTGGGAGTAGGTGGGCTTGTCGCTGGCGGCGGTTTCGCCGGTCTCGATGGTGTATTTGCCGAGGCCGTGGAATTTGCCGGGGTCGTTGAGCGCGGGAGTGTAGCCGCGGCCTTTTTCGGTGATGATGTGGAGGATCACCGGTTCATCCTGCGTCTTGAGGAACTCGAAGGTCTGGATGAGCAGCGGGAGATTGTGTCCGTCGATGGGGCCGTAGTAGCGGATGCCGAACTCATCGAAGAGGACGCTGCGATTGGTGGGCGTCTGGCTCTGCGGGAGAATGATGTTCTTGGCGTTGCCTTCGACTTTTTCGGCGAAGCGACGCACACCTTCGCCGAGCATGAACTCGACGAATTTAGCGGCCTTCTGATGCAGACTCGCGAAGGCGGGATGCGTGGCGATGGAATTGAAGTATTTCGCGATGGCACCGACATTGCGGTCGATGGACCATTCGTTGTCGTTGAGGACCACGATGAGGCGCTTGGCGTGCGCAGCGACATTGTTGAGCGCTTCAAACACCGGACCACAGGTGAAGGCGGCGTCACCGGCGACGCAGACGACATGTTCGTCTCCACCCGCGAGATCACGACCGGTGGCCATGCCGAGCGCGGCGGAGAGGGCGGTGCCAGCGTGGCCGGCACCGTAGCAGTCGTGCTCGCTTTCGGTGCGCAGGAGGAAGCCATTCAGGCCGTCGTGCTGGCGAATGGTGTGAATGCGGTCCCAGCGACCGGTGAGCATTTTATGGACGTAGCCTTGGTGGGCGACGTCGAAGACGAAGCGGTCCTTGGGTGTGTCGAAGACGCGGTGCAGTGCGATGGAAAGCTCCACGACACCGAGATTGGGGCCGAGGTGGCCGCCGGTCTGGCTGAGGGTTTCGATGAGCGTCTGGCGGATTTTTTCCGCGAGTTCGGGCAGTTTCTCCAGCGGCAGGGCTTTGAGGTCGGCGGGGGAGTTGATGGCAGGCAGTTGGGTGTCCACAGGTCTAAAAAAGTCGGATTTCGCCGCCTTCGGTTTCGGCGGTTTTGCGGCGACGGGGCTGAATGCGGGGCTTTTCGGCGGATTCGGAGGTTTCCTCATCATCCGCAGTCTCTTCAAACGCTGTGAGGGAGGCTTTTCCACCCTCCAGATCGCCGCTGATGAGTTCCACACGGCGGCGGGCACCGTCGATGCGCTGGCGGCAGAGCTTGAGCAGGCGCACGCCTTCCTCGTAGCTGGAAATCATTTCTTCGAGGGACAACTGGCTGTCCTCCATGCCTGCCACGATCTCGTCCAGACGCTGCATGGCGTCCTCGAAGGAAGGATCGGTCTGGGGGCTGGGTTTGCTCATGAAAAGGGGCGCTCTGACGCCGGGCCGAAGGGGCCGTCATTATCAGGGGATCATAGGGAGCCGCAAGCAGGAAAAGCCGGGGCTGGCATTGCTTTCAGACCTGTTTGGGCAACTCGTCGTAACCTGAGTGAAGGAGGCAATGGGGAGCAATCGAGAGTCCTAGGCGGGAAGCGTGGTGTTATTTATGCTTATAAATTTATAAATCATTGAATTTATATTCAATATGACTAAATTTATATTTAGTCGATGACACCGCTCAAACTCAAGCTCTGCCTCTGTGCCTGTGTGCTGCTGGGAGCCACTTTGTGGCCCCGGTCGGCCTGTGCCTATCTAGGCAGTTTCGAGGAGCAGGATGGCTATCGCATTCCTTTGGATGGGCAGATTCTATCAGCGTTTCTGGCCGGTGACGCCCAGTTTTACCTCAATAACATCGATGCCAATGGCTACACCGGAGTGGTGCCGTTGGGGGCGTATCCCAATACTCTCGGAGACAGCACGCACGGGGCGGATCTTAGCCGTTACAACGCGGGTGAGTATGGAACGAGTCATGGCGGCCCAGGGGGAACGGCGGCAGACATCGTGGACAACTCAGGACTTTGGCGTGCACTTGCCGGGGGGCGTCTCAATGAAGATATGGACACACCTTATTATTACGGCGGCAGCTTCGCTCGTGATTATGTGCAGGCTTATCGCTATCCAGGTGCGCGGACGGGTTCTGCCGTGCTCAACTTGTTGGCATCGGACGCAAACCTGAGCTACGCCTACACGCTGGATGCACGGGATTTTAATGGTTCTGCACCCTCCTCTTCCGGTGCCAGCTTGATTCAAATGGCCTTCTGGCTCTGCCCCTCCGACTGGGATGACACCGATCTGGACAACATCTTGAGTCTTTCCTTGGTGGATGCGATGGACCAAACGGTCTTCCAGGTGGGATACACCGGTGACAACATGCTCCAATACAGGCTGCCTGATGGAACGTGGCAGACGACCACAGAACGGCTGGGATCGGCAGGGTGGTCTGAACTGGTGGTGATTCTGGATACAGTGAATAACACGGCAGGCATCGCAGTGAGCGCCTACGATGACAACACCTCCTCCCTTGGTTCTCAAACTTACGTTTTGAGCAACCAGAGCCTCGGGCTGGACTCGGACGCACTGACCAGCCTCCAGTGGGATCTGCGCGGTGGACCGCTCAACAATGGGGCGGCCAGTTTCAAAAACTACTTTGACGACTTCAGTTTCACAGTGAGTCCGCCACACGCAGACCCTGAAATCATCCCATCCGCATAAAAAAGCACCCGGCCTTGCGACCGGGTGCTTCTGATTGAGGATGCTGTCCTTCGGGTGATTACGCGAAGATATCGACGACCGGAACGCCCTTGTCGCCAACCGTGAACGGACGGTTCGAGGGGGACATGACAACTTCGTCCACCGGGAGGCCCATGCCGTGACCGATGGTGGCGCAGAAGTCCTGCGGGGTGACTTGTTTATCAGCAACGCGACGGCCTTCCTTGTCGGTGGAGCCGTAAACGAAGCCGCCCTTGACGCCGCCGCCTGCGAAGACGGTGGAGTAGGCGAGCGGATAGTGGTCACGGCCATCATTTTCATTGATGTCCGGCGTGCGACCGAATTCGGAACCCATGACGATCATCGTGGATTCAAGGAGGCCGTTGGACTGGAGGTCTTCAATGAGGGTGGCAAACACATTGTCCATCGTGGCGCCGGTATTGCCCAGTGCAGTGTCGATGGTGTTGTGCATATCCCAGCCGCCGAATTGAACTTCGACGAAGCGGACTCCAGCCTGAACCAGACGACGGGCAAGGAGCGCTCCTTGCCCGAAGTTGTTGCGGCCGAACTTATCACGAACTGCCGCAGGCTCCTGGCTGAGGTCGAAGGCCTTGAGGTCTTCGCTCTTCATGAGCTTCATGGTTTCGTCGTAGAACTCGGAGTAGGACTTCACTTCTTCCGACTGGAATTTTTTGCGGAAGGAAGTGTCGAATTCATCCATGAGGGAGATGCGCTTCTGGAACTGGCCATCCGAAACACCCGCGCTTGGGCGGATATTCTGAAGGCCGGTCTCAGGGTTGGAGATCGGAATCGGACTCGTTGTCGTTGGGAAGAAGCCAGCACCTGGGTAGGCGTTGCCGCTGTTCACCACGACGCTGTCGGGAAGGGTGACGCCTTTGATGCGGCCCAGGAAATGCGAACCCCAAGCACCCATGCCTGGGTGGACGATGGTGCCACGCGGCTCATAGCCAGTCTTCATCACATAAGTTCCCTGATCATGCACACCTGTCTTGGAAGACATGGAGCGGATGATGGAGAACTTATTGGCGACTTTGGCCATTTTCGTCATCGTACCACCCAGTCGGTCCATGTTGCCGGAGCCTGCATCCGCCTTGATCGGGTCAGTCGGGCCCTTGGTGGCACCGTCCTTGGGATCCCAGGTGTCGATGTGGGTCATGCCGCCATTCATCCAGAGGAAAATGACATGCTTGGCCTTGCCGAAGCCGGGGGTGCCTGGACCAGTGGTGGTGCCGGCGGCACGGACCAAGGAGGAGCCTACTGGCAGCAGGCTGACGCCAAGAGCAGTCTTCGCGGTGCGAAGCATGAACTCACGACGGGAGACATCATTGAGACGGTTCAATTCGGTTTTCATAGAATGTTATTTTTGCGCGTTGTTGGGTTGAGGGTGGTGTTATTGGATGAAAATAAACTCGCGGGTGTTGATAAGCGCCCAGATCATGTTGGCATAGCCGTCATCGCCGCTGGAGAGCGCGCGTTTGGCGATGTCCTTCTCCGCCATGGTGGGGCGGCGGTTGAGCACGGAGATGAAGAGTGCTTCGACTTTTTCCGGGGGTGACTTCACTTTTTCCATCGTGCGGAAGATGAGCGAATCCGAACTGGTGAGCATTTCTTGTGCTTTACCGTTCATCATCATCAACACCTGCGGAACAGAACCAGTCTTGACGCTGCCATCGATCAAGGCGCGAGGAGACTGGCCGAAGTCGATCAGGAAGTGACCGTTCGGAGCAGGTTGCTCGAGTTCGGCGGCGCGGCGGAGAACCATCCCTCCATAAGTGATGGAGGCGTTTTCCATCATCTCTCCAGAAGATTTGGAATCAGCCTTGCCTTTCGATTTCTTGCCGTCTTCCATCATCATATCGCTGCCTGCATCAGCCAGCCCTCCGCCCATGAGAGCGCGTTCCTTCTCGGCCATGCGACGGAAGGCGTCGTACTTAACGAGGACGGTCTGGGCGTCGAGCTTTGGATTGGTGAGGTCAAGGTCGATGGACTTGCTGTAGAGGTCATCGAGGGGCTTGGTGTACTTGTCAGGCTCTCCCAACACGAGGGTCATGTAGGAATCCCAGGCCTGTTCAGCGGTCATGCGGCGAAGCAGTGGTCCTTGGAAGTAGTAGGGTTCGCCCATGGCGATCTTCTCCGTCGTGGACTCGGACTGATAGGCGCGGGTGTTGTAGATGATGCGCATGAAGTCCTTGAGGTTGAACTTCACCCGTTTCATTTCCTCGGCCAGATGGATGAGCAACTCGGGATTGGCGGACTGCTTGGGATCATCAATGTTGGTCACCGGCTCGGTAATGCCCTGGCCGAAGGCACGCTTCCACATGCGGTTGGCGATCGCCATCGCGAAACGTGGGTTGGTGGAGTCGGTGGTCCATTTGGCGAAGGCCGCGCGGAGGCCTTCTTCGGTTTTGATCTTCTGCTTGTAGGCGGGAAGGTTCTTGTCGTTCTTGCTCCAGGTGATGAACTTGGGCTCGACCGGGTCGAGAGGCTTGGCGTCAGGGTACTTGTAGTCATGGGGCAGCTTCATGCTGTTGGTGTCCGTGTCGCCGATGATGTTACGGTTGGCTCCCATGTAGTTCTGGATGCCATTGCGGATGCGTTTGATGTCCTGGCCGCTCTTGGTGACCATCTCTTCGATCTTGGGCATCAAATCGTTCATCGCATTCATCATGCCGGGAGATTCTTTGCCCTTCTTACGGGCTTGGGCTGTGCGCATGTTGGTGGTCGTGGCACCAAAGAAAGAAGCCATTTCGTAGAACTGGTGCTGGGTCCAGTCGGAGAACGGATGGTCGTGGCACTGGGCGCAGGCCACATCGGTTCCGAGGAAGACGGCGAGTGTGTTGGCCAAGTTGTCCAAGGGCATGCCAGCATCGCGAAGCAGATAACCAGCAGCACCATTGTGCCACATTTTGCCGGTGGCGGTCAGCATGTCATAAACCATCTCATTCCACGGACGGTTTTTGGAGATCTGATCCTGCATCCAGTTGATGTAGGGAATCCCGCGCAGATTGTCCTGCTCAAGGCGGTCCTTCACGCGCAGCATTTCGGCGAAGTAGTTGAACGTGTGGCTGTTGTAGCCAGGGCTGTCGAGCAGCATGTCGATCAACTTGGCACGCTTGTTCGGATTGGAATCCTGGATGAACTGCGTGGTTTCCGTGTGGTTCGGAATGCGACCCACAACGTCGAGATAGACACGACGCACAAACTGCTCGTCGTTCGCCATGGGGTTGAAACCGGTGATCGGCTTCTTACCGCCTTTTGCACGCTCAGGATTGGCGCGCACAAGGCCTGCGGCGACCAGACGGTCAACAGCGGCGGATGACTGGGCGACAGTGGCATTCGCCAGCATCACCGGCTGATCCGAAGGCTTGATGGTCTTTGCCAGCGCTTGATCTTCCGCAGACAGATTGGTCAGCGGGAACTTGTGGGTGGCACCGTCGGCGGTTTGCAGGATGATGTTCTCACCATCGAGTCCGATGAATGAGGCGGTGACTTGGCGGCCCTTGGTGTCAGTCCAAGTGCGAATTTCCGCAAAAGCGGAGGTCGCAAAAAGAACGGTGACGAAGAGGCTGCTGAGCAGTTTCGTGGTTTGTTTCATGGTGGTATGGAATGAAGTATGTGGGACTTCCAAAGAGCCCAACGGGCAGGGAAGTCCTCCAATTAGACAAAAGATGCAGGATTTTCGCCTTTTCGGCAAGCTTTGATAAAAGGGGTGTCAATACCTTGGCGCTGAGCGTGCCTTTTCTAGGTCTGCGGACATGGCTTGCCCCCCCCTCCGGGTGTTTTTGGGCCAGATTGTCGCGTTCACCGGGGGCTGTTCCTGCCTCGGAGGGATCCTGTGGGCTGGTGGGAGCCGAGGCGGCGATCAGGTGGAAAATGGAGAATGGTTTTATTGGAGGCGTGTTTTGGGCACCTTACTTCAATGCCTTCGTGATGAAGGCCGTGATGTCCGCGTGCATTTTCTCCATGTCCGGACGGTTCGTGTACATCATGTGGCCGGATTCATACTCGGCGAATTCGATGTTCCCGCGCAACTCGTCCGGCAGGCGCATTTGGCGCACGCTCAGCATCATGTTGTCCGGCGGCGTCACCAGGTCCCGCCAGCCCACCAGCGCCAGCACCTTGAGGTGCGGATTCTGCCGGATCGCGTCGGCCAGCATGCCGCTCACGCTCGTGTAGCTGTTCCCCTTGCCGTGATTCCAGCTCGGCTGCGAGGCCAGCACCTCATAGGGCAGATCCTTCTCATACTTCAGCTCCTCGCGCAGATAGGCGTTCATCGAGGCGGCCGCGATGCTGCCGACCACGCGCATGAAGGGCTCGATCTGCGGGTGATTCTCCGACTCATCGCCGTCGCGGCCCGTCACTCGCGCATCGTAGGCTCCTAGCACCAGTTTCTGGTCGCGCAGCAGCATCTCGCGAAATACCCCACTGTCGATCCGCAGTTCCTGCTCCTCGATCAGCTTCGGCTCCAGGGCGGTCAGCCGCGCCAGTTTCTTCACCACGACCTCACGCTCTGTCTTCGTCAAATCGTTGCCCTTGAGCAGCGCGGACGCATACTCACCGAACGCAAACTCACGCGACTCCGCCACCGCTTTCTTGAAATCCGCCTGCAAATCCGGCGGCAGCTTCTTGTGATAGTGCGCCGTCGCCGTCATCGCCGACAGCCCCACGAGATACGGCATCTCATTCAGTGGCCCTGAGATCAGCGTCGCGTAGTCCAGCAGACCGGAAACGATGATGATCCCGTTCAAATACATGCGATGCCTCTGCTGCAGGTGCTGCGCCAGCCCGCCGCCGCGGATGCCTCCATAGCTCTCCCCTGCGATGAATTTCGGCGACCGCCAGCGCTTTTCCCGCGTCACCCACAAGCGCATGAATTCGCCCACGCTCTGGATGTCCTCCTGCACGCCGAGGAACTCATTCACGTTCTTCGGATCCTCCGCGCGGCTGAACCCCGTGTTCACCGGATCAATGAAAACCAGGTCCGTCACATCCAGCAGTGAGAATTCATTGTTCACCAGTCCGCCAGGCGGCTTCGGTGGGGTCAATCCATCCGCTGGCAAATCCACGCGTTTGGGACCGAAAGCTCCCAGATGCAGCCACACCGAGCTGCTGCCTGGTCCACCGTTGAAGCAAAACGTCACCGGGCGCGCACTCACATCACCCGCATTCTTCATCGTGTAGGCCGTGTAAAACACCTGCGCCGAAGGTTTCCCATCCGGCTTCAAAATCGGCAGTGTTCCCGCCTTCGCCTCATAAGTGATCTCCTTGCCGCCAATCGTCACCTTGCCCTCGGTCACCACCGGTTTGTCGTCCTCGGGCTTCTTCGCGTCTTTTTTTTCGTCGGCCTTTTCGTCTTTCTTCTCAGCGGGCGGCGATTCAGGCTTGTTCGGCTTCGCCTCTTCGGCGGAAAGGCAGACTGGCATCACGAGAGCCAGCCACGAGGCATAAAGGGTCGGTTGAATACGCATGGCGGCGCGGAGCATGGCATGGGCTGCCGTCGAAGGGAATGATTTTTCTACAACTGCCCTGCGGGGATCACTTCGCCACCGCCACGCCCTTCGCGAAGAGCCAGGCGTGCATTTCCTCCTCTTCAAACACCTTGCCCACGATACCGTGGCCACCGGAGGGATACTCGGTGTATTTGCAGTCCTTGTCCCGTTTCAGTGCCTCGGCGAGTGCTCGTGAGTAGTCCACTTTCACCGTCGCATCATCAGCGGCGTGAAACAGCCACAGCGGCACTTTTTTGAAGGTTCCCGCCGTGTCCGGCCCGGTGCAGCCCGCCACGGCGACTCCGGCGGCAAACAGTCGCGATTCGCTGTTGATGAGATGGCAGGTGCCAAAGCCGCCCATCGAGTAGCCGACGCAATAGACGCGGTTTTTGTCGATCGGAAGCGATTTGAGCAGCTCTTTGACGAGCGAAACGGCCTCCTCGCCCGGTTTGTCGCTCCAGCCGCCGCCCGTGCCGCCGTAGGGCTGGTAGCAAAGCGGCGCGGCGATGATGCACGGATTTTTCGTGTAGCGATCCTCCTTGAGAAAGCTCTTCATCCAGCCGCCGACCTGCAGGCCGTTCTCGTTGTTCTGGCTCTTGCCATGCAGCGCGAGGATGAGCGGATACGACTTCGCCGCGTCGAGTTCCTTCGCGCCATAAAGCGCAAACGGCAGGTCTTTGTGCTTCGACAAGGCCCAGTCGCCGGTGATGAGTTCAGCGAAGACTCCCTCGATCTTTTTGGGTGTGCTGGGCTTCGCGGCCTGCTCCTTCACAAAGGCTTGGTCGGCGGCTGAAAGGCGGTTCAGCGGCACGGGCGTGTCCTTGCCCGCGATCTTGAGCGTCACATGGGTGGCCGTGGCGGAGACAAAGTCCGCCTGGAGCTTGCGGCCGTCCGAAGAGATCCACTCGCGGGCGTGAAGCGAACAGGCGATGAGAAACAGGGTGGTGATGATTCGGGTGAGGTTCATGGCAGCACGAGGTTGTGGGTTCGGGGTAAAACTGTCTGGAAGCGCGTTCTCTTGGGCGCGAGATGGTTATTCGTTGTTTTGATCTTCAAACGGCACATCCTTGCGCGGCTCGGTGCCCAGCCAGAGGACGTTGCCGTCGATGTCCTCGAACTTCATCTCATAGGCCCAGGAGAAGTTTTTGGGCTCCTGGCGGACCTTGACTCCACGGCTCCGCCACAGATGAAACAACGAGTCATCCTCCAGGCCGATCCACACCCAGGTGCCGAGCGTGCCTGCGGGCGATTCATTGAGCATGATCGCGCAGCTGTCTTTCGACACCGAGCAGAGGGTGCTGCCCTCACCGCCGCCCCAGTCGAGCTTGAAGCCGAGCGTCCCGGTGTAGAACTCAAGGCTGCGCGCCAAATTTCCCACCGGCAGAATCGGGATCGTGCATTCAATCTGGCGTTTGGTGGTGTTCATCGTTGCTGGCATTCAGGTTCAAGCCTCAAGTCGTCTGGCAAAGATGTACGCACGCCGGCTCGGGTGCTCGACTTCAGGATAAGGATCGCGCTCGACGATCTCCGCAATCTCGAATCCCGCCGAGGTCAGGTGCCCGGCGATGGCGGCCGACGGATGAAAGTAAAAATCCACGGACACGGGACATCCCCACCAGTCATCGAGATGGAGGGTGTCGTTACCCGCATGAAATCCCGTCAGAAACGAGCCGCCGGGGCGAAGCACGCGGCGCAGTTCCTTCAAGACGGCGGCCAATTCACTCTGCGGGAAGTGGATGAGCGAGTAGAAGGCGGCCATTCCCGCAAAGCAGCCGTCTGGCAGATCCAAGGCCGTCATGTCACCCTGACGAAACTCGATGCCCGGATTCAACTGCCGGGCGCGCTCCACCATCGCGTCTGAGAGATCGATGCCGCATACCCGCGCTCCTTGCTCGTGGAGATAATGCGTCACATGGCCGGGACCGCAGCCCATGTCGCAGATCAGTCCGTCGCCTGCGTTTCTTGCGAGACGCCCGAGCAGTTCGCGATCGAGCGGCTTGTGCCGCAGTTCGTCGTAGATGTGGCGGACGTACTCGTCCGCGACTGCGTCGTAGCTGGTTCGGGTGGTATTCATTGCGCTAAGGCCAGAGAAGTGTCGCCAGATCATCCTCCAGCATTTTCTTTTCGTCCGCATCGGTCACTTTCGCCGCCAGCGCCTTCGCTTCGGTGAGATGCTTGTCGAAAAGCTCGCGCCGCTCGTTCAGCAAGGCCGCGCGTGCCAGCGCCTCGTGCGCGTAGCCGAGGTAAAACGGCGGCTCCTTGCCGCTGACGCGCAAACACAGGCCGCCATAGCGCTCCGCGTTGTTTCCCTGGCCGAGCACGGCATACACGCGCGAAATCTGCCAGTAGCCGATGCTCAGATTCCGGTCCGTGCAGTCCTCCCGCATGCGCCAGTGGGCCAGCGAGGCGTGCGCGAGCGAGATCATGCGTTCGTCGTCCTCCGTACTGCGATTCTTCTTCTCCAGCAGCTCCCACGCACGGTTGAAGCAGTCGGCGCTGAGCTTCTTGTCGTCCTGGCCGTCGGTCTCATACGCCTCGGCATATGATTTGCCGAAATTCGCGATCAAGCGGTCCAGCACGCAGAGGTTCGGCTGGTTGACCGGATCGCCTTCCGCAAGGCTTTCGTGCGCGTTGAGCAGCTCGCGTTTGTCGCCCTTCAAAAACGCCTCCGTGCCATTCACATAGTCATTCCAACGCAGGCCGATGGTCGTGCCGGAGGGATGCCGCGCGAGGTTGAGCTGACTCAGCGCGTGCTCCTTCTCCCCCGCCAGCGCCCAGCACTGCGCAGCGTGGAAGTGCAGGTCCGCCGCGTTGATCGGGTCCAGTTCCGGCTTCAGCGAGAGACAACGCTCGATCAGCGCCGCCGCTTCGCGGTAGCGCCGCACATCGGCGAGCTCACGCCAGTATTTGCCCGGCGTCTGGTCAAACTCGTGCCAGGAGAGCTTTTTGAGGTCGTCGTCGTTCATGGTGCCTTGGATCGTGGTGGTTGCGGTGCCTGGGGTCGGGGGAAACATGGCCTGCATGGCTTTGGGCAGCCGGTTGCGTGTGTTGGAGTTCACTTTGTCGAAGTCCGTGAGCTCCTCGTCCACCTCACCGAGGCCTTCCACGGTCAGGATGCGCAGGTATCGGGCGATGCGCTCGTCTTTGCCGCTGCCGAGCTTCGTGGAGCAGGTGACCCAAAGGATCATCCCATCCGCGCTCCACGCGACCGCCCAGGAATGTCCCTCGGAGAGGCGGAACTCGTGGCTCTGGCCCGGCTTCGAGGTGTAGCTAGGGCCCCAGACGAGTTGCGCGTCAATGATGGGACCTTCATCCGCTTTGCCGCGCTTGGCTTCCGTGATGACCAGTTTCAGATCCTGCGGCAGCTCGTAGCTGCCGGTCTGGGTGGCGACGTTTTTGGCGACGGGCAGTTTCCAGCGCACATGCTTTTGAAAATGGTCGCGCATGGCGAAGTTGTAGGCATCGCACTCGGCCTGGAAGGCACTGCTCAGGATGGAACCGGCCACGCTTTGAATGCGATAGCCGGTTTCTTCATCGACACGCGGAGCCGGATCCATCAACACGCCATAGGCCAGGATGCGGAAATTGAGCGCCTGGATGTCCTTCGCTGCGGCGGCGACACCGAGTTGCTGTGCCTTGGCGATGGCATCGGGACTGTTATCGTTGCTGCCGATCGAACTGGTGATCGGTGAGGCATCATCCGTCCGTGCCGATCCTTTGGGCGAAGCATTTTCGATCTTCAACGTGTCACCATCCGCGATGAAGGTCACCTCATGCACGCGCGCGTCGCGGAAACGATCCGGCGGCGTGCGGTTCGGATGCCCGGACCTGTCATCAATGCTGAACGACCACGCATGCTGCGTGGACACATCTTTGAAAGTGAAGCGACCCTGCGAATCGGTGCGCGTGGCCCCGTAAATGCTGCCGCCGGGGCCGATACGATCACCCGTGATCACGATCTCGCGATTCGCGACCGGTTTGCCGCCTTTGTCGATCAACGTGCCTTGAATCTGCGCGGCGGGCACGAGCACAAAGTCCACCGCCAGCGGTTTCCCCGGCAAAAACGTGCGCGTCGGCCCCGGCTGCCATCCGCCCGCGAGCTGTTGCTTTGTCAGCTCCCATGCCATTTGCAGGTTCCCCGCCTCGCAGAGATTTTTCTCCGTGTAACCGTCTTTGCCGACATGCACGAGCGCGGCTTGCAGCGATCCAGCGCGGTCTTTTTTCGCCATCGAGAAGCCAGGGCCGAACGTCACGCGATAGCGTCCGTCCGCGCCCGTTTTTCCTTCGCTCGTGACATGCAGAGAACCCATGCCCGCGCTGACATGGATGTCAGCGTCCGGCACCGGCTTGTTTGCATCATCCATGACGCGGCCTTCAACGATCCATTCCTCCGGCATGGTGCCAGGAGAGAGATCGGCGGCATTCGGATCGGCCGGCTTTGCCTGCGAGCGTCGCTGCACTTCCTCCTGGATCACTTTCAACTCCTCCCGCGCCTCGTGGGTCTTCGGATGGTTCTCACCGTAAGTCCTCGTGGCGTGCTCCAGGTTCCGCTCACCGATTTCGACCTGCTTGCGCATGCCCGCCTCGTCCATGTTTTGGAGCGCCTCGGCGAAAATCGCCAGATGCTTGGCAAGATTGGCTGCGCGCGCCTGCTCGGCGGCTATTCCAACCCTCTGGTAGGAAGGGATGAGAATCCCGATGAATGCCAGCACCGGTCCGAGCAGTAGAACCGCCAGCAGAATGAAAATGCGTCTCGGCCAGGGATTCGCGATGACGCGGTGTGGCATGTCATGCACCGCCGCCTCCACCTGCGTGCGAAACTCCGCTGCCGTGACGTTGGCGGCCAGTTTCAAGCCCGCCAGCCGCATCACGAAGCAAACCGCCATCAACGCCAGCATCCATGGCAATTCGTGGGGATCGAACATCGGCCACGGTTGCCCGGTGAACAGCCAGATCCCCAGCGCAACAGCCAGATTGCCGCCCAACACCACCAATCCGATCGTCCCACATAACAGCAGCACGCCCGGCCAGCAGAGCCGTCGCCGCCCACCGCGCATGATGAGCAGAGGAGGGTTCCTGGTGACCGTGCCAGCCACGTTCTCTTCAAGTGGAGGTGGTGGGCCGTCCATTGCCTGCACCATTGTCTTCAATTCGACGGCGGTCTGGTAGCGGCGTTCGGGTTCCTTCTCCAGCGCACGGAGCACAATCTCGTCGATGCGGATGTCCACCTGAACGCGTTTCGATGGCGCTTCGATCTTGTCCTTCGGCCGCTCGCCAGTGAGCATCTCGTAAAGCACGACGCCAAGGCTGTAGATGTCCACGCGATGATCTGCGTTGCCGTTCTGCTGCTCGGGAGCGGCGTAATCGGGCGTGCCGAGAGCTGTAGTCCGCGAGTCCTCTCGCGGTTCATCGTCAGATCCGCGAGAAGCCTCGCGGGCTACAATCTTCGCGATCCCAAAATCCGCGATCTTCACCACACCTGTCTTGTCGATGAGCAGGTTCTCCGGCTTGATGTCGCGATGCACGATGCCGTGGTCGTGCGCGCATTGTAGCGCGTCGCACACCGGTGGAACGATGCTCAGCGCCTCCTTCGGCGTGAGGCGCTTCGCTTGCAGGAGCTGCCGCAGATTCACGCCATCCACGAACTCCATCAGCAGGTAGTAAAATCCGCCTGCCTGTCCGAAGTCATACACACCGACGATGTGGGGATGGTTCAGCGCCGCGAGCGCCTGGGCCTCCTTTTCGAACCGTGCCGCAAACTGCGGATCATCCGCACGTTCAGGTGCGAGCAGTTTTAGCGCCACAAAGCGGTTCAGCGACTTCTGCCGTGCCTTGTAAACCACGCCCATGCCGCCACGACCGAGACACTCGATGATTTCGAACTGCGGGAAGTGTGGAGCCAGTTCGGCGGGTGTCAGCGGCGGAATGGCGGCGACATTCTCACCGCCATCCTGTGTGGGTTGGATGATCTGGGCCATCAGGCAGCGCGGACACAGGCCGTCGGTCGCGTTCGGTGTCTCGGCACCGCATTGCGGGCAGTGGGATGATGAAGAATCGCTCATGCCGGTGTCCTGATGCAAATGGGGGGAAACATAACGTACTTTTTTCAACCGCCGAGCGCCGCGAACAAGGCCTGCATCTCCTCCTGCACCATCGCAGGATCGTCCAGCGTGCCGGCGACTTCAGCCTTCACACACTGCCGCAGGCGCTGCTTCAAACGATGCACTGCCATGCGAAACGCATCGAGATTCATGCCACCCGCCGCCGCCAGCGCCCCTTGGTCGCCATAGGCAGCATCACCGGTCAGCAATGGCTTCACCTGTTCGAAAAATGCCTCCCGGCCGTCGGCCTGCAATTCTCTGCGCAAGGCCTCCAGACCAGACGCCAGCACCGTCACAGCCCATTGGCGGTCAAACTCGGCAGCCGGTGTGTTTTGCGCATCGGCCACTTCGCATGCCTCCGCATCGTCCAGTTGCAGCGCTTCCACGCCTCCACCACGTTTCATGCGCCGTGCTGATTCGCGGTGGCGTGAGAGGAAATGCTTCACCGCACCGAGCAAATACGAACGAAACCGTCCGCGTCCGCGATCTGCCGTGTGAATGGCCCCGCCGGCGAGCATTTCGGCAAAAAATGAGTGGCTCATCTCCCGTGCCGAGTCCGTGTCCCGCAGTTCACACCGCAGGAAGGCCAGCACCGGCTCATAGTAGGCATCACAAAGATCCGCCAGCGCACGCCGGCCATCCTCGGAATCTGCCTGAGCCTGGCAGACACGCGTCCACCGCGTGGTGTGAAAGGCAGCAGGGTGGAGAAGGGTGGGGGATTCCAAGGTCATTGCAGGCAGGCACAGCGTGCCACACTTGCCTGACGTTTTGGAAGCGAAACCTCACAGGCTGATTTGATGACAGATCAAATCGCCTGCTTGCACGCCTTGATCGTGTTCGCCATTAGCATCGCAATCGTCATCGGGCCTACGCCGCCGGGAACGGGCGTGATCGCACGGCATTTCGGCGCGACTTCGGCGAAAGCCACATCGCCGACGAGCTTGTAGCCTTTCTCGCTCGCTGGATCGTCCACACGGTTGATACCGACGTCGATGACGACGGCCCCCTCCTTGACGTGCTCGGCCTTGATGAAATGCGGGCGGCCGATGGCGGCGATGATGATGTCGGCAGTGCGGGTGATCGCCGCGAGATCGCGGGTGCGGGAATGGGTGACGGTCACAGTGGCGTCGCCGCCTTTGCCCTTCGCCATGAGCAGCAGCGCCATAGGCTTGCCGACGATCATGCTGCGACCGACGACGACGGCATGCGCGCCGCTCGTTTCGATGCCCGCATCGATCAAAAGGCGCTGGCAACCTAGCGGGGTGCAGGGCACAAAGCCCGTGGGGTCTTCGAGCGCTAGCTTGGCGACGTTCACGGGATGAAAACCATCGACGTCCTTGGCCGGATCGATCGCCCGCACGATCGCAGCCTCGTCGATGTGCTTCGGCGGCGGGCTTTGGACGAGGATGCCGTGGATGGCGGGATCGTTATTCAGCGCATGCACATGCGCGAGCAGTTCGTCCTGCGTGGTCGTGGCCGGGAGTTCGAGTTTGACCGAGTGCAGCCCGAGGTCGCGGCATTTTTTGTCCTTGGAACGGATGTAGGCGCGGGAGGCAGGATCATCACCGATCAAGACGACTGCGAGGCCGGGTTTGCGTCCCTGCTCGGCGAGCGCGGCAATGTCGCGGCGGCATTCTTCGAGGACTTTTTCAGCAACGGCGGCTCCAGAAATGAGGGTCATGCGCTTTGTTGGCGCAGGGCGCGCGGCATTTCAAGCCGCGAGCATCTTCCGCTTGCCGCCTTGGGCGAGCATGGCGGCGAGTTCCGGCATGTAACGGGTGATCTCGTGAGAGAGCATGGAAAGGCGCGTCTCGGACTTCCAGTTGCCCTTGAGGCTGCGGTCAGCGTCGGTCATTTCGACCTCGACGAGAGTGGAGAAGACGGTGGAGTCGGCTTGAAGATCGAGTTGCAGAGTCATGATGAGAGGGAAGGTTGATCCTGCGTCAGAAGAACGAGCTGTCCGTCCTTCAGAGTCCATTTGCGTCTGTCCAAAGCACCCGTGTTCAACATGCCATCGATCCCATTGCTCAAGAGCATCCGCGCCGCCTCGGCGGGGCTGCTGCCGAACGTGCCCTTCAAGGTCATGTCTTCGAGGTACTGCTTGATCTGCGGTGTGATCGCGATCGTCAGTGACAAGGAGTCGAAGGTGTTTGAGGGGCGGGCCATCCAATTATAACCGGGTAATAACCCCATTTTAATTCCAACCTGACCCGATGGTCAAGGTTGGTTTCGATTTATTTGAGGTTTTTACCCCATTAAAACCCCTGATTTATTTAAGTTTTATTAAACAACTGGCAGTTCTCGATGGAAATCAGCGCTGAGGCCCGTTCAAAGTCGCCCTGTTTTATGAAAACTCGTTTTATCACCACCCTCTCCGCTGCAGCCTTGTTGGCCGCCGCTTTCCTCAATCTTCACGCCAAGGACGAAGGCGCGGACTGGCAATACTGGTTTGCCGACGGTTCGCTGCAAGGCGGCCAGATCATCAGCGGCCAGGCCACCTACAAGGTGGAAAACGGCGTGCTTATCGGCACCACGGTCGATGGCAGCTCGAACACCTTCCTCGCCATCGGACCGTTCAAGGACTTCGAACTCGAGTTCGAGGTGAATGTGGATGACGAACTGAATTCCGGCGTGCAGGTGCGCAGCCACATCGCCAAAGAAGGCGATCCGGCACCCGAAGGCAGCAAAGGTGGCAAACCGCTGCCCGCCGGGCGGCTCTATGGCCCGCAGTGCGAGATCGCGATCAACGGCACCGCCGGCAATTTTTACGACGAGGCCCGTCGCGGCACTTGGTGGAGCCTGCTCACGGAAACCGAGGCCGTACGCACCGAAGAAGCGAAGGCCGCCTTCAAAAAAGGCGAGTGGAACCACTACCGTATCGTGGTCAAGGGTGACCATTACCAGAGCTTCGTGAATGGCGTGAAAACCGCCGACTTCAGCCAGCCGGGCGATCCCGAAGGCCACATCGGCTTCCAGGTCCATGGCATCAAGAAGGGCACAGGCCCTTACAGCGTGCGCTGGCGCAGTGTGAAGTTCCGCGAGACGAAGTAACCGAGCGCGAGAACAAAAACCGACGAGGCCATCACCGCCTGCCAGCGCTGCCACCACGGCGGCCAGTGGACGGCGATGGCCTTTGATTTATCGCCCGCGAGCAGCAGCATCCATTTCGGCGGAGCATCGGGGTTTGTTTGATCGCGTGTCCAAAGCAGCACGTCATGAAGTTTGCCTTTCGGCATCTCAAAGACGATTTCCGGCTCTTCACTGCGCCATCGCCATGCGGCGGTGATCAACGTGTGGGGCTGAGACTCCGTGTCTGAAGGCAAATACGACGCAGGCGCAAATTCCGCCCAGTTGTCATGCTGGGTGATGCTAACGGCTGAGAGTTCCGCCAATGGCACGAGCATTTCGTTGCGGCTCAAGCGCACGGGGTCGATCAACGCCTCCTGCGCGGCGGCTTCATCCGCGATGAGCGGATTGCCGGCGTAGTCGGCGGTGATTTCGAGCAGCACCTCCGCATCCGGCAGCAGCGTGAGTTTGGCACTCAAAAACTCCGCTCCATGCCCCAAAACACACAGGGGGGCCAGAACGGCTCCCCCTGCGGCGAGAATGAGGATGGTTCGCGCAACACGCATTACTTCTTCACGTTCCAGCGCAGCACCCGGCCCCACTGGTTCCACTCGGTTTCGAGGATGTTGCCGTCGTTGTCGAAGGTGATGCCATGCGGGCTGGTGACAACGCCCTGCTGCCAGTCTTTCGGCTCGATTTTCGGCGTGTTCGTCGGCTTGGGGCTGGTGCCGAGGTCGGCGACGCGTTTGTTGTCCTTGTCCCACACGCTGACGTTGCCAGCGATCTCGGCCACGCACATCAAATCGCCATGGAAGCTGGCGGAGCTTGGATTGCGCATCTCGGTGGCGATTTCGCCGATGAAGGTGCCGTCAAGCTGGGTATGCAGCATGCGCTTGTGGCCGCGGTCGCAAATCATGACTCGGGCAGGCTCAAAGCGGCGGTCGATGAAGACCTTGTGGGCGTTGGCGAGCTTGAGCGGTTCGCCGGGACCGCCGAACACGCTCTTGAATTTGCCATCGCGGCCGAAAACGAAGATGTGACTCTGTCCATAGCCATCGACGACATAGATGTCTCCGTTTGGTGCCACGTCGCAGTTCGTGAGCTTGAGGCCCTTGCCGATCTTGTCGGCGGGGAATTCGCTCGTGGGAATCGTCATGAGCACCTTGCCTTCGAGGTCACATTTGATGACCTTGGCCTCGCCCAGGACAGCGGCGAAGATGAACTCGCCACCCTCATCTTTGCGGATGACAAAACCGTGCAGCGACGGCGGCAGCGCTAGCGCTTTGATGAATTTGCCGTCCTTGCCATAGACCTGGATGCCGGCGTTCGCTTCTTGGACGCTCACATAGATATTCCCGGCGGAATCCACGGCGATTTCGCCATGGCCATTGCCGATGGTTTCCTTGCCGGGCGGTGGCTGGATGAAGTTCGGGGTGAATTCATAAGCGACTTCGGCAGCGGCGCTGCCGACGAGGGCCATGACGGACAGGAGAGAGAGGATGTGGTTGTTCATCAGGCCGATTCAAACGGACTGACGAGGCTGCGTCAATCGCGCAGGTGTGAATTTGACTGGATGATCCTGTCATACAGCAGGAAACTTCCCGTCACAGATCGTGTTCCAATCACCCGCCCATGAAAAAAGCTATCTTCATTCTCCTCGGCAGCGCTGCTCTGGCTGTTTCCGTCATCGGCCTGCGTGCGCAGGCGCAGCTCACGGAATTCGATGAGAAATTCAAGGCCTTCGACAAAAACAGCGACGGCGTCATCAGCGGCGGCGAGATGAACGGTGCTAGCTACCTTCCCCAGCTCGATTTGAACAAGGATGGCAAGCTCCTGCGTGATGAAGCGCTGCAAGCGGTGCGAAAAGCCAAAAATCTCAGCGGTGAAGGCGCGGAAACGGGCAGTCTGTTCAAGCGCCTGGATAAAAACGCGGATGGCAGACTCACGGAGGACGAACTGAACAACAAACGCTGGTTCACTGGACTCGACACGGACAAAGACGGCAATGTGACACTCGATGAAGCCACGAAGGCACTCGCTAATCTGCGCAAACGTGGTGCAGCCGACAGTCCGATCACCAGCAGCCCGATCAAGCCAGCGAGTGAAGACCCGTCGTTCAAAGAAGCGCCGCAACTGCTCAAAGGCAGCGAGCACGGTGTCGGACGCATGGTCGATGACCTCGCGCTCAAGACGCTGGACGGCAAAGATCTCAAACTCAGCGCCGCCGCAGGCAAAAACGGCCTCGTGATCGCGCTTTTCAGCGCGAGCTGCCCCATCAGCGGCAAGCTCGCGCCGGAGACGGTGCGCCTGGAACAGGATTTGGCGGCTCAAGAAGTGAAACTTCTCCTCGTGAACGCGCCCCCCGGCCAGAAGGGCGATGAGATCACGAAATTCATCACCGATCACGGTTTGAAATCCACCGTGGCGCTCGATGCCGATGGCAAACTTGCCCAATCACTGGCCGCAACAACGACCACGGAGGTCTTCCTACTCGATGCGACGCGCACGCTCGTCTATCGCGGCGCTTTGAATGACCAATACGGCCTTGGCTATGCCAAGGAGCAGCCTGCGCGTCATTACCTGCGTGATGCCGTGGCCGCGATGCTGCGCGGTGAGCCAGCGGAAATCGCGGCAACGAGCGCTCCAGGCTGTGCGCTGGATTTGCCCCCACAAACGGCCGTCGCCAGCACGAATGTCACTTACCATCGCGACATCGCCCGCATCATGCAGGCGAACTGCGTGGAGTGCCATCACAGCGGCGGCGTGGCGCCCTTCTCGCTGGATACTTATGACGCGGTGATCGAACACGCGGGCATGATCCGCAAGCAGGTCGAGCGTGGGGCGATGCCCCCGTGGTTCGCCGCTGCCTTGGAAGGCCAGACGCACTCGCCCTGGGCGAATGATCGCTCGCTTGCCGAGCGTGATCGTGCCGATTTGCTCGCATGGCTGGCCTCAGATCGTCCGAAAGGTGATGTGGCCGACGCACCGAAGCCGCTCCAATTCCCCAGCGAGTGGAGCATTGGCAAGCCGGACGCCATCATCGCTTCATCAAGGGCGATTTCGATCAAAGCTGAGGGCACCATACCTTACCAGCACGTCACCGTGACCACCGACTTCCCCGAAGACCGCTGGGTACGCGGCTACGAGATCATGCCCACGGAGCGGCAGGTGGTGCATCACGTCATCGTGACCGTGTTTGAAAAAGGCCGCAAAGTTCGCGGAGGGGGCGATGAAGGAACAGAAGGCTACTGGGCGGCTTATGTGCCGGGAAACACGAAGCAGATCTATCCCGAGGGCTTTGCCCGCAAACTCCCCGCCGGAGCGACCGTGAGCTTTCAGATTCACTACACGCCGAATGGCAAGGTCGTGCAGGATACGATGCGCATGGGCCTGCTTTTCGCCAAGGAGCCGCCGAAATACGTCGTCCACACCACCGCGCTGCCGAACGCTCGCATCAACATCCCCGCCGGAGTCGCCAACCACATCGAAACCGCCCAGCGTCGCCTGCCTGCCGACATCAACGCCATGGCTTGGATGGCCCACATGCATGTACGCGGCAAAGCCTTCAAATTCGAGGCCATCTCACCTGATGGCAAAACCGAAACTCTGCTCGATATTCCCCGCTACGACTTCAACTGGCAACTCCGCTACGACTACGCCATGCCCCGCTTCCTCCCACGCGGGACCACCATCAAAATCACCGCCGTCTTCGACAACAGCACCGGCAACCCCGCCAATCCCGATCCGACGAAAAACGTGCGCTGGGGACAGCAGACCTTCGACGAAATGATGATCGGCTACATGGAGCACTACACGCCGCTGAACCCGGTCGTGGCGGGCGGGGAGTGAGCTTTATTGGGGCTTGCTCGCGTACTCCAACTCGACTTCCAGCTTCTTGCGTTCTTCACGCATGGTGTCGGCCTGACGCTCCATCTGGCTCGCCTGGGCAAGAATAGTGCTGGCATCCGTCGTGTGCCGGGTGCTGGGCGCTCCCCTGGACTTGGCAGCCTGGGCTAGTCCCTCATGTTTGGCCGCTTGTTCGCGATATTGCTCCGCTGTTCGCTTGTAGGTTTCCATGCGCGAATCCAGTTCAGCCATTTTCAGCTTGATCGCCTTGACCTTGGCATCGTCCACCGATGTTTTTACCGGTTCTTCGACCACACGGGCAGAGGACATGCTCGCTGAAGCTCTTGGCTTCACCTTGGCATCAGCGATGGTTGGCTTGGTGAGAAACTCGGTCTGTGCTGCCTGTAGTATGGGAACCAGCGCATCCGGCCCCAGGTCGAATTTCTCCTTCAGGTCCGCAGGTAGCAGTTCCTGCATGACCATGCCGATGCCGTCCGCGTGGATCAATGAAATGCCAGATTCCTCCACTTTGCGAATTTTGGCAGCGCGTAAAACCTTGCCGTTAGCCAGGGTGATGTCCCCCAGTTCAGTGCCAGGGGCGCTGTTACGCAGTTTTTCGACGGCCGTCTTCATGGATTCGACGGTGTACTTCAAATCCCCATCAATTGTGCGATAACGCTTGTCGAGGATGTCCTTGGCTTTGAGAAGGACCGTATTTTTTTCCATGGCCTCACGGTTTTTAACACTGATTTTCTCAACATCCTCCCAACTGCTTTTCCTCTGTACGAGAATTTCATTCATGTCGGCCAGCTTGGATTTGCTCTCCAGCAGCGCTGAGTTGGCCGAATCCACCGAGGTGAAGTAGTGGGCGGTATAGCCGAGGCCGATGAGCATGCTGATGATGAAAATAAAGACCCAGGCTTTGGATTCCTCGAACATGGTGGTGGTGGCAGTTGGGGGGTTAACGGGCGAATTTACTTTTGAACGAGTCCACTCTGGGACGCGCTTGTTTCAGTGCTTCCTCGCCATCAGAGCATTTATTGCTGATATAGGCCAGTTCCTGTTCAAGCCTGGTATTCTTCTGCATCCATTCGGCCTGTTGGCGTTCGAACACGGTGACCGCAGACACGGCGTTGGCACCAAGTGTCTCGAATTTGGCATCAAGAGCCTGAAGTGTTTCCTGGCACTGCTTGATTTCTGCCTCAATGCGCGCACGCTCGTTCAGCAGCGTATTGTGTTTTTCGCAGGAGCTTGTCAAAAGCAAGGCCGCCAGCCCGGTAAAAATGAGAATTAGTTTCATGCCCTTATTCCTATAATCTGATCATGGGCTGATAGAGCTGGCAAGAATAAATTCTTATGATCGCAGCTTTTTTGCGCAAAAGCGGCTTTTGAAAGTGCACACACTCATCCCGCTGCTAGCATCGCGGCGTGATCGCGATTGCAACGGCCAGTCAGAAGGGCGGCGTGGGGAAAACCACGTTGTGCATCAACCTTGCCTATTCCTTGGCGCGGCGCGGCTGGCGTGTGCTCTTGATTGATACCGATCCGCAGGGAGGCGTGGGGTTGTCATTGGCGAAGAGCACGAAGGCACGGGAAGGATTTCATGAGTTTCTCATCCGTGGCGGGGATTTGAACAAGATTGTGGTGCCGACGCGGCTGCCGGAGCTGGAAATCGTGCCCGCCGGGCAGTATGACACCTGCGCACGGCAGGGCTGGTCGGTGCATGAGGTGCCGGCGCGGCTGGCGGACCTGCTGCGTGGTGCGGAGTTGCGCGGTGTTGATGTCGTTTTGATGGACACCGCCGCGGGGATGAACAGCACGACGGAGGCGGTGGTGAAGGCCTGTGATTTTGTGGTGTTGCCGCAGCAGGCGGAACCGCTGGCGATCCGCAGCGTGCCGCATCTGCTGGAGACGCTGGCGCGTTTCCGTGCGGAGGGGGCGGGCGTGCGGGTGGCGGGCATTTTGCTGACGATGGTGATGCGCGAGCAGGAGATGAGCCTGAAGGTGGCGCGGGAGCTGCGTGAGATGTTGCCGGCGAACCTGATGTTCCAGCAGAGCATTCCGCGGCTGCCATCGTTTCTCGAGGCGAGCGCTCTTGGTGTGCCGGTGGCATTGACGAAACGCAATCCACCGCCGGAAGCGCTGATTTTTGACCAGATCGCCGCCGAACTGGAGCAGCGCACAGGGTTGGTGAAGGAACGTGAAAAGGAACAAGGCCATGCAAGTCTCCTGGATTGATGCCGACCGGATCAAGGCGCTGGTGGCCCAGCTCGCCCCGCAGGAGCCGTGCGTGGACGAATCACCGCAGGTGATGGAGATTGAAACGGCACCAAATGCCGCTGAATCATGGGGGATTGCCATCGACTGGATGGAACCGGACGCAGGTCTGTACCCTGCTGCTGAAGTGACAGAAACAGCCCCTGCCGAGGCCGGGTACGAGGAACTTCAGGAGGAAACTTTGGCGAATACTGAGGAGGAAGAAGCTGAGCATGGCCATGTGTTGCACAATCCTGCCGCCGCGCTGCCTCTGAGCCGGATTCGTGACAAACTGCGTGCCATCCGCCAGCGTGCGACGGAGGCGGGAATCCTGACGCGTGTGAGCGAGACGTTGCCGACGACGGAAGATGTGACAGTCATCGGGCCCCCTGTGACTGCTTCTGTTGTGGAGTCAGTTCCTGATGCAGAGACCCCCAGAGGCTGTGATGACGAAGCAGAAGCTCGGACGGAAGCAGCGACAGAATCCTCGGTGGCGCTGCCGCACACTCCGACCTTTGAAATTCCGCAAGGTTCGCGTGATGAGCGTCTGGCGGCGTTTGCCGGCTGGGCGCGGCAGGTGTTGCATGAGGACGGCGGCCATGTGCTGGTGATGAGTGATGACGGCGAGGTACTGTGGGGTGGCGAGGCGAAAGCCGGCCTGGTGCTTTCCACCATGATGGCGTGGGGCGCTGCGATCCGTGCGAGTGCGAGTTCCGCGTGTGAAACACCGCCGGTCATTCGTCAGCCGCTCGCATCCGGGAATGTGCTTACCGTGATTCCGTGTGAAACAGCACACGGCATGATGCATGTCGCCGTGGCTGCTCCTGCAGGATTAACCGATGAACTGGCGCTGGTTTTACGCGGAGCCTTGTGCGCGGCAATGCATATGCCGGGCTAAGCAACGCCATGGTTGCTACGGCTTGAGGAGCACCAGTTCGTTGATGCCCCAGGAATTGGTGGCAGAGCCAAGCTGCGTGATGCGCACGAAGCGGCCCTTTTGCGGCGCTTTGAAAATGATTTCGGTCACGGCACCGCCGTCTCCCTCCGCCGCAGGAGCGCCCCACTGTACGCCGTTGGCGGACAATTCGACCTTGTATTTGCGCAGGAAATCCTGGTTGTTGGCCTGGCTGTCGAGCGCGAGTCCCGCAATGTTTGTTTCTGCTGGCAGTTCGACTGTAAACCACTCGCCTCCCTTCATCGCTGCTCCGCTGGCCCAGCGTGAGCCGGTGTTGCCATCGACGGTCTTTGCGCAGTCTTCTTTTTTGTGGCTGGCACCGAGCTTCCATGCATTGCGCGGCTCGATCCACGTGAGCTTGGTCTTCAGTCTGCTCTTGAGGGGCGCTGGTGCGGAAGGCAGGAAGTAGTAATCACGCACGCGTCCGTCGATGAGCTGAATCTGGTCAGTCTTCAAGATGACCGAGTACACAAACAACTCGGCCAAATAGCCGCTGAACTGATCCTTTGCAGCGGCGTTCGCGCCAGTGCTGTCCTTCACGCGCCCGATCTGCAGAGTGGTCAGCGGCTTGTCCGGCGCGGAGGACTTGCCACCGGAGGAGGCGTAGGCCTTGCCTGCGGCATCTTTCACACGGAGTTCAAACGCCTCTGTGCTGGCATTCCAAGAGACAAAGGCAAGGCAGGCGATCGTGCCGTTCACATCTTTGGATGTCAGTGTGGGGCTGCCACCCTTATGGTGCGCCTCGGCAACGAGGTTCTTGCTGCCATCCACACTCAAAGACACCGTGGTGCCGTCATCATTGCCGAGAGTGAAGATTCGTGTCGGGAGATGTGAAGCATCGGCCTGGAAGGCGATGATGATCGTGAGCCCTTTGTCGATGCCGGGGATGTTGCTGCTGCCGAAAGGCATGTTCGGGCTTTCCTTGCCAGGGTCATCGAGTTCCAGGGCGCAGGGCTTGCCATTGCGCGGGCGGAAGTCGAGCACAACGCGGCCAGGCCTGGGGGTTCCTCCAGTGGGAACTTCGGGCCAGTTGATGCGTTTCGGGGAGTGATCAGGGCTGTTCTGAAAGCTGCGTAGAATGTTGTCACCACCTCGTTCGGAGATGTCCCGCCACTCGATCACCGGCTCGTTGTTGTTGGCTGGGGCCGGTTTTCCGTCACCGCCTTTGCGATTGGTCAGGATGCCGGTGTTGCCGACATAGAAGAGTGAGATGCCACGATCCACCGGTGGATACGAGCGATCCTGTGGAAGCTGAAAGCTGACCTTGGGCGGACTGGAGGAAATGCCGATCGAGGAAAGCACGGATCCTCCCTGACCTTTTGAGTTGCTGGAAGACTTGCCGAAGAAAAAACAGCCGCCGATGATCAAAACCACGATAACACCTCCGATAAGGGCAATTTTTTTGATCAACTTTGAGCTAGGTTTGCCAGGTTGTGCAGGCGTTTGCGCTCCGGACGAAGTGCGCTGCAGCGTCGTCGTGCGGCCTGTTCCGGGTTTGCGCGGCGCCGGTGCCAGCGGGGTGGTGAGGGCGGCGGTTTCGACAAAGGGTCTTGCTTCCGGAATGATTTCCACCGGCACGGCCTCCATCACTGGTTCGGCATAGGCGGGCTGGGCTTCGGCGGGAGGATAATAGCCTGTCAATGGCACCGTGCCGGTTCCCGGCGGCATGTAAACCGGCGGGGGTGCATACATGCCCATCCACGGACCATAAGGCACCATCGTCGGCATCTTTTCCCAGGCGCGAAACTCTTCGATGGCCTGCTGTGCGTTGGCAGGGCGGTCCTCCGGCTTCTGGGCCATGAGGCGCGCGCACCAGGCACCGAGCCACTGCGGCACATGCGGGGCGATGACGTGCAGCGGGGTGACTTCATGATCGATATGCTTGTCGATGACCTGGGCCATTGACTCGCCATCAAACGCCTTCCTGCCGGAGAGCGCTTCGTAAAACACGCAGCCCAAAGAGTAAAGGTCCGTGCGTTCGTCCACCGGCTCACGCGTGAGCTGTTCGGGCGCCATGTAATAAATGGATCCCATCACGGTGCCTTCCTGGTCCTCCGTTTGCTTGCGCGCGCGCAAGCCGGCACGTGCGAGGCCGAAATCGATGATCTTCGACTGCATGCGACCGCCAGGCAGACGCTCCACCTTGATGTTCTCCGGTTTGATGTCGCGGTGCAGGATGTGGTGCTGGTGCGCGGCCAGGAGGCCTTCGAGGCATTGCGAGGCCAGCTCCTTGAAGTCATCATACGGCAGCGGACCGCGTGCGACGACATCTGCGAGATCCTCTCCTTGCAGAAGCTCCATCACCATGAACAGCCCCTCGTCGTCGCTCGCCACGTCGAAGATGGTCACAATGTTTGGATTGCGCAGGGAGGCGAGCGCATCCGCCTCGCGTCGCAGTTCGGAGGCGATGTTTTTATCCGCGTCGGCCTCGTTGGCGGTCAGAAGCCGCTTCACAGCCACCCAGCGCTTGAGCTGGCTGTCATAGGCACGAAACACGGCCCCGACGCCGCCTGCGCCGAGCTTCTCATAGATTTTGTATCGTTCCGCCATCCGTGGTTGAGCGCTTGAAAATAAACAAACAGGAGCAAAGCCCATGAGTTGCCCTGTTGGCAAGCGCGATATTCCACGAAAATACCTTCGGCGCACGATTTGCTCCGCCTTTGACAAACGGGGGTGTCGCGACACACTGCCGTCCCGCCGCCCGGCGGGATCGAATCAAACCCGCACCGCACTTTGAAAAGCGTTCTTTTTGTCTGCACTGGCAACACCTGCCGCAGCCCGATGGCAGAGGCGCTGTTTCGCGATCTGGTCAAGGAGCGCGCGGATTACCAGATTGCCAGCGCCGGTGTGGCGGCGGCTCCCGGCATGCCTGCCAGCAAGCACACCGCAGCGCTGCTCAAGGAACGCGGGATCGAGCTCTCCGGCTTCCTGAGCCGCATGCTCGAACGCGCGGACCTGGAGCGTGCCACGCACGTTTTCACCATGTCCTCGCACCACATGGCGGCGATTGCCGAGGAATTTCCGGAGCAGGTGGACAAGGTCTATCTCGTCTCCGAATTCGCCGCCGAGGATGCCCTCCGAGGCAAGGATGTCTCCGATCCCTTCGGCCAAGGCCGTGCTGCGTATGAAGAGACGCTGCGCGACTTGGAAAAAATGCTCCCCAGCCTGCTGGCCTACATCGACACGACTTGGAAAGAGCCAGAAACTTGACCTCCTGACCACCTTGACCCATTGACCCCTTCACTCATGTCCAACCCAACCCCACACTCCCTTGCTATTGGCTCCGATCATGGTGGCCTCGCGCTCAAAAACGCCGTCGTGGCGCATTTGAAGGCCGGTGGTTATGCCGTGGACGATCTGGGCACGCACAACATGGACTCCGTGGACTATCCGGACTACGCGGAACTTGTGAGTGAGCGTGTGCTAGATGGCCGCGCCGATGCGGGCATCCTCGTTTGCACCACGGGCATCGGCATGTGCATCGCCGCCAACCGCCACGCGGGCATCCAGGCCTCGCTAGTGCATGACGCCGCTACCGCCGCCATCACGCGTGAGCACAACGCCTCCAACATTCTCTGCCTCGCTGGCAAAACCACCCCTGAAACCACCGCCAAAGAAATCGTCGATACTTGGTTAACGACGCCCTTCGTCGGTGGCCGCCACGGCCGCAGAGTCGATAAAATGAACACCCAAGCCCACCCCCTCAGCATCCTCGCCACTTCCGATCCCGTCGTCGCCGAAATCATCCGCGGCGAGCAGCAGCGGCAGCAGGACCACATCGAACTCATCGCCAGCGAAAACTTCACCAGCAAGGCCGTCATGGCCGCTCAAGGCAGCTGCTTGACGAACAAGTATGCCGAAGGTTACCCAGGCAAACGTTGGTATGGTGGCTGCGAGGAAGTGGACAAGGTCGAGCAACTCGCCATCGACCGCGCCTGCGAACTTTTCGGCGCTAAATTCGCCAACGTGCAGCCACACTCCGGCTCGCAGGCCAATGCGGCCGTCTATTTTAGCGTGCTCCAGCACGGCGACAAAGTGCTCGGCATGAATCTGGCCCATGGCGGCCACCTCACGCATGGTAATCCCGCCAACTTCTCGGGTCGTTTCTACAAGTTCTGTCAATATGGCGTCAGCCAGACCGACGAACGCATCGACTACGACGAACTCGCCGAAGTCGCCCTGCGCGAGAAGCCGAAGATGATCACCGCCGGTGCCAGCGCCTACCCGCGCATCATCGACTTCAAAAAAATGAGCGAGATCGCCAAGAGCGTCGGCGCTTATCTCTTCGTCGATATGGCCCACATCGCCGGCCTCGTCGCCGGTGGCGCGCATCCGTCACCGATGGAGCATGCCGACTTCGTCACCACCACCACTCACAAGAGCCTGCGTGGCCCGCGTGGCGGCATGATCCTCACGAACAACGAGGAACTCGCCAAAAAGATCAACAGCCAGGTCTTCCCCGGCGTGCAGGGCGGTCCGCTCATGCATGTCATCGCCGCGAAGGCCGTCTGCTTCGGAGAATGCCTGCGTCCTGACTTCAAGGACTACACCGCCCAGGTCGTCAAAAACGCCCAGGCCCTCGCCGCCGCGCTCACCGCACTCGGCTACCGAATCGTCAGCGGCGGCACGGACAATCATCTCATGCTCGTCGATCTGCGCCCGAAAGGCCTCAACGGCAAAATCGCCAGCGAGACGCTCGACAAAGCCGCCATCACCGTGAACAAAAACGGCATCCCCTTCGACACCGAGAAGATCACCCTCGGCGGCGGCATCCGCGTCGGCACACCGGCGGTCACGACGCGCGGCATGAAAGAGCCTGAGATGAAACGGATCGCCGCCTGGATCGACCACGCCCTCAAGAATCGCGACAACGCCGCTGTGCTGGCTGAGATCCGCGACCAGGTCAGCGAGACGAACAAGCGTTTTCCGCTGCCGTAAGTCATCAGTGCTTCATTTTTTGCACTTCACGTTTGATCGAGTGTAGGTCATGATCCTCGGGTCATGGCCTCACTCCTTTCCTCTCTCTGCGGCACCTGTGGCCGGAATTATCAATCATTGATGCTGCGCGCGGCGAAAGCCGGTGGACCGCTGTCAGGAATGGTGGGGTTGGCCGCAGATCTGGGGACGCCAGTGGCGAATTTTATTCTCTGGCTCACGATTGGAGCGGGTTGCCTGACTGTTGTCGCAGGCCTGTTGTGGTTCGGCGGACATCAGCGCAAGCTGCGTCGTGCGATGGCGGATGGCAAGGTGACGCAGGAGGAACTCGAGCAGGCCACGGAGCACAATGTTTGGAGTGTGAGCTTTGCCTTCGGCCTCGTTTCGACCGTGGTGCTGTGCCTGTTCATGGGCGCGCAAAAACTCGCGGCTGAGGAGGACAAAGGCGTGCTCGCCACACTCGTCCCCGCGCTGGAGCAGGTGCAGAAGTCGCTGTTCAAGATCGAGAAGGACGTGGTGGCGGTCAAAGAGACGACGGAGCGCATCGAAACCAAGACCGATCAGGTGCTCACGAAACTGGGGGACATGAGCGCGGTGTTTGAACAGGCCTCGAAAAGCGGCGCGATCATCGCCAATGCCACGACTCCGGCGGAGCACTACCACAACGCCCGCATGTTCGAGCTGAAGTCCGACTTCGCCAGCGCGCGCAAGAGCTACAATGCCTATCTCGCGAGCGGTGTGGACTTCATCGACCCCTATCTGGCCTACACCGACATGCTGAAAGTGCAGGACGGCCTGGAAGGCGCGCGTGAGGTCGTGGCGGCGATGCGGAAGAACAACACGAGCACGAGTTTGGAGGTCGTGGCGGCGCTGCTGTTGCCGAAGGAGCAGCGCGTCGCCGCTTTGAAGCAAGGCATCGAAAAACACGCGGATTTCGCCCCGGCGGTATATCTGCTGAGCCGCGAGTTTTCAGTGGAGAAGCTCGGCGAGCAGACTTTGGCCGACAAACGCGAGGAAAAGGCGCTGCTGGAGCAATTTCGCGCGCTGGACGGCGCTGGGAAGTTCCAGCGCTACGTCATGGACAAGAAGCAGGCCAAGGCATGGCTCGATGACGCGGAATCACGTCTTGCCAAGCTCACGGCGATGCCTGCGGCGGTGTTGGAGAATCCGGTGACGCTTTCAGCGAATCAATCGAACCAGGGCTGGATGCTGACGCTGGGCTTCGCCGACTACAAAATCAAAAACGTCGAGTACAAGCTGGACAGCGCGGGCGAGTTCAAATCCACCGGCTTCGCCAACATGACCAATCCACAGACCGGACTGCCAATGCCGTCGCAGACCATCATGGTCGCCAGTCTCACGCCGGGTGAGCACACGCTCGAGGTTCGCTACACTGACATGGCGGACAAAGTGAACGGGCCCTTTATCTTGAAACTGAACACGGCCGAGGCTGCTCTCAAAGCCGGCAAGTCGATGCTCGACATGACCGCCACCTCCTGGCTCAGCATTCAGAATGGGAATGTTTATTTCACCGGCGTGCTCACGCATCGCGGCATCCTCAAATCCATCCGCTACTCGTTCGACAGCGAAAAACTCGACCAGGAGTTTCCTTTCACACCGCCAAAGCCAGGTGAAAGCCCGTATGAGATCGGCGAAGGGCTCCCCTACCTCAAAGCACCCGCCGGTTTGAAGTTTGTGGCGCTGCAATTGACCTTTATCGACGGCACACAGTCGGAGGTGAAGAAGTATCCGGCCCCGTGATCAGCGTTTTTATTCGGACGGCTTCCAATCACCGGCCTTGGTCTCGCGAATATCCACGGCGGCAATGCCCGGACGCGTGAACTCGATGCGGCGTTGCCGATACAGGGCGCCCAGCGCCTGTTTGAAGGCCTTTTTGCTCGCTTCAAAGGTGTTGCGGATGGCTTCAGGCGGGCTGTCGTCATCGAAAGCAAGACGACCTCCACTGTTTTTCAGCGCCTCAAGGATGCGATCCGTCAGGGATGCCACACGCTGATAGCCGGAGGCATCCAGGCTGAGATCGATCTTCCCGCTGGGATGCACCATGCTGACGAATCCGTTGAGTTTTTGGCCAATGTGCAACGGGGCGCCGACATTCGTGTGATACAGAAGCCCCAGATGCGTGCCTTCGACAATCGCATTGTATCCCAGCGGCGTGCGGGCGGTAATGAGCAGCGACACCGGCTGCGCCGGTTTGAACGGCGGCCGCTCACGGCTCAGATGCCGGTTCAATCGCGTTGTGGCGATGATGCGGTCCGTTTTCTCATCCAACAGGATGTAGGCGACGACCTTGTCGCCCACCGAAACCTGGTCCGCCTGCTCACGAAACGGCAGCAGTAGATCCTTCAGCAGCCCCCAGTTCAGGAAGGCTCCAATGTTGCGGTTCACGCTGACGACTTCCAGCGTCGCAAATTCACCCACGGTGGCCAGCGGTGTCTCGGTGGTGGCGACGAGACGATCTTCGGAGTCCCGATAGATGAAGACGTCCAGCATCTCGCCAAGGCTCGTGCCCTTGGGGATGTAGCGGTTCGGCAGCAGAATCTCCCCATGCTCACCCCCATGCAGATAAACGCCGTGTGGCGTGCTGTGAAGGACGGTGAGGGAGTTGCGTTTGCCGATCTGGGCCATGAACCCAGACTAGACGCGGCGGCGGATCAATCCAGCGGCTACTTCACCTTCACCACGACCATCTTCTCCGCATCGCGGGCATAGAGCAGGCCGTTGGCGAAGGCATCGTGACTGCGGTGGCCGGCGCGAGTGATCTGGCTGCTGCGCAGGAGTTGAAACTTTGCGGGCATGGCCTGGATGATCCACAATTCGCCGGATTCGTTGTGCAGGAGCAGCTTGTCACCGACGACGATCAAGGTGCCGCCCTGAATGCGATCCGGCGCTTCCCACGCGACTTTGCCATCGGCCACGGAGATGCAGCGCAGCGTCATGCCGCTCTCCTGCCTGCCGTGCAGGCCATAGACATACCCATCGTGATAAACCGGCGTGGTGTAATGGCAGTCGAGAGCGTCGGCTTTTTTCCACAGATTGACCAGTTTGCGTTCCGCCTTGTTCCATTGCCACAAGGCGGCTCCGACATCGTAAGCGGCGGAAAAGAGCAGTTTGCCATCGCCACACGGCACGGGAGCGGCGGCGTTGACGGAGGCGTCGATCTCGGCGCGGAAGAACTCATCGGCGAGCACCTTGCCATCGCTGTTCTGCGTCAAAACGATGCCGCTGCGGGTGAAGAACGCGCTCACGCTGGTGTCTTCGGGGATCAAAATCGGCGACGCATAGCCCGCCTCATGATCCGTGGCCTGCCAGACGAGTTTTCCGCTCTGCAAGTCGAGCGCGATGATGCCTGCTCCACCCTTGCCACCAACATTAATGAGCACTTTGCCATCAGTGACGAGCGGCGAACACGCACGTCCAAAATATCCCTGCGGCGATTCGAGTTCCGTGACGGTGTCGTAGCTCCACAGCAGCTTGCCCGATTCGAAATCAAGCGTCTGCACGATGCCCTCCGGCCCATGCGTGATGACCTTGCCATCACTGACGCAGGGCACGGCACGCGGGCCGTTGTCCATGCCGAAGCTGTCGCGGTAACTTGCGGGATACGCCTGCTTCCAGATCGCTTTGCCATCGGTGGCATGGAGCGCCTCGGTGACCATGTCGGCTCCTTGGCGATGAAACACGATCACACGTCCTTTTGAGACCACCGGCCCGGCATGGCCGCTGCCGAGTTTGCGATTCCAGAGAATTTCCGGCTCAGAGCCGCCGGTGATCACGGCTTCATCCTGAGCGGTGGCGTCGCGTTGCGGGCCGAGAAATTGCGGCCAGTCGCCTGCGTGAAGCGAAATGGATGCGCAGAGGAGAAATAGAAGCGGGCGCATGGGGTCTGAAGTGGGATCAACTGACAAGCGAGAGGTTGGGATCGACATCGGCCTCCAACGGCGAGGAATGGCCGGTGTTGAAACGCTGCACGGCGGCAAAGGCAATCATGCCGGCATTGTCGGTGCAAAGATCAGGCCGTGCGAGCAGCAGTTGCAGGCCTTCTTTGGCGCAGCGGGCCGTCAAGGCCGCTCGCAGGCCGCGGTTGCAGCTCACACCGCCGCTGACGGTGACGAGTTTTTCGCCGCAGTGCCGGGCAGCGAGCACGAGCTTTTCAACGAGCACCTCGATGATCGCCGCCTGCACGCTGGCGCTGAGATCGGCGAGCACCTGCTCGTTGTGCAGATCGAGCCTGGGCAGTTCATACAACACGGCCGTTTTCAAGCCGCTGAAGCTGAACTCCAGACTGCGGCCATCGAGAAAGCTGCGCGGAAACGCGAAGGCAGCCGGATCACCACGCTGGGCGAGTTTGTCGATCTCCGGCCCGCCAGGGTAGGGGAGACCGATCATTTTGGCGACCTTGTCAAAGGCTTCGCCCGCCGCGTCGTCACGGGTGCGTCCTAGCAGTTCGTAGCGCGCAACGTCATGCACGCGCACCAGCATGGTGTGACCGCCGCTGACGATGAGCGCCACACACGAACGAACAGGGCCGTTGTCATTCATAAACGGGGACAACAAATGCCCCTCCATGTGGTTCACGGCGATGAATGGCTTGTGTTCCGCGATGGCGAGCGCCTTGGCCATTGAGGTGCCGATGAGCAGTGAACTGACCAGGCCAGGACCGTTGGTGGCGGCGAAAGCCGCTATGTCGCCGAGCTTTTTCCCTGCATCCGTCAAAACTTGCTCCACCAGCGGGCACACATGCAGGATGTGGTTTCTCGAAGCCACCTCCGGCACCACGCCACCATACTGGCGATGGATCTCGATCTGCGAGGCGATGCGGCTCGCGATCAGCCCGCCATCCAGCGTGCAGATCGCGGCGGCGGTCTCATCGCAGGAAGATTCGAGGGCGAGCAGGCAGGAGGGCATCGTGAAATGAGGAATGACGAAGGGGAGGCATCAAGCAACGAGCATCTGCCATCCAGTGGCCCAAAAAAGAAGCCGCCGTCCCCCGGTTGGGTGGGGAACGGCGGCGTGGATTCAGTTTCCTGTCAGACTAGTGCTTGTGGCCTTCCTTGCAGCACGAGGCCGCTTTGGAGTCGCACGTCGCACAATCCTTCTTCGTGGCGCAGGATGCGAGAAGCATCGAGGACGCAGCGATCAGAACAGTGGCAAAACGGATCATTTGATCTGGTGTAAGATGGTAGATCAGCCGCTTTTGGCGGCCGATGACTTACTTGCCGGAGTACACCGGTGGTGGTGGCGGCGGCGGAGGGGTCTGCTGGCAGGAGCTAAGCACGGCGGAAGCCGCGATAAGGGTGAGGATAGCGATTTTCATGTGTGTGTGGGTGTTAACCTGTTTGTTAAGCTTCCCATCCACCAGACTCCTGGCAGCGGGATTTTCCGAGATTAACGACAACTTCTGTTTTTGCAAACAGCCAAATGCACTCTCTGCGAAAACGCGCAAGGAAGGCGCAGCGGGTGAAAAACTTGAGGTTGCCAGAATGTCAGGTGAACCAATTCGAGTAAAAGTCAGCCGAACGGCCCGCTCGCACCCAGCCCGTAGGCGGTTCCGACCACTTTTCCATCTGACTCCTCGAAGAAGATGCGCAGCGGTCGGCAGCACACCTCGCAGTCGTAGTCCACATCACACGGAATCTCGCCAAACGCGGGAGCGGGAACCTCAAATTCCTGAAAACAGCTCGGACAGGTCACAGGGGTGGTGTGCATCACTGGTTTGAAACGCGCACGGATGTCACGCACACGCATTTTTCTCATGGATGTAACGGATTACTTCAATCCCGCTAGAAACGCGATCACGTCCGCCGCCTCCTGTTCGGTCATGCTTTGGAGCAGCCCCTCCGGCATCAGGGACATCGGTTCGACTTTCTGGCTGCGGATTTGGGCACGCTCGAAGGTCTGCGGCTGGCCGGTGGGGAGTTTCAGCGTCACGGCGGTGTCGCCAGGGTTCACGACGAAGCCGGTTTGCATGCTGCCGTCCTTCAAGGTCAGCATCCACGTCTCATAACCCTTCGCGATGGCTTTGGACGGCTGATGCAGGCTTTCGAGGATCTGCTCGCGTGTCAGTCGTGCGCCCACCTTGCTCAAATCCGGCCCAAAATCGCGTCCCGTGCCGTTGAGGATGTGGCAGGCGAGGCAGGCGGCCATTTTGCCGGTCATGCTGAGGAGTTCCGCTCCGCGTTTCGCATCGCCTTTGATGGTGAGGAGCTTTTTCCCGTCGAAATTCATGCCGAGGGTCTTCACGCGTTGGTCGTGAGGCAGGAAGCGCTCGAAGTAGCTGGCGATCTCGGGATTCGGGTGCTTGGCGAGAGCTGGGTCGAACTTAGCCTCGTTTTTCGCGATGGCGTTCGCGAGCAGAAGCGCGTCGGAAGGCGATTCGACTCTGGAGGGACGGTGAGTTGTCGCTTCTCCCGAAATCCAGTCCCACAACACACGGAAGCCATGCGGATCGACCTCACGGGCACCAATCATCGGCATGTGGCCATTCCCACTGCGGGCGATGCGGGCCAGCAGCACGCTCTGCTCCGGCTTGCCGGGTGAAATCACCCTCGCGTCTGCAAGACCAAGGTCGCCGCGCACCGGCTTCTCATTCAGCATCATCGTCTCCGCCGTGGGCAAATCCGCGTTCACCATGAGCTGCACGCTACCGCCGCCGTGGCGGCGATGGCAATGCGCACAATTCGCGTGGAGCCAGGAGCGGGCTTTGGTTTCGAGGTCGGCCTGTTTGTCGTGACTGGAGACGAGGCGGTTCTTCAAGCGCTCGGTGAAAGGCCCGTTGAAGAGTTCAGCGGCCTCCTCGGGCTTCTTGCCGCTGATGTTGACGAGTTGATCCGGTTGAAAGCCGAGCGCGAAGCCGCTCCAGTTGTTGTGGCAGCGGGCGCATTCGGCGCGGCCGTGGATGCGCCAGGGTTGCTTGTCGATGATGAACTCCTCACCGTCCACGCCGGCGAGTTCGGCATCGGTGCCGGCATCGTTCCAGCGGTAGGAGTAGCCGTTCCAGGTTTCGCCGTCGAAGTGGAGCACTTGGGTCTCGATTTTCTTCTTCAAAGCGATCGTGCGGGCCAGGACAGACTCGGCGGGCCATTCGACCTGGTAGTTCGGCTTCGCAGCATTGCCGCTGGTGGTTGTCTTGATGCTTTTTCCTTCGGGAAGGGCCACAAATCGCTGCGCCTTCGCTCCGTCCTGCCACATCGGCTCGGCGATCTCGAAGGGCAGCACGCCTGCGGCGGGAGTTTGCGCCGCCGTGTCGGTGAAGAGGCCGGTTTCGCTGAGTTTGCGCGGAAACTGGCTCGGTTTGCCGACGGCGGGATTTTTCGACAGGCGGTAGATGCGCGTGTCCTTTTCCCAATTCATCCAATACAGCTCGCCGTCCTCGCTGAGGCCGAAAGTGGCGATCTTGTGCGGCGTGTCGGCGATTTCCTCGCGACGCGTGACCTGCGTGCCGTCATGCCAGAGCGCCCAGATTTTGCCGGTCTCGTAGTCGCCGTAGATGTAGGCGTCGCGCAGTTCAGGGAAGCGGCTGCCATGATACACATAGCCGCCGGTGATGCTCGCGGCCTCGGTGTGTGGATGTGCGGCCACGGGCGGGATGATGTCGCCAGGGCCTTTGGTGTCTGGCATGATCGGCTGGCTGGCCTCCATGGCGCTCCAGCCGTGATTGCCGCCTTTCGGGACGAGATGAATCATCTCCCACAGCTCCCAGCCAACATCGCCGCACCATAGGCGGCCTTTTGGGTCGAAGCTGATCTTCCACGGATTGCGGAAGCCAAAGGCGTAGATCTCGGGACGTGCGTTCGGTGTCGTGAGAAACGGATTGTCCTTCGGAATGGCATACGCTTTGCCGTTCTCCTCATGATCCACGTCGATGCGCAGGATGGAGGACAAGAAGTCGCTCAAGTCCTGCCCGGTCTTCAGCGAATCCGGCGGCGAAGGAGCGGTGGCATCACCCGTGGAGATGTAGAGCATGCCATCCGGCCCGAATTGAATCGAGGCACCGTTGTGGCCGCCACTTTGCCACGTCAGCAGCACGGTTTCCGACTTCGGATCAAGCACCGGCGGCTCCTGCTGCGTGAGTTTGAAACGTGAGAGCTTGGTGCCATCGGGAACTTTGTCGCCATACGCGTAGGTGATGAAGACGAGGCCGTTTTCCTGCCACTTCGGATGAAACGCGATGCCATAGGCATGCTGAAGCAGCGGATGATCGGGTTTGAGGTCAATGAGCAGGTCTTTCGCTGCCGCGTCGGGCGCATCCTTGAAGCTCCAGATCTTACCATTCTTCTCCACGGCGACAAACCGATGCGCTCCAGGCACGGTGATCATCTCCAGCGCGTCGTTCAGCGCGATTTGAGTGAAGACCTGCTCGGGCACATATGGCTTCGGCGCTTCAGGAGAGCCGTGGATGCGGGAGGTCGTCCATTGCGCGTGAACGCTGGTGACGAAGGCAAAAAAAAGAAAAAGGCGGAACATAGGCGCATCATGGAATGAGCGCCGGGGCTTCGCCAAGCACGAAATGATCTCACACCTCCTCCGCAGACAGCCAGCGGACGCGGACGACGCGCCAGCGGCGGCCATAGACGCGGTTGGAGATGTTGTGAAGTTGATTGGTTTGCTGCCAGTTGGGATCGAGGCGGCGTTCTTCGGGCGGCTCGTCCTTGTTGGGGTAGTTCACATAGTCAGGCGTGCGCTGGACGATGACTTCGACCCAGGCCCGTGCTTCGAGGCGACCGGTGAGGGGATGAACGACATCGCCATACGAACGGATCTTGTAGGTGTCGCTGCGGGTGACGAGATGCGGAGCGATGGCCTGCAAAATGTCGGCCTGCGTGAGATAACCGGGTGCGGCGGTGGCGATGGGGCCGGTCAGATGATCGGGGAATGGGAAACTCCAGTCCATGCCGGCCGCAGTGCCGAGAGCGGCGGCATCATCGAGTTGCTGGCGGGTGACCTGAAGGTTTTCAAAGGCGAGATTGATGCCGCTGCGGTCGATGGCGGCCTGGAGCGCGCCTTTTTTTCCAGTTTCGTCGTCCGTGAGGCGCCGGTTGATGAAATCTGAGAGATTCAAAAAGGGGCCGCGCGTTTTGACTTCGCGCACAATCTCGGTGGCGAGAGTTCTGATCTCTGCGCTGGTGAGGCTGCGATGACCGCGCCAGTCCTGCGGTATGTTGGCAGGTCCATTGACGAGGGTGAAGCGCGGCAGCGGGCAGCCGAAGGAATCAGCAAGACTGAGGCCGGTGCCCGCGGCGTCAAAGGTGGGAATTTTCACGCCGCGCAAACTGCCGAGGATGGCCGTCCATGCCTCGACGGAGGTGGAGTTGACGTTGAATCCGCCTTCGATGAGCAGATTCGCGGCGACGCGGCGAAAAGGCGCGACGGGACTCTCCTCGGGATCGAGAGGACGGGTGAGCGCGGCGAGCAGGCCTTTGCGGTGCTGGCCGTAGTCGAGCAGAAATTTCATGCGCGGATTTGGCAGCGGTTTGGAGAGCTTCGAGTCGAGGAAGTCGGCGAGGCGACCGTTCACGGTGTTCTCACCAGGTCGTGGCGTGATGGAGGAGAAGAAGAAGGTGTCGAAGAGAAAATTGGCCTGGTAGGACACATCGAAGTGGTTGTCAGCGCTCATGCTGGTGCGGGGCGTCCACGGACTGGCCCAGGAATTGCCGAGCAGGTAGCCTGGCATGCCGACGAGCCACGGGGCCTCGCTTTGCAGGGGAAAATGCTGCAACTGACCGATGGAGATCAGCGGCGCGGTGGGAACCTCAAACAGCGGTGCATGGGGCAGGTTTGTGCCGGTGAGCGGCTTGATCGTGCCGGGCACCTCGTCGCCGTTGGTGATGCGGCGTGCTTTGATTTGATAATGCGGCAGCGTGGCGGGATAACCAGCGCCGGGATGGCGCACGATGACGGCACGCGGATCGAAGTGAGCGATCATCGCGGCAGGAAAATCGCCGCCGGCAGCGCTCTTCATGTGCCAGTCGATGACTCCGAGAAACTTTTTTGCATCAGCGGTGATGTCCTGGCCGAGTTTGAGCGCGGTGCTCATGCCGGGCAGCGGTTTGCCGTCTTCCTGGCCGGTGTAAGCACGAATGCGATGGCTGAACTCAGGGCCACGGCCGGTGCGTGAGCCGGCCCATGAGTAGTCATCAATGCTTCCGCCGCCGCCATTTTGATAACCGATGGATTCACGCCAGGCCTGCGGCGTGGTCGTGACATCCTGCGGGGCGAGGCCGTCGGCGGCATAATTGGCCACGAAGGCAAAAGGATCAGCGGCGGTGTAGCCCTCATCGCGCGCTGGTTCGAGTGTGATGCGCACCTCGGAGTCCGCGTAAAGGCGCAGGAGTTGGTCCGGCGTGCGCAGCGGATGACGATCGTCGGCCAGGCGGTCAAAGCTGACGCCTCCAGCCGCGTTCCAGCCGGGTTCGAGGGTGAGATTCACGCTTCCCGACGTGTGTGTGATGACCTGGCCGCTGTTGAGCGAAAAGGTGAGCATCTCGCCGGGTTTGAGCGCGAGCCGTGTCTGCGG
This sequence comes from Prosthecobacter sp., assembly GCF_034366625.1. Taxonomy (NCBI): domain Bacteria; kingdom Pseudomonadati; phylum Verrucomicrobiota; class Verrucomicrobiia; order Verrucomicrobiales; family Verrucomicrobiaceae; genus Prosthecobacter; species Prosthecobacter sp. The sequence goes on from NZ_JAXMIH010000023.1 coordinate 154,241, forward strand.
ATTGTCCTTTGCCTGGAGCAGCAGCAGCCGCGGACGCGCGCTGAGACTGTGATTCACCAAAACATCGGAAGGTTCGATGTCGGTGGCGAGCGACCATTCTCGTGCGAGCGGCTGCCACTTGGATGTGGCGGGATCTGGTTCATTGCCGGGTTCGGTGCCGATGGAGGCTTCGCTTGCGCGGTAGAGTTTGGCATTGTGCCAGACTTCGTCGCCGGGTTGATACAGCCGCTGATTTTTCCACGGGTCACGTTTTTCGACAACGAGATGCGTGCTGGGCAGCCAGGCGTCGATGCGGAAGGCGTCGAGTTCGAGGATGACGTTGTAGGGATTCCAGAGCGTGACGAGGGGATCGAGCACGAGCATGAGTTTCTGGTCCGGGCCTTCGATTTCACGCGGCGGGGTCGGTTTGGCCTGCACGCTGAAGGCGTGGCTCATGCGCACGACGACGGGGCTGAAGAGGCACTTCTGCGCAGGGCTGGGCCGGCCGGCGGATACGGTGTTGAGCCAGGTGTTGGCGGCAACAGCGAGCGATTCCTTCGAATCATCCGCCGGTTCGATGGCAAAGGGCTGCGCGTCGAGCGCGGGCCGCGTGGTGCGATTGCGGACACGTTTCCAGGTTTGGTAAAAGTCGAGCAAGGGGCCGAATGATGTGCCCATGCTGCCGTATTGCCGCCGGTCGGCCTCGGTCATTTCAAAGAGCATGGAGAGATCGAGCTTTACACCGCCGTCGCGCGCGTTGGTGATGAGGCTGTGCGAATTGGCGGTGACATCGTGCCAGCGTTGTTCGAGGCCGCTGGTGAGCGCGCTGCCGTCTCCGCCCGCGAGCAGCGGGATTTGCGCGAAGGTGAGCACCTTGTGCAGCTTCTGCTGATCGTCGGGCATGTTTTCAAAGCCGGTCATGAGCGCCGCCGCGCGTTGTGGCGCGGCAAGACGCCACTGCGCGATGGTTTGCGCGTCATCGAGCGGGGCTGGCAGCACAGGATCGAATTCCGGCAGCGGGAGATTCACACGTGCCTTCACGCCTTCATCCGCGGCCCACCAGGCGTAGTGGCCGATGACGTATGATTTCTTGGGATCAGCGGAACGGAAGGGGCGCGAGGTTTTGAAGGGGATCATGCGCGCTTTGACGCTGAGCTTCGGATCTTTGCCCACAGGATGGCGCAGCAGCCAGACGGTGTCGGAATCGGGGCCGGGATCGGGCAGCTTGGTCTGTGGCGTGACGGGATCTTCGTTGTTGCTGGAGCTCAAGGCCTGGGTGTTCGCCGCCAGCTCGGGGGCACGATCACGATGATCTTGTGCGCCGCTGATCAGCCAGGTGATGGGTTTGTCACGCTGCTCCGTAGAGGAAAGCGCGCGTCCGGGCCAGACGCCGCTGAGCCAGGGATTTTCGATGCCGTCGAGTTCGGGTGTGCTGGGGTCGGAGTCGAGCAGGCCGGCAGTGGCGGTGGCTCGCCAGTCGAGGCCGTTGTAATCATGCAGGCGGCTGAGCGCGGCATAGGCGCCGTTGAGGGCGAAGGATCGTGCGCGTGCCTGCTTCGCCTGATTTCTGATCACACGCGTCTCGACGACGACGATGGTCATCAGCGCGACGAGCAGGCTGATGACGAGGAAGGCCAGCAGCAGCGTGGCAACGAGCGCGAAACCGGCCCGCCTGCGGCGGGAATGACGAATGATGAATGGCGAATGACGAATGCGCCAGGAAGTCACCAGCGATGGCGGTCTGCCTTGGATCATTCGGACTTCGTCATTCATTCGTCATACTGATTTCTGGTTTCGTCATTGCTGTGGCAGCATCTCACAAGACGCGCGGCAGCGACATGCTGCGGCTGTAAACGCGGCTGTGGCGGCGGGCGATCTCCCACCAGCGTTCCGCCGAGACGCCCTGCTGCTCCAGTACACGCAGTTCACGGGCACCGCTGGCGCTGAGCACACGCACCATCACTTCGATGAGCGCGGGCACGCCGTCCTGAGGCACGCGGTAGCGTTTTTCATCCTGCAACGGCGGCAGGCTGTCATGTCGCATGGGGAAGCCCTGCACGACCTTTCCCGCGTCGTTCCATTCATGAATGATGACACCGAAGTCGATGATGTTGTCACAGAGCATGCTGTCCTCTGACGGGGACTTCATTTCGCCCGGTTCACCAGGTTCAGCACCGCCGGAGTAGGCATCGATGATGTAACCGGTGTCAAAAGTTTGATCGGAGCGCACGATGCTGCGGAAGAGCTGGTAGCTCGCGTTTGCATGGTCGCTGATCATGCCTGCGGAGGGCATGGCGCGGCGGATGAGCTGGTAGGAGACGGCGTTCACATCGCCCGGCACCGCTTTGCCGTCGGTGAACACATCGCGGTCTGCGGCGGTGGCGATGAAACGCAGCCACATGCCGCCGACACCGAAACGGTAGTCCTCGGGATTCGCCCATTCACGGCCCTTGCTGTCTTTTTCACGCGGATCGAGCTGCAGTGAGTCATCTACGGGCTTCTGGCCCCGGGCCTCGATCCATGTGCCGGAGTTGTCGGTTTTATCGAGGATGTCGAGGGCGAGCCAGGTGTTCCCGTCCTGGCGAATAATGGCGGATTGCAGGTCGCTCACGAGCAGGCCCGTCATCAGTCGTACCCGTGCGCCACGATCGAGGTGATCCGCCAGCCGCCGCCCTTCGTGGGAGACATTCATCACCGCCATCGTCAGCGAAAGCAGCAGCAGCACGGACAGCGTCGTTGCCACGCTGACCTCCACCAGCGTGAAGCCGTGCTGCGAGGGCCGGCGGGTGATCTTCATTGGAGCGGGTCAGGTGGAAGGCGGGCTGTCAGAGTCTTCAGTGGAGGTTTTGTCGTCGCTTTTCGGCGGATCAGCCTCGGGATCGTCAGGATCGGGCGGGATGCTGGTTTCATCCGGGCGGCTGCCGGGATTGAGGTTTTCATCCGGGAGCGTGTGGGTGGGCGTCTGGGTGCTGCCGGTGTCGTCCGTGGTGGTGGAACTGGTGCTGGAGGAGCTGCTGTCCGACTTTCCCACAAACGCGGGCCGCCGCCATGCCTCGTAGGGTTTCAAACGGCGCACGTCCCGCGTCAGGGCGCCCATCATGCAGGTCAGGATGGTCAGCACTCCGGCGGTGATGCCCATGGCGACGGCGACCTCCACCAGTGTGAAGCCGCCTCTGCTCTTGCGTTTGGAATGCGGTGTTTTCATGACCCCAAAGTTCAGCGGATCTGCGCCATGTCGGCGATCTCGGACACATGGCCGTAGGCGTTCACATGCATGCCGCGAAAATTTTGAGGATTCCGCAGCACACCGGCTCCGCCCAGCGTGCTGCCTTCCGCCAGAACCAGATCGTAGCGCCGGCTCGCAATGCGCGCCGAGGGCGTGAACTCATACGCCCAGCAGGGCGTCCCCTCCTGCCAGGCACCGATGCGTTGTGTGAGCTGCACCGGCTTGCCGCCGAAGGAAAGCGGGCCGCTCCAGCCGCTCGCGCCGGATGGCGGCACCCAGCAGATGCCCGCAGGCAGCCGGTCCGGCGTGCCCACCGGCTCCCACGCGTCACTGCCGATCTCCGTTTCCACCACGATGACAAAGGACTGCCACATCAGTTCCGGCTGCGCGGGATTGGCGTTCACCAGCAGACGCGCGTTGCTCAGGCGCATCGCGGCCACACTGCGTGTCTCGCGTACTTTGCCGGAGAGATACTGCGCGCCCCGGTCCAGCCGCCGTCCCACATCCGGCTCCGCCATCGCGAGTCCTAGGATGGACAGCGAGATCGTGATGATGACAATGATGACCAGCAACTCCAGCAGCGTGAAGGCGGCTGCGGAGGTTCGGACGCAAAGGGTGCGGCTGGAGTGCATGTGAGAAAATCGTTTCCCATGTCAGAAAACGCGTGGTTGGAGTCTATTCTGACCGTGGCAGGCACTCCAAGCCTGTTTTTGCGCCTTTGCCGCGCTTGAGGCTTGTGGTTGGGGCGGTGACTTTGGTAGTTTGAAAGCATGTACGCTTCATCGCCTTCCGTGCGCCTTATTGCCGTCGCCCTGCTGGCATTCAACTCCGCCGCAGGGCAAAACGCCGCCCGTCCGGTGGTGCTGAACAAGAACCTGCCGCTCCGCAGCGGCACGGAGCTGCGTGAGAAACGTGAAATCCGCATCGAGAACGGCATCTCGAAGCAGGTGAGTCCCAAGGAGACCACTGCGGTGAGCACACGCTATGTGCAGCGGCTGAATCTGGTGCGCCGCATTGCTGGTGCAGGCGTGGAGGAGATCCGCGTGGCCGAGTTTCTGACCGAGTTGGCGCATTTCATGGGTCCGGTGCCGCCGCCGAACGAGCAGACATCATCGCTCATGTCCAGAATGCTGCGCGCCCGCAAAAGTGGCGCACGTTGGAACTACGACCTCGTCCAAGGCAAGGCCACGCCTGAGGAACGTCAGACGCTGGACAACCTCGCCTTCACCGCTGGACTGCTCGATGTCCTGTCGCTCTGCATCGGCTCCGACGCGCACAAACCGGGTGAAACCTGGAAGACCGAAATCCCCGCTCCGCGAGGCAAGGCCGCCGGTTTTGTGGTGCCGAAGGACATCTCATGCACCTTCGTCAGCCTTGATGAAAAGCCCGACGGCCCGCACGCCACCATCGCCATCACCGGTGGCCTCAGCCTGGAGCGCCCCATGGGCTACAACTCGCATGTCGAGATCACCTTCGAGGCCACCGTCATCCGCCGCCTCTCCGACATGCTCGATGTGGACACGAAAATCAAAGGCACCTACGCCCTCAAGGGCGAGGCGAACCTCGTGGGTATCGGCAAAGCCCAGCTCGACTTCAATTATCCCTTCACCCTCACCCGCACCTTGAAGATCGAGCCCAAATAGCCGCCGCTTCGTAAAAATTCGTCATTCCACATTCGACATTCGCCATTCTTTCTCCTTCTTCCCGCCCTCCACAACCTAACTCAACACCATGCCACGTCCCGTCACACTCTTCACCGGCCAGTGGGCCGATCTTTCCTGCGATACCATGATTCAGAAGGCCAAGGCCTTCGGCTATGACGGCGTCGAACTCGCCTGCTGGGGCGACCACTTTGAGGTCGAGAAAGCCGACCAGGCCTACTGCGATGCCAAGCGCGCGAAATTGAAAGCCGCTGGCATGCAGTGCCACGCCATCTCCACCCACCTCGTCGGTCAGGCCGTGTGCGACAACATCGACCCCCGCCACGCCCAGATCCTGTCTCCGGCGATCTATGGCGACGGCAATCCCGAAGGCGTCCGTCAGCGTGCCGCCGAGGAACTGATCAAGACCGCCCATGCCGCCAAACGTTTCGGCGTCAGCGTCGTCAACGGCTTCACCGGCAGCAGCATCTGGCACCTCGTCTATTCCTTCCCGCCGAATCTCCCCGGCCAGATCGATGCCGGTTACGCCGATTTCGCCAAGCGCTTCAAGCCCATCCTCGATGAATACCAGAAGCTCGGCATCCGCTACGCGCTCGAAGTGCATCCCACCGAGATCGCCTTCGACATCGCCAGCGCCGAGCGTGCGCTCCAGGCCATCGACTACCATCCCGCCTTCGGCTTCAACTACGACCCCAGCCACTTCGGCTACCAGGGCGTCGATTATGTGAAGTTCCTCTACAAGTTCAGCGACCGCATCTTCCACGTTCACATGAAGGACGTCTCATGGGGCATCGGCGACGGCACCGTGGGCGTCTTCGGCGGTCACGTCGATTTCCACAAGCCCAGCCGCTACTGGGACTTCAAGTCCGTCGGGCGTGGCAAGATCAACTTCGAGCTCATCATCCGCGCCCTCAACGACATCGACTACGGCGGCCCGCTCAGCGTCGAATGGGAAGACGGCGCGATGGATCGCGAGTTCGGCGCCACCGAATCCGCCGCCTTCTGCAAAAAGATCGACTTCCCCCCCAGCAAGATCATCTTCGACGCCCAGTTCGCCGAGGCGAGCAAGTAAATCGAAGGGAGCGCGGACACTCCTGTCCCCATCAATTCAATCTTCAACACTCACACGGCCCGGAATCACCTTCCGGGCCGTTTTGCGTAGCGCATCAATTCCTCCGCACGTCAGAGAAGGGATTCAACACCGGCACGCCACACCGGATGAAATCATCGACATTCCGGGTGGCAACGGTGAGACCATGCTGCTTCGCCGTAGCGGCGATGAGGGTGTCTTTGATAGGAACGGTGAAGCCCCGCCGCCGCACATCGTCACGCAGCTCCGCCCACGCGACGGCAGTGTCGAGAGTCCAGTCGAGGCACAGGACGCTGGCGCGCAATTCGGTGAACCATTGCATCAGATCGCGTTGCTTCTTGCCAGCGTCGAGGGCCACGATGCCCTCCCAAATTTCACCCATGACCACCGGGTCCACGACGATCTCTGCATCGTTCTCGGTCAGCCAGTCGATGACTCTCTGCTCGAAACGAGGTTTCGTCGGCTCCGAGAGGACATTGGCATCGACGAGGAAAGTCATTCGGCAAAAAGGGCAGGCGGTGCCAGCGTGGTCAGTTCGGAGCGATCAGGCTCGGCAAGCCAGCCCTTCACCGGGCAGTCCAGCAGCACATCCACGAGTCGGCGCTTGGGCTTGGCCTCATCCGCTGCCACGCGGAGTTGATAAGCCCCTTTGCCAATGCGCTCGATCTCCCAGCGCTGGCCGGGCTGGATCGCGTCGGCTTCGCGGAAGATCGCAGGAATCTCAAGGAGTCCGTTGGCTGAGATGGTGACTGTCATGCGGGCAAAGTAAGCGGCTGGCGGTCATGAGTCAAACTTGGTGAGGAGGAGTGACACCGACCGGGATCATCTCCCGGCCCGTTTTGTTTGGCTCACGAATCCAGCTTGCTCACACCAAATGCGAGTGCCTCTTCTTCGCTGGAGAAATAAGCAACGATCTGATCACTGCTGACCACAAAGAAGTTCACGCCCAAGCACTCGTCTTCGATGTCTTGCGAGTATTCCACGGCATAACTTGTTTTGAAGTTGCTCACGATGTCAGCGATCTTCTGGAGGAGGGCGGGGCTCCAAAGGCATTTTTTCAAAACCTCAATCTGAACAAATCGTGATCCTCCATAGGGATGGTCGTTCATTGCAAAGCAGTGTTCAGGTGGTGCTTCTTGGCCACACTCGCGAAGATGCGTTATCAAACAACTGCGGAGTTCATTGTTGAACTGCTTGTATTCCTGAAGAAAAAAATCCCTTTGCTCCACGATATCAAGGGACGCTGGGTTGTATGCGGGTTCCCTTAACTTGCATGCCAGGTCGTTGTTCCACTGGGGTTGAGTCATGTGTCGCTGAGTTACTTCGCACGGAGTGCTTATTCAATGTTCTTCCGCAACTCCATCACCGTGCCAATGATATGTGTCTCCGTCTTGTCGCTCCAGCGCGTCGGGTGTGTTCCATAGATCATCGCGCCGCCGCCTTCATAGCCGCCTTCCTGCCAGATGCGGAGGCTGGGGATGTAGGCCATGACGTCATTGGTGTAGCCGCTGACCCACACGATGGGATCCTTGATGTCCTGTTTGAGCCGCAGCGAGTAATCGACGACGACCTCGCCGCCGAGCGTGACCCAGGTGAGGTCGTTGCCGAGGCGGACAACCTGCACGGGATACGGATAAGTCGCTGGTAGCGGACCTTCCTGCTCGATGCGCTGCAACACACGTGTGGCATGCGTGGCCTGCCACTTGTTGGTGGACTTCTGTTCTTCGAGAAGCTGTTCCTTCGTCGGCAGCTTGTCGTAGGCCAGCGGGATCTCGCGATACGCAGCGCGGATGGGGCCGGTGAGACGCTTCATGTTCGTCGTGAGCGCGGCTTCGACCGATGTGGCGAGTGATCTGCCGTGTGTCTGCGCGAGTTCCATCGTGCGGCGCGGGTAGGGGTTCTGATCGCCGCTGCAACCGTTCGCAAACATCGCCACGGCATCGGGGTGGGCCTGTTCCAGCGCCTGTTGCGCGTAACCGGCGTAGTCGCCGCTGAACTTCTGATGACCGAGCGTCGTGCAGTGGCATGAATAGCCAAAGATGACGGCGATCTCTTTGCCTTCGCCACTTGTGGCCTTCAACACCGGCACGGTTTGATCCACCGGGCCGTTGGGATTCGGGAAATTGCTCCAGCCGCCTTTGCCATCCGGCGTGCGGCGATTCATCGACACGCCACAGCGTGCGGTGCTGTAATCGAGATGCGCGGGCACGGATTTCTGCAGCACATCGCCAATCAGCCGCACTATCGTGTCCTCCAGCTTCGCCGTGTATTCGGCGGCCTCCTTCTCGCGCAACGCCACGTCATCCGCGCCGAAAATCTTGCTCGTGCGCAGTTCCGGCCCGCTATGCGTGTGCGAGGCGTTGATGGCGAGGTTTGCCGGTTCGATCCCGTGCTCCTTCTTCACACGCTCGGCCACGGCGAGACGCAGATTTCGTGGCACGCCGATCAAATCCATCGTCACCAGCGCAAACCGTGCTCCTGCTTCATCCGTGAACACAAACGCCTTCGCGAAGAGATCCAGCTCAACGCCCTCAGACGGTTTCGTCCGCCCCGCATAACCGGCCATCCACATCGACTTCTCCGGCGTGATCTTCGCTGAGGCCGCTCCCGCCTTCCAAGCAGGCTTTTCGGCCACAGGAGCGGCGGCGATGACAAAAACGGCGAGAAGGAAGGGCAGCCAGAGTTTCATGCGGACTACCAAAGCCGCCAAGCCACCAGTTCTTTATCGTTGCGCGCAAATACTCGGTTTCCAGCGAAGGCGGGATGCGCCCAGGTTTTGCCGATGATCTGCCAGCGGGCCAGTTCCTCGCGCTTTTCTGGTTTGAGCGTCACATAGACGAGTTCTCCGCTCGCATTGAGCAGCGCGGCGAGGTTTATCGCTTCATCCATCCATACGAGGCTCATCTGCGGGTTGCTGTCCTTCGGCGTGAGCGTGTTGTCATCGCTCCAGAGAATCTTGCCGGTCTTCAGCTCGAAGGCTTGCAGGCCGCGCTTCTTGTCGAGCATGTAAACGATGCCGTCTTTGAACAGCGGGGCCGACATGAGGCCGCATATCTCCGTTTCATTCTCCCAGAGCAATTCAACACCCGTTCCGAGCCGGAACGCCTTCGAGCCATGCCAGTAGCCGGACACCAGCAGCACACCGTCATGATACAACGGCTGCGCGATGCTGACGCCATAGGTGATCTTGTACGGATAAGTCCAGTTCACCGCCCCGCTGTCGGGATTGAGGCTCTGCACATGCTCTGGCCCCCAGGCGATGAGCTGACGCGTTCCGGCATGCGTGATGATCCCCGGCGTGCAGTAACCCGCCGGATCAGACCCGCCGCGCCAGACTTCCTTGCCGCTGCTTTTGTCCAAAGCGATGACGGAGCCGTTCTTCGCGCCGACATGGAGCAACACGCGATTCCCATCGACCACGGGCGATGCCGCAAAGCCCCAGGTCGGAATCTTGGCACCATAGGTTTCAACCGTATTCACCTGCCAGAGCACCTTGCCGGTCTTCGCATCGAGACACAAAGCCGCACCCGTCGCTCCGAGCGCATACGCCTTGCCATCCAGGATGTTCACCGAAGCACGTGGCCCGGTTCCATAGTCCATGCTGCCGTAGCTCATCTCCCAGCTCTGTTGCCAGACTTCCTTGCCGGTTTCCGCATCGAAGCACAGCACGCGTTCGACCTCCTTCGGGGTTTTGAGGCGGTCCATCACATAAACCAGCCCGCCACTGACCGTCACGCCGCCGAATCCGGCCCCAATCTCGGTTTTCCACAGCCGCTCCGGTTCCTTCTTCGCGAAATCGGTCGGAATATCCGTTGGATTCCATCGCCCGTCCGCATTCGGACCGCGCCAGCGGGGCCAGTCTTGGCCGTGGGCGAGGCAATTGAGCAGCAGGATGAACAAACAGAGGTGCTTCATGATCCGATTACGCTTCAACCACTGCTCTTTGTCACGCGATGATGTCAAGCCATGCCTCCGACAAAAATTTTTCACATGTGGTGGTCATCAGTTGCCGCGTTGGGTGGTCTCGCTAACTCCACCATTCCCAACCAGAGATTTCGCATTTCCAATTTCAGCTTTCCAATTTTCAGCCATGTCTGCTGCCAACGAACTCAACATCAATGTCGCTCACGTCGAGCGTGTCGCCAAGGAACTGGGCCTGCGGGCCATCCAGGTCGTCGCGACGGCCAAATTGTTTGCCGACGGTGCCACGGTGCCGTTCATCGCCCGTTATCGTAAAGAAGCCACGGGGTCGATGGATGAGGTGCAGATCTTGAACGTGAAGGAACGCATGGAGCAACTCGTAGCGCTGGATGACCGACGTGGAGCCATCGTGAAGTCGCTGGAAGAACGCAAGCTGATGACGGACATCCTGCGGGTGAAGATCGACAAAGCGGAGACGATCAATGCGCTGGAAGATATTTTCGCGCCGTTCCGGCCGAAACGTCGCACGCGGGCCACCATCGCGAAGGAAAAAGGCCTGGAGCCGCTGGCGGACTTCATTGAAGCGAATCTGATGACGCAGGGTGTCGATCTGAGCGCTGAGGCGGCGAAGTTTGTGAACACGACTCACGAAACTGAGGAGCTGCGTGTCAAAGATGCCGCCGATGCACTCAGCGGTGCGCGCGACATCATCGCGGAACGCATCAGCGATCATGCGGAGGCGCGTGCGACGCTGCGTAAATTCTTCACGGAGCAGTCCACGGTCATTTCCAAGGTCATGTTTGGCAAGGAGACCGACGAGGAGGCGCAGAAATTCCGCGATTACTTCGACTGGAGCGAGCCGCTGAAGTCGATTCCGTCACACCGCATGCTGGCGATTCGTCGTGGCGAAAAAGAAGGCTTTCTGCTGATGCGCATCACGCCACCGGAGGACACGGCGGTCAAGATGCTCGAAAACATCTTCGTCAAAGGTGGCAATGTGTGCTCGGACCAGATGAAGCTGGCCTGCGCGGACAGTTACAAGCGCTTGATGAGTTCCAGCATGGAAACCGAGACTCGTCTGGAATCCAAGAAGAAGGCCGATACGGAATCGGTGCGCGTGTTTGCCGATAATCTGCGCGAACTGCTGCTGGCGGCTCCGCTGGGCCAGAAACGTGTGTTGGGCATCGATCCGGGCTTCCGCACGGGCTGCAAGGTGGTCGTGCTCGATGCGCAGGGGCAGCTTTTGTTCAACGATGTCATTTACCTGCTCGGCGATGGCAACAGTCTCGTGCAGGCGAAGACGCTGCTGCTGAATTTGATCGAGCGCTTCAAGATTCAGGCCATCGCCATCGGCAATGGGACCGCGAGCCGTGAAACGGAGATGTTCGTGAACAAGATCGGCATTCCAAAGGCGATTCCGGTGATCATGGTGAATGAAAGCGGCGCGTCGATTTACAGTGCCAGCGAAGTGGCGCGTGAGGAGTTCCCAACGCAGGACATCACTGTGCGTGGCTCGGTTTCCATCGCCCGGCGTCTCATGGACCCGTTGGCGGAGTTGGTGAAGCTTGATCCGAAGTCGATCGGCGTGGGGCAGTATCAACATGATGTCGATCAGAACCTGCTCAAGAGCAGTCTCGACAACGTGGTGATTAGCGCGGTGAACGGCGTCGGCGTGGAGCTGAACACGGCGAGCAAGCAGCTCCTCAGTTATGTTTCTGGCCTGAACTCCAGCCATGCCGCCAACATCGTGGCCTTCCGCAACGAGAACGGTCCGTTCAAGACGCGCAAAGACCTGCTCAAGGTGCCACGGCTCGGCGACAAAGCCTTTGAGCAGGCTGCGGGCTTCCTGCGCATCCGCGATGCGGCGCATCCGCTGGATGCGAGTGCGGTGCATCCTGAGCGCTATCTGCTCGTGGAAAAAATGGCCGCTGAGATCGGCTGCACGGTCGGCGACCTCATGCAGCGCGCGGATTTGCGCCAGAAGATCGACCTGAAGAAGTATGTGAGCGAAGACGTGGGCCTGCCGACACTGCAGGACATCATGAACGAACTGGCGAAGCCTGGGCGTGATCCGCGCAAACAGTTCGAGGTCTTCAACTTTGCCGAAGGCGTCAGCGAGATGAAGCATCTCACCGTCGGCATGAAGTTGCCGGGCATCGTGACGAATGTGACGGCCTTTGGCGCCTTCGTGGACATCGGCGTGCATCAGGACGGCCTCGTGCATGTGAGCCAGCTTAGTGACACGTTTGTGCGTGATGCGGCGGAGGTCGTCAAAGTGGCCCAGCGCGTGCAGGTGACGGTTACGGAAGTGGATATTCCACGGAAGCGCATCGCGCTGAGCATGAAATCGAAGCCGGACTTTGAGAAGAAGGTTGGCAGCGGCGGCCCACGGCCTGCGGGTGCAGCTCCTGGCGGTCAGCGCAGCTTCACGAGCAGTGGTGGTGGCAATCGCAGTTCTGGCGGCGGCATGGGCAATCCGTTTGGAGGTGGCGGCGGCGGTGACTGGTTCACGGCGGCGGCGCAGAAGGGGAAGAAGTGACAAAGCCTTGGTGCCTCTGGCGACGCCGTGGTAAAAGATTGGTATGAAAACATGCTCCGCGCTTTTTTGGTTCCTGTGTGCTGTCCATGCCTATGGTGGAACCAGTGGCATCGAGTTCGTTCATCAGCCGCTTCACACACTGGGCACTGATCAAGATTCTGAATTGATCCTGGCGAAGGTGCCGGTCATCGTAAACGCCGTGCCGGAATCCATGGTGCGTTATGTGGCTCACAAGCACAAATTGTTGCAGCGAGAGCCGGCGTTTGCGGAGGATTCCAACATTCTTTCGTGCCTCGGAATCGAGGTCGGAGGCGAATGGTTGGCGAACTGTCGGCATTTTGAGGCGACCATTGATCTGACGGAGATGAAACCGGCGGAGCGATACGGCGTAACGGATGAGGAGGTGGTCAAAGCTGCCGTTGAATGTGTTAAACGTACGATTCTCGAAATGCAGGGGCGTCCGTTATGGAAGATTCGGATCAAGGCTCGTGAAGCAGATGCCGCGAAATGGCGTCGGCTTGAAACCGACGTGCTGCCTGCCTCCAAATAGCTGCGCAATCATCAGGTGAATCGCTGATTCGTGGTGGACATCACAAGACATGCCCTGATAGCCTCGGGACATGAAAACGATTGTGCTCTGCATGAGCGCCTGCGTTTGGGCAGGGCTTGGTATGGCTGCGGAAGCGCGGCCGAAGTCGTATGGGGTGATCAAAGCCTTCCTCGACAAGGTTCCGGCCATCGACACGCATGATCATCTGTGGGAGTGGGAGGAGCTGCCGGGGTGGCGGGAGGCGGAGGATGGGACGAAGGTGATGAATCTGGCGTCGATCTGGCAGAACAGTTACTTGAGCTGGTTTCGGTCGGTACCGGGCTGGCAGCCGAAGGAGAAGTTTACGGCATGGTGGGAACGGGCGAAGCCGGGGTTTGCGGATGTGCGGGCGATGAGCGTTTATCGCTACACGTTGCCGGCGCTGAAGGATCTGTATGGCGTGGACTTTGAAGGCATCACGGATGCTCAGGCAGCGGCGCTGAATGAGCGCATCACGATGAACTATCGCGATCAGCGCTGGCTGTATGAGGTGATCACGGAGCGGGCGAATATCGAGGTGGTGCTGAATGATCCGTATTGGGAGCCGTTCGATTTTGAATCGCACTACGGCTTCGTGGCGAACGTGCTGCGGCTGAATCCGCTGTTTCGCGGGTTTCATCCGTCGGAGTTCGCGGTGACGAAGGGTGGGCGGAAGGAGAGTCCGTATGACTTTGCGGCGGCGAAGGGCATCAAGATCGAGAGCTTCGATGATTACCTGACGTTCGTGGAGCGCGTGTTCGTTTTGGCGAAGGAGGCGGGACTTGTGGGCTTGAAGCACACGCTGGCCTATCAGCGCACGCTGGATTTTCAGAAGGTGGCGAAGGAGCAGGCGGTGGAGGCGTTCGGGCATCCGAGCAAGGACTTGAAGCCGGAGCAGGTGAAGGCGTTCGAGGATTTCATGATGTGGCATCTGTGCGAGTTGAGCGCGAAACATGGGCTGCCGTTTCAGATTCACACGGGCCATGCGCGTATTCAGGGATCGAATCCGATGCTGCTGGTGGATTTGATCGCGGCGAATCCGAAGACGACGTTCATTCTGTTTCACGGCGGCTATCCTTGGGTGGGTGAATCGGGTGCCATTGCGGCGCGGATGCCAAATGTGTATCTCGACTCGGTCTGGCTGCCGACGCTGAGCCAGACGATGGCGAAACGTGCTTTTCATGAATGGTTGGATGTGATGCCGAGCAACCGCATCCTGTGGGGCGCGGACTGCAATCACGCCGAGGGCATTTACGGGGCCACGGAATTCACACGACGGGTGCTGGCGGAGGTTTTGGCCGAGCGTGTGGATCGCGGTGACCTGCGCATGGCGGATGCCGAGCACATCGGGCGGCAGATTTTGCGCGAGAACGCGCTGAGCGTGTTTCCGGGGCTTAAAACGAAGCTGTGGCGTGAGAAGCAGGCCAAGATGATGCCGCGGTGAAGGATTAGCCTGAACAGGAAACGCGGTGCGAGCGTCGGAGATTGTGCTCTTGCCACCAGGCGGACCGCCTTTTACGATCAAGCACTCTATCTCATGAAAACATCTCTCTTCGCCTCACTGGCCTTGCCTCTGCTGCTCACGCAATGTGTCGATCCTTATTATGGTCCGAATGGTGCTGACCCGTATGCCAATCCCTACCGCCAGGACATGCGCGACCAAGGTTCAGAGATGAGCCGCATGGCTTATGAGCGTGGCCAGCAGGACGGGCGGTCGGATGCGCAGCAACGCCAGAGCCAGGATTACAATCGTTACCAGTCGCGTTTTGATCGCAACACAGAGATGGCCTACCGCGACGGTTACAACCAAGGCTACAGTTTGATGAACAACAGCCAGGGTGAACTCGGCTACGGCAATCAGGGTGCCGCACAACAACCACCTGCGCGCGATCCAGCCTACAACCAAGGCTACGATTACGGCCTGCGTGATCGCACGGGCGGACGTGTCACCGATCCGGCGGCGCATGTGGGGCGTTATGATCCGCGCTACCGCTCCAGCTTTGAACGCGGCTACTACGATGGCTACAATTCAAGCTCCTCGCAGAATGCGCCGACGAATCCAAGTGCCGGCGGAAGTCTCTGGTTCCGCTGAACGGACGATATTCGACTCAGTGCAAAAAAACACCGTCGGGGCATGCCCCGACGGTGTTTTTGTTTCAAAGTGAACTGGTTGAAACCGGTTATTCCTGCACGACTGCCTCAGGCGCGGCGGCGGGAGCAACCTCGGTGGCGACTTCAGCGGCCTTGGGCTTGGCGGGAGCCTTCTTGGCGGCGGCTTTCTTGGCGGGAGCCTTCTTCACAGCCTTTGCCTCGGATTTGACGGCGCGCGCTTTACGGGAGACACCGGCCTTGGCCAGAGCCTTCTTGCGTTCGAGGTACTTTTTGCGGCGGCGGCGTTTGACGATTTTGTTAAGTTGCTGACCCATGATGGATTGATCGGTTGTCGTTTTCGGTTTGAGGGCGGCAAGAGTTCCACCGATCAAGGGTGAATCAAGACCAAATGCAGTCCGCACCCGGTTTCCCAGAACTGCCTGCTTGGTGAGGGCGGCTTGGAGCCGGGCTCAGGGCTTTTTATCCTCGGCCTTCGGATCGGAACTGAGTTTGGGAGTCTCGACTTTCGATTCCTGGCGCGAATCCGTGTTGTTGGAGGCCTGCTGGCTCGGCGGAACTTTGAACAGCTTGCCGGTGTACGGGCATTTCACGGTCTGGCCGACACCCATGCCAGAAACATCGACGAGCTGGGTTTTGCCCGCGTATGGGCTGTTCACCATGTTGACGCGCCCAGGAATGGGGGTGCCAAAGGGCAGGTCGCCAGCGGCGGGCTTGGTGGAGGAAGTGCTGCCACTGGTGCTCGGAGCTGGATTCGAGCTGGTGACCGGTGGCGGGTTGTTGGCGATCTGCGGGGCCGGAGACGGCTCTTCCACGGGGATTTTCACACTTGGACTGCGATCTTCCGGGCTGTAACTGGATTTAGGACGTGGTGCGGGACGGGTGGCGACGCTGCCCGATCGTGGGGAAGGGCTGTTGTAGTAGCGGTTTTGCGAGGAGCCTGAGAAGTAAGAGGAGTTGTAAGGGATGCGGTTGGGCATTCCAGAACCCCACAAGGAGGACCAGTTTGGCGAGGGCCTTGAGCTATATCGCGGATACAGGGAACTGCTGCGAGTGGCCGCGTAGCGCTGGGTACGCACAGTGCCGGTGCGGAATGGCGGTGACTGACGTTGTGTCGAGTAACCCCAATAATTCAGCAGACCATTGGTTTGAATGTACTGCCAGGCCTGCCGCGGAGGCAGCGAGCATTGAACGAGGAGGACAGACGCTGTCAGCAGGGAAAACCTGCGCGCGGCGCAGCCGATGGTACAACGTGAAGCTTTCATGGTTGTAGGAGATGAAGGTGGTAACGTTGGATGCGGAGATAGTTCTCCGCTCAATTTCCACCGATGCTGACAGGATTACGAGATGAGAGCAAGAATTCCGGCACGCAAAATCCTGCCGCAACGGCTTGTTTGCCGAATTATCATAACAACTAGGCTGAGTGGCTGTCAGGCGGCCTGCGCGAGGCCAATTTCCTGCTCGTTGAGATAACAAGAGGGGTCAGGAGCCCAGAGATCTCCGGTCATTTGCAAGGCGCGTACACGAAAGCCGCCACCGCAGACATTGAGGAAGCTGCATTCGGCGCATTTGCCAGTGAGGTGTTGCTTGCGGTCGCGCAGAGCGTTGAGCGTGGCGTTGTCACGATTCGACCAGATGTCACTGAACTTGCGTTCCTTGACGTTGCCGAGCGTGAGTTCGTGCCAGAACTGGTCGGGATGCACATTGCCCTGAGTGTCGATGTTGCTGATGCCGGTTCCGCTGCTGTTCGCGCCGCCGCCGTTCCAGTTCATGAGTTCCATCGCGCGTGCGGCCCGCTCCGGGTTCTCGCGCTTCAGACGCATGTAGAGGTAAGGTCCGTCCACCGGCTGATCGACGGTCAAAACCTCACGTGGACGGCCTTCGGCAGCCCATTTGGCCGTGCGGTCGAGGATTTTGTCGATGGCACCGCGTGTTTCTTCGTGGGGCACTTCTATCAGCTCCGCACCGCGTCCGCTATAGACGAGGTGATAGAAGCACACGCGTTCGATGTCCTCCTGCTCGATGAAGTCGAGGATGGCATCGAGTTCGGCGATGTTGTGGCTCGAAAGCGTGAGTCGCAGACCGACTTTCTGGCCGACAGCCTTGCAGTTGCGGAACGCGGCCACCGCCTTGTCAAACGCGCCCACTTTGCCACGGAAGTGATCGTGCGTGGCCCCCATGCCATCGAGCGAGATGCCGACGTAGGAAAAGCCGATGTCCTTGATGCGCCGCGCCCACTCGGGATTGATCCGCGTGCCGTTGGTGGAAAGAGTGAGGCGCAGGCCCTTGCTGGTGGCGTATTCGGCCAGTTCGAAGAATTTGGGATGAATCGTCGGCTCACCGCCGGAAAGCAGCAGGGCGGGCACTTTGTAGTCGGCGAGGTCGTCGACGACGCCTTGGCATTGCTCCCAGTTCAGTTCACCGGGGTAATGCTTTGAGTCTGAGTCCTGATAACAATGAACGCACTTCAGATTGCAGCGGCGCGTGATGTTCCAGACAACGATGGGGCGACGTTCGGCGGCAGAGGTCGGTGAGCCGTGACCGCGGCCATAGCGCAGGTGGTCCATCGGCTGGGCGACATCACAGTAAAGACGGGTGAGGTTGATCATGACCCTGTATCAACGCACGGAGGTCATTCCGTTGCCCCGCCGATTTTGCGCAAAGCCTCACGTTGCTTGCCAGCTTCACCAGCGCACTGTCACAAAATTCAATCGCGATGATCCGACATCACGGCAGCGGCTTCGCTTCCGGCACCAGCATCACGGATTTTTTCTCCGGCTTCTTCTGGTCGGCCATTTTTTCGCTTGATGGCATTCCGTCGATCACAGGATTCACCCGCGCACCATCAGCCGGGAAGGGGATCGGGGTGAGACAGAGCACATCTCCTTCTTTGGGAGCCTTGGCTGCATTGGCGGAGACGACGATGTGTTTGTCCGTGCCGAAAACTGGCTCCACAAACATGCGCTTCAGCGTGTTTTGCGGCGTGATGAGGATGATCTCATCGCCGGCACGCACAGCGGAGCGTGAGATGATGAAGACATCGTTCAACGCGTCACCTTCGATCTCCGCCTCGATGAACTGGCCGATCTTCAGCGGCGGCGCGCCATCCGCACGTTTGGAAAATGGATTGTCGATTTGCGCCACGGCGGTCGTCTGGCGTGTTTCTGCATCCAGCGCGCTTTCCACGCGCACGAGGCGGCCTTCCCACGCCACACTCTTGCCTGCGGCGGTCGTGCGCAGTTTGACCTTCGCGGCAGGGGTCAGGTCATTCGCATCGCGATAACGTTCCGGCAGTTTGATGTGCTGGCTTTCACGTTCTGGCAGCGGCAGGCGCACTTCGACGAAGTCGGTGGCAAAAATGCGGCCCAAAGTGGTCCCTTGGCCCACATATTGTCCCACATCGACGGCCTGTTCCAGAACCTGCCCGGCATACGGTGCGCGAATCACGGTGCGCTGCGCATCACGTTCCGCTTTTACCACGCGTGCCTCGGCGGCAGCCAGATCGGCCTTCGCACGCGCCACCTGCGGTGCGCGGGAGACGAGTTCGCCCGGTGCTCCCTGACGGCCCAGCGCCTTCCAGTTTTCGAGCGCTTGCTCCGCTTTCGCTTCTTCTTCTACAAGAGTGACCTTCGCCAGCGCCACGGCTGCCTTGGCGGTCGTCACGGCTGTTTCATAATCCACAGGATCGAGTTTGATCAGCACCTCGCCCTTCTCAAAAAAGCCGCCCGGTCGGAACGACGGACTCACCTCGAAGATCATCCCGGCCACCTCCGGCATCAGCGTGCTGCGCGTGCGCGGCTGCACCGCGCCCTGCGAGGCCACGCGCACCGGGTACGTCGTCTTTTTCAATGTGATGCCCTCCACCGTCACCAGCACCGGCTTGGTCTCCATCGTCTTCATCTCCGGTTTGTGCGTGATCAGCCACCAGCCATACCAGCCGCAGGCGGCAGGATGATCAGAGGGAACAGTGCGCGGAGGGTTTTGGCCATGTCAAAGGGTAGAACGTCTGAAAATGCGCCCGGATTCAAAAACGGGCGTGATTTATGCCGACGGTGGTCACACCACCAAGTTGGGTGAGCGCATCAATCCAGAGACTCAACGCGAATGGCCGCGAATGATCCGCGAATCCAGGCCGCAGGCATCTGATTCGCGAACATTCGTGCCTATTCGTGGTCATTCGCGTTGAAAATGGCATGCACAATTGAGCGCCCTCACAGCTTCGCCAGGCTGTCATCCAGCGCGGCGATCACCGTGCTGATGCTCGCCTCGGTCTCGTCGCCCATGTTCGAGACGCGGAAGGTCTTGCCCTTCAGCTTCCCGTAACCGCCGTCGATGATCATGCTGTGGTTCTTCTTCAGCAGGCCGATGAAGGCCGTCACGTCGATGCCCTTGTTGTTTGTCACGCAGGTCAGCGACTTGGAGCGATAACCCTCCGGCGCAAAGAACTCGAAGCCGTTGCGGATCACCCAGTCGTGCACCATGCCGTTGAGCTTGGCGTGACGCGCGTAGCGGTTGTCCACGCCTTCGGCGAAGATCTTGTTGAGCTGATGACGCAGGCCGTAGATCAGCGAAATGCACGGCGTGCTCGGCGTCATGCTCTTCTCGCCGTTTGCCTTGAACTCCAGGAAGTCGAAGTAGTAGCCGCGGTCATTGATCGTTGCTGCACGCGCCATCGCCGCCTCGCTGGCGGTGAACAGCGCGAGACCCGGAGGCAGCGCGAAGGCCTTCTGGCTGCCCGTGAGCAGCACGTCGAGGCCGAGTTCGTCGAAGTTCACCGGCACCGTGGTGAAACCAGACACCGAGTCCGTGATGAACATCACCTCCGGGTATTTCTTCTTCAGCGCCGCGATCTCCGCGATGGGGCTGAGCACGCCGGTGGAGGTTTCGTTGTGGATGAAGGTCACCGCGTCGAATTCGCCCGTGGCGAGACGCTTGTCGATCTCATCGGCCATCACCGGCTGGCCCCACTCCACGGTGTAGGCCTCCGCCTGCTTGCCGCAGCGCTTCGAGACGTCATGCCACTTGTCCGCAAACGCGCCGTTGCAGCAGTTCAGCACCTTTTTGGCCACTAGGTTGCGGATGCAGCCCTCCATGATGCCGAAGGCCGAGGACGTGCTCAGAAACACCAGTCCTTTGGTGCCGAACAGCGTCTGCAGCATCGGCTGGATTTCGGCATACAGATCCTGGAAACCCTTCCCGCGATGCCCGATCATCGGCTGCGCCATCGCAGCGTAGGTGTCAGGGCTGACTTCGACGGGACCGGGGATGTAAAGTTTGACGTGGGTGCTCATGCGTTTGGGGGCTTTTTTGGGGAAGGGAGCGCCGAGTTTAGGGCGCTCAGGCACTCACGCAAGGGCTGTGTGGAGGGGCTTCTGGCGAGTCTGACAGGCTGGGTGCCAGCTCTGCAAGAGTCGACACACTTCGGCCGAATGTCGTTCGGCGCGGTTCGCTGCAACGCATGGTTAACCGTTGGTCACTCGCTCTGGATGTCCCGGTAAACGGCGAACGAATCTGTCAAGCATGTAGTCTGGGATGTCGTCATGTGGGACCGGTTGATTTCTCAGAGAAAACAATTTGGCTTGGTCGAGGAGAGCAAAGCAGAACGTCATCGCGTAGTATGTGTAACGAAGCATGACTTCGCGAAGAGGTAGGCGACCAAATTCGGGCAGATAGGCAACCGGTGTATCGTCAGGAGCGCCGAATTGCTGAATGAGCGCTCTACATGATCTCGAGTTGGTAACAGAGGAGATCACGCTGTTGTTGTGTTTGATGACGTTACTGAGGTGCCTGACCCAGCGAACTTCTCGCACATGGGAAAGGTGATCCAGGGACGGATCCCACACGCTGATCGTTGTTCCTTGAACCTCGTTGATGTTATTGAAGAAATCCTCAACCATCTTGGAAATGCCGAGGAGTAGAAACTCTCGAAGCTTTTCGGTCATTTGGATTAGCGCCCCGCCAAGATGTTTCATCTCGTCCTTGTCGGTGTAGAGCCATGATCCCATGTCATCCATGCTGCGAGCAGATGCGTCCGTGATGACACAAAGTGTACCCGTGGAGTGCATCACCTCTTGGATTGCGTAGAGATGATCTATTGAGACTTGTTGCACTGGGCAAGTGGGTATGAATCATCTAATGATCCCAAGCTCACCGACAGCGGAGCACGGTCGGGCGTTGAGACGGTTGTCATTTGGTCTTCACGTAAGTTAGAAGGTGGATCATCTGACGGTCGGGAATCGCGTCTAAAGTACGTTGAAACTCTGCGGCAAGTCCGGCGCGTTGTTGGGCCTGAACCTTCGGGTAAGCCGGGTCAATCAGGAGTAAGTCGCCTCCGTGTTGGGCGCAAACGAAGATGTGCCAATAGAGAGTGGAACCCGCCTGCCCAGTCAGTAGGGACACGAGGGGGAATTTGCCGTCGCTGGTCTCCGACTCGATGCGGTCGAGTGCAATGTCGCGGGCCAAGTGCGTGTCTGACGCCAACAAACAGAGTGATAGTAAAAAACTAGTGTCGTCAAAGCCCATCCCTTGCTTGGTGGGGTCGGATTGGAGGGGAAATGCATCAGGCGCAATCAGCCCGTGGAGCTTGGCGACGGACTCGAATCCAGACACCGCACAGGAAGCGTTTTCGAGTTGGTAGTGGCTTCGTAGCTGTTCTGGCAGGTCTTCGTTCATAGTAAGTAAACGTGTGACGTCGCCCAACTAGTTGGCGGCCGACAGTATTGTCGAGTGTTACGGGCTTCCGGCTTCACCCCCACCCCAGCCACCCCTTGAGCGTCTTCATATCCCGCAGATGCGCCTCGCGGAAGCCCTTGAGCACTGCCGCGTCCTTCGGATTGCCTTCGAGATACTCGACATGAAGTGAAATTGGGCCGCTGTAGCCGGTTTTCATGAGCATTTCGCCGTATTTCGGGTCCACCTGACCTTCGCCGAGCGGCACGGTGACGAGCTTGCGCCCGTCCCATTTGAAATCCTTGAAGTAAGCCGCGCCGATGTGGCTTTTCACGAGGTTGAACTCCAGCGGCCAGGATTTTCCGCCCTCGCAGGTGGCGTGCAGGATGTCGAAGGCGAAGCTGAACTGCGCCGCCGGATACTCGCGCATGATCGAGAAGATGTCCCACACCGCCGCACCGAAGTAATCCTGCCCGCTGTGGTTCTGAAACATCGGCTGGATGCCGATCTCCGCGCACAGGGCCACGAGATCTTTGATCTTCGGCCGGATGGCCTGGAGCTGCTCCCAGATCGGCTGTTTCAGGTCATACTTGAAGTAGTTCATGCGGAAGCGCTTCACGCCCAGCTTTGCCGCCGTGCGCAGCACCTCCTCCGTGCGCTGCTCGGCGCTCACCTCGTTGATGCCGGAGGTCATGATCATCATTTCGAGGTTCTGCTTTTTAAGCGCCTCGACAAACTTCGGCAGCTCATCCACGACCTGCTCCGGCGTGATGTGCCCTGCTTTTGGCCGGATCGGTGCCTCGATGCCATCCACGCCCATCTCAGCGGCCAGCCCCGCGATGTCGTCATAGCCCAGGCCGATGAGGTGCTTCGTGAAAAAGCAGACCTTGTTCTTCACTTTCGGCGTTTCCGCCATCAAGGGAGCCGTAAAAGCCAAAGCAGAGAGGTTGCGGACAAAATCGCGACGTGTGTTCATGAGGCCAGCATCAACGTTCCTTATTCGACATTCTTCAATCGTCATTCGACATTCCGCCCATGCACAACCTCTCCGGCCAAAACATCGTCATCATGGGCGGCACGACGGGCCTCGGCCTCTCTGCCGCGAAAAGACTCGTCGCCGCCGGAGCCAACGTGGTCGTCACCAGCCGCACGCAGGCGAATGTGGATGCTGCGGTGGCCGAACTCGGCCCGACCGCCCGCGGCTTTGCCGCCGATGCGTCCACGCCCGAGGCCGCCGAGCGTGCCGTGGCGATGTTTGACCGGTTTGATGCTCTTTACCACGTCGCCGGCGGTAGCGGTCGCTCGAAAGGCGATGGCCCACTCCATGAAATGACCGACGACGGCCTGCGCTACACGCTCGACCTCAATTTGAAGTCCGTCGTGCTCTCGAATCGCGCCGCCATCCGCCAGTTCCTCAAACAAAGCACCGGCGGCGTCATCCTGAACATGGCGAGCGTGCTCGGCTACTCGCCCTCACCGAAATTTTTCGCCTCCCACGCCTACGCCGCCGCGAAAGCCGGCATCATCGGCTTCAGCAAATCCATCGCCGCCTACTACGCCCCGCAAAACATCCGCGTGAATGTCATCGCCCCCGCGCTCGTCGAGACGCCCATGTCCAAACGCGCCGCTACCAACGACGACATCATGCAGTTCATCAAAACCAAGCAACCCCTCGACGGCGGCCGCATCGGCCATCCCGAAGACTGCGATGCCGCCGCCCTCCTGCTCCTCTCGCCCGACTCGAAATTTATCACTGGCCAGGTCCTTGCCGTCGATGGCGGCTGGACGGTTTCTGGATGCTAGTTGCTTGATCCTAGATGCTCGATCAAACCTCATAGCGCACAACCATCCAATGAGTTCTTCCATCCAGAATCCAGCATCAAGCAACCAGCATCAAGCGATCGGCATCGACCTCGGCGGCACGAACATCAAAGCCGCGCTCGTGGACACGCAGTCCGCGCAAACCCTCGCCACGCTCTCGAAACCCACGCGCGATGGCGAATTCGAAAACAACACGCCGCACTTCGCCTTCACCGTGCGCGAGATCATCCAGGAGTTCGAAGCGCAAGCAGGCTCCAAACTCGCCGTCGGCCTCTCCGCGCCCGGTTTGGCCAATCCGAACGGCCAATGCATCGACTGGATGCCCGGACGCATGCACGGCCTCGAAAAATTTGATTGGTCCGCCTTCCTCGAACGTGACTGCCGCGTGCTCAACGACGCCCACGCCGCCCTCCTCGGCGAAGTCTGGGCCGGAGCCGCGAAGAACTGCCGTGATGTCTTCATGCTCACCCTCGGCACCGGCGTTGGCGGCGCGATTTACAGCGGTGGACGCCTCCTCAGCGGCAAGATCGGCCGCGCTGGCCACCTCGGTCACATCAGCATCGACACGAATGCTCCGCGCGACGACTTCAACACGCCCGGCAGCCTCGAAGACGCCATCGGCAATCAAACCATCGCACAACGCGGCGAAGGCCGCTACGCCACCACTCACGCGCTGCTTGATGCTTATGCCGCAGGTGACGAGCACGCCAAAAAAATCTGGCTCACCTCCGTCCGCCACCTCGCCGCCGCCATCGCGTCCCTGATCAACGTTCTCGACCCCGAACTCATCATCATCGGCGGCGGCATTGCCGTTGGTGCCGGAGATCGCTTGTTCGATCCACTCGCCACCTTCCTCGACGATTTCGAATGGAGGCCCGGTAGGAATCAGGTTCGCGTTGTGCCCGCGTCGCTCGGCGATTCGGCCGGATGTCTCGGTGCCGTCTTCAATCTGATTCAATCCCATTAAACCACAGAGGCACGATGAACACAGAGGTCAGAATTCAGAATCAAAACTCTGTGTCCATCGTGCCTCTGTGGTTAACTCAAAACCTTTCCGATTACCCATGACACCCGCCCTCCAATATCTCGAAGCCTCCGAACGTCTCCTCTCCCGCGTCCGCGACCAGCTTCCGCTCATCCAGCAGACCGCCGACATGTTCGCGCAGACGATACTCGCCGGTCAAATGGTCCACGTCTTCGGCTCCGGCCACAGCCGCATCCTTGTCGAAGAAATGTGGCCGCGATATGGCTCCTTTCCCGGTTTCAATCCCATCGTCGAACTCTCGCTTACCTTCCACAACCTTGTCGTCGGTGCGAATGGCCAGCGGCAGGCCATGTTCCTCGAAAACGTCAGTGGCTTGGCCAATCGCATCCTGCGCAACTTCGACCTCATGCCCGGCGATAGCGCCCTCGTCATCTCCAGCGGCGGCTGCAACGTCGTCCCGGTCGAAATGGCCGAGGAGTTTCAGAAGCGCGGTGTCAAAGTCGTCGCCATCATCAGCACCACGCACAGCGAGGCCAGCACCAGCCGCCACCGCGACGGCAAGAAGCTCCAGGACTTCTCCGACATCGTCCTCGACACCGGCGCCCCCGTTGGCGACGCCATGATCAAGATCGAAGGCCTCGACACTCCTGTCGCACCCGGCAGCACCGTCGGCGGTTGTTTGCTCGTGAATGCCATCAAAGCTGAAGTCGCGGATCGTCTGACGAAGGCTGGTCAGCCGCCGAAGGTTCTCACTGCCGGAGCCGTGATCGGTGCCGCAAAAGCCACCGAGCTGTTTGAAGCTGCGTATGACGAGCATGCGCGGCGGATCGCGAAGTATTACGCGAATCTCGGCAGCTAGAAGGCTCCAAGCCGTCTGCGTCGTAGCAGCAGAACAGCACCCACAGAGGCGATCAAAATGCACCCGCCGGGCTCCGGCACGGGCGTGGAGGTGATGTTCAGATTTGAAATAGTGGCGAACGTGCTCCCCAGGCTTAATGCCGTGGAGCCGACAAGCGCATCACCATGGAAGCGCACACCGAGCGGCCCAGTGGGCGTGGAACCGTCCAGCGTGTAATCAAGGTTGACCGTGCCTGTGGTGACTCCACTGCCGAGCAGACCGGCGATGTTGATCTGCGTGCCACTGATGTTGTTCGTCAGCGCATTACCTGAGCCGTCGATGAGTTCGAAAGAGAACTCCGGCGTCAGCCCCGTAATGGATTCGAGCAGGCCATCGTTGCCGTCCACGTCGAAGCTCACGCTGTAAGTCGTGTCTGGAGCGTAGCTGAGGATGCTGCCTGGGGTGTCAAAATAGGCCACCGCTTCCCAGGCATAGTGGATGTTTGTGCCCAGGCTGAGCAGACTGAGCAGAGAGTTGTTGTCGTTGCTGATGTTGAATGCCAGCGCACTGCCCGCTAGGGCCGTCTGGGCCGCGGATTCGGTCAGGCTGAACAAGATCGTGGCATTCGCGCCGCCTTGGGCGGTGAGATCCCAGATGCCGCTGCTGGCCGTGGTGGAGCCATCTGAGAGCGTGATGGAAAGCAGCCCGCCGCCGGGCACATCATAGGTGAGCGAGTCCGAAGGAGAGAAGATACTGCTGTAGCTGCTGCCTGGGCCGACGAGTGGTGTTTGAGCATGCACCGGATGACAGACGAGAAAAACGATTGGGAGCAATCCGAAGAGATGGTTGATTTTCATGGAGGGCGGTTGGTTCTCCACAAAATTTCTCCGTCGTGCTTCGCTCATAAATGAGATGAAGATTTATCCTGAAATAGATAAACGTTTATTCACCATGGCAGATATTCAGTTGCAGCTTTCAGCCGGAACAGTTGTGCTTTGCGGCTTGGCTTTGACGCTGAGTCACTTGCGTCGATAGCCTGATGGCATCATGCAATCCCAACCGCTCCGCACCTCCGTCATCGGCAGTTATCCCTTCCCCGGCTGGCTCGAATTTTCCGCGCGGCATCTCACCGAGTTTGGAAGTGCGGACATCACAGAAATGCAGGACGACGCGGCGCAGGTCGCCATCCAGGATCAAATCGCCGCTGGTCTCGATGTCATCACGGATGGCGAGCAGACGCGTTTCGACTTCAATTTGAGCTTCTATGGCTTCATCGAGGGCATCGCGCTCGAACCGGCAAGCCCGCGTCGCTTCGGGCCACCCGCGCACGATCAGCGTGGCAAACACGAGATCACCAGCGAACTCCGCGCTCCACGCGGACTCGGCGCGGTGGAGGAATTTCAGCGCCTCAAACGCCTCGCCGCGCACACCGGCAAGCGATTGAAAGTCTCCGTCCCCGGCCCCTACACGCTCAGCGGCCGTCTTTCGCCGAATGCGCAATACAAAGACCGCTATGCCATTACCGAGGCGCTGCTGCCCATCGTCAACAAGGAGATCGCCGACCTCGTCGCGGCGGGCGCGGAGGAAATCTGCGTCGATGAGCCCAGCATGAGCTGCTACGGCTACCGCGAGGACACGAAGCGCTTCGTGGACATCTTCAACCGCACCGTCGCCAGCGGCTACGGTAAGGCCCGCATTTGCACGCACCTCTGCTTCGGCAATTTCAAAGGTCACCCCGTCGGCTGGCGCAAATACGCGCCGTTGTTTCCTGCGTTTCTCGATCTGCACTGCGATGAAGTCCACGTCGAGATGGCGAACCGCGAATACGCCGAGCTGGAGGTCATCAAGCCGATGTCCGAGCGCTACGACGTGGCTGTGGGCATCATTGATGTGAAGAGCTACCACATCGAAACGCCCGAGCAGATCGCCGACGCGGTGCGCGCGTGCTTGAAGCATGCGCCAGCGGACAAACTCGTCTTCGCGCCGGATTGCGGCCTCAGTCAGACCGCACGCTGGGCGGCGAAGAAGAAGCTCGCCAGCATGTGCGCGGGCGTCGGTATCGTGAAACGTGAGCTAGGCCTGTGATCAGGAAATTTTCACCACGCCGACCGTTGTGTTGTCCTGACGGTCGTTGTTGATGCGGCGGATGGCGAAGATGATGGCGTCGGCGATCTTGTCCGCCGTGGTGTGCTTGCCGAAGCTGAGCAGCTCTTCGAGCGCCTTGTCGGTCAGTGTGAAAATGCCGTCGCTGGCGGCGATGACGATGTCCCCTTTTTTGAGAGGCATCGGCTCGGGGGGGGTGTCGATCATCAGAAGCGGAAGGCCGAGCAATGCCGCCTGGAGCGTATGGCGGTCGGGATGATTCTCGGCCTCTTCGAGTGTGATCTCGCCGCGCTCGGCACGGGCGTCGATGAGCGGTGAAAGGCTGTGGTCAGCGTTGATGCGCAGCAGTTCGCCATCGCGGAACAAGAACAGCGGCGAGTCGCCCACGCTGATCCATTCCATGGTCTGCGGAGTGATCAGAACACCGATCATCGTGGTGCCCATGGGCGGAGCCACGCTGGGCATGCGGCTGGTGATGTAGCCCAGCGTTTCATTCGCGGTCTCGATCGCATGCTTGAGCTTCCATGAATGCGGCCCGTCCTGCTCGTGATAAGCACGTACGAAGGCGTTCACCCCGATGTAACTGGCCACGCTGCCGCCAGCATGGGCGCCGAGACCATCGCCGACGACGAGCAGCAGGCGTTCGAGACTGCGCTCCTCCGGTTCGGCGGCATCGGCAAAGGCATAGTAGTCCTCCTGGTTGTCACGGCGGCCGCGATATTGCCTTGCGGCAAAATCCTGCTCCTGCACAAAGGCGGGCGGCTCGGTTTCAAAGAGGGGGACTCGATCGGTCAGGACGTTGGTGGCGCTCACTCGGCGGAAAACTGGTAAATCGTGGTGCTGTGAAAAGTCTCGCCCGGACGCAGGATTACGCTGGGGAAGTTCGGCTTGTTCGGGCTGTCGGGATAGTGCTGTGTTTCGAGGCAGAAACCGTGGCGGGCTTTGTAAACATGACCGCCCTTGCCGTTCACATCTTTGAGATGATTGCCGGTGTAAAGCTGCACGCCCGGCTCCGTGGTGCGCACGGTCATCACACGGCCGCTCTTCGGTTCCTTCACCGTGGCGGCCAGTTTCACGCCGCTGCCGGAGAGTACGAAGTTGTGATCGTAGCCGGCGCCCTGGATCAGCGGCTTGAAGTCAGCGCCGATGCGTTCGCCAATCGTGTGCGGCGTGGTGAAATCCAGAGGCGTGCCCTTGATGCTGGCGATTTCGCCCGTAGGGATCAACGCATCGTCGGTGGGCGTGTATTGATCCGTCGGGAGAGTCAGCTCGTGTCCCAGGATGTCGCCGTTGCCTTCACCAGCCAGATTGAAATAGCTGTGGTTGGTGAGGTTGATCACCGTCGGTTTGTCCGTGGTGGCGTCGTAATCAATCACCAGCGCATTGTCTTTGGTCAGAGAGTAGGTGACGAAGCCTTTCAGCATGCCGGGGAAGCCTTCCTCACCATCGGCGCTCGTGTATTCGAGTCGTACGCCCACGCTGAGGTCCCCGTGAAACTCCTGGGATCGCCAGACTTTTTTATCAAAGCCTGCTTTGCCACCGTGGATGTGGTTCTTGCCGGAGTTGGCCGTCACCTTGTGCTCCACGCCGTCGATCTTGAAGGACGCGCTGCCGATGCGGTTGGCGTACCGGCCCGTGATGCAGCCGAAGAAGGGGTTTTTATCGAGATAGCGGTCGAGCGTGTCAAAACCGAGCGCCACATCAGCAAACTGGCCGTTTTTGTCCGCCGTCTTCAGCGACACGATGATGCCGCCGTAGTTCGTGATCTTCGCCTCCATGCCGTTTGCATTGCGCAGCGTGAACAGCTTCACGGTCTTGCCCTCGGACGTCGTTCCCCAGACCTCGGAGGTCACTTGGGGAGCGCTGGCGGCATGCGACGGGCTGGCGATCGACATGAGAAGCAGGAGGATGGTTGTTAGCGCGTGGAGGCGCATAGCGGGGTGGGGAAGGTGGGGTGCGATTGTGGCGGCTCCAGGGAGGCTTCGCAACAAGGTTATTCCCGCTTCCGAAGGTGAAGTTTTGCCCCTGCGATTCATTTTCCTTGTAACCTCCGCCGCTGTTTCCCCCACGGAGCCGGTATCATGGACACTTCATCCCCATCACCCGACCCGTTCCACGGCCTGAACCCGGCATCTCTCATGGCCGCCGCGGCCATGCCCACGGATGGTGGCGCCGACACCATGCCGCTCGCCGCACGCGATCTTCCTTCGCTGGAGGAAATCGCCGCCGCCTTCCCCGATCTCGAAATCCTCGATTTGATCGGCCACGGCGGCATGAGCGCCGTCTTCCGCGTCCGGCAGCCGAAGCTCGACCGCATCGTCGCGCTCAAGGTGCTGCCGAAGGCGCTCGCCGCCACGCCGGGTTTTGCCGAGCGCTTCACGCGCGAGGGACGCGTGCTCGCACGGCTCAGCCATCCCAACATTGTCGCCGTGCATGACTTCGGTGAGAGCGGCGGCTTCTGCTACCTCATCATGGAATATGTGGACGGCGTGAACCTGCGCCAGGCCATGCGAGCGGGCCGTTTCACGCCGGAGCAGGCGCTCAACATCATCCCCTCTCTCTGCGATGCGCTGCAATTCGCCCACAGCCAGGGCGTGCTGCATCGTGACATCAAACCGGAGAACATTTTGCTCGATTCCAAGGGCAAGGTCAAAATAGCCGACTTCGGTATTGCCAAAATCATCAGCGAAGATGCCGGTGATGCGATGCTGCTCACGCAAAGCGGCGCACGGCTCGGCACCGCGCCCTACATGGCCCCGGAGCAGATCGAGCAACCGAGCAGCGTCGATCATCGTGCGGACATCTACAGTCTTGGCGTCGTGTTTTACGAAATGCTCACCGGCGAGCTGCCGCTGGGTCGTTTCGCGGCGCCGTCGGAGAAATCGGCGGTCGGCGGCAACATCGACGAGATCGTGTTTCGAGCGTTGGAGAAAGAGCGTGGCCGCCGCCAGCAAAGCGCGGGCGAGTTCAAGACGCAGATCGAAGGTCTCGCCTCCATGTCCGCCTCGGCGCAGAGTTCGCTGGCGCGGCGCTTTCAAAGTTTTGAATACAAATCAAAGCGTACGATCTTCGGCAGGCCGCTGCTGCACGTCACGCAGGGCATTGATCCCACGACGGGCGAGAAGCGCGTGGCGCGTGGCATTTTCGCCTTCGGTGAGATCGCGATTGGTGTGTTTGCTTTCGGTGGTTATGCGCGCGGCTGGTTCGCGTGCGGCGGCATGGCGGTGGGCGGTGTGGCGATAGGCGGTTTGAGCATCGGGTTGCTCTCCTGGGGCGGTCTCGCGCTGGCACTGCTGCTCGCTGTCGGCGGTTTGAGTGTCGGTCCGCTGGCGACCGGTGGCGCTGCGCTCGGCTGGAACGCGATGGGTGGTATCGCTGCGGGCTGGAACGCCGTCGGCGGCCTCGTCGTCGCGCAGCATGGCATGGGTGAAAAAGTCATCGCGCCGCATGTGGTCAAGTCGCTCGCGGAAATGCCGCGCGCCTTGCAGATCATGTCGGAGGCATCATGGCTGACCAGTATGGGTGCGTTCTTGTGGCTACCGCTCATGCTGCCGATGCTGCTCGTGCCGTGGTGGGCGCGGCGGCAGTTGGAGATTGGCGAGGGTGTGGATCAAGCCGCGGCCCGGCGCGCATCGGCGCGAGTTTTCTGGCTGTTTCCAGCCCTCGCGTTGCTGTGCGGCGTGCTGTGGTGGATGCTGCTTCGCTGGACGGCCTCCGGTATGGCGGATGCGGCCCGCTTCATCATTCCCACTGTCATCGGTGGTGTGGGCTGCCTGCTTTTCTTGCTTAGCCTGCCGCTGTGGCTGCGCCTCGTGCCGATGAACTCATTTTACGGTGTGCGCCTGCCCTCCACCTTCGCCTCCGATGAGCGCTGGTATGCTGTGAACGCTGTTTTCGGCAAGCATCTGACTTGGTGGTCGCTTGCAGTCATCGCAGCGGGCATCGCGGGTTTTTATCAACTGCCGCGCCATCAGGACGCCTATCCTTGGGCGGCCATCACGCTCACGCTGGTCGCCGTCGCCGCCGCCGTGGCCGCCACGCTGATATGGATGCACCGGCATCCCTTGGGCCGTGATACCATCAAGCCCCACCGCCTTGTTCGCAATCTCGAACTAGTCATCCCGGCGCTCGTGCTGATGTTTTTCATTCGCTCGTTTATCGCCCGGCCCTACATCGTTCCGCACGGCAACGAACCCGGTGTTGCCAAAAACAGCCGCTGGATCGCCTCGCATCTCGACACCGGTTTCACACCGGGCGATCTCATCGCGTATGAGCATGAGGGCGGCCAGACATGGCTGGCCCGTGTCATCACCGTGGAAACCAAGGGCTTGCGCCTCAAACGTGCCAGCAACCCGGACGAGTTCTTCATGCCATGGGACAAGATCATCGGGAAGATGCTGTTTTCGTACATGTCGCCGGGTGCGCTGCCAAAATCATGACGCACAGTTTCCATGACACGCGCTGGACTCTCATCGCCCGCTCGCGTGGTGATGATCCGGTGAGCCGTGCGGCGCTAAGCGAGCTGTGTGAGGCTTACTATGCGCCGGTGGTGTCCTTCTTGCGACACGATGGCCGTGCGGAGGATGCTGCGCGGGACTTGGCGCATGATTTTTTTGCCAAGTTGCTCGAGGGGGATGCCATCAACGGGGCCGATCCGCTCCGCGGTCGTTTTCGCAGCTATCTGCTATCCGCGTTGAAGCGATTCGCTGCGGATCAGCGGGATCACGATCATGCGGCAAAGCGCGGTGGCGGGCAGATTCATGCGGTGATCGAGAATGACGACTCCAGCACCGGTGCTGGCCTGCAAATCGCCGACGCGAACGTCGAAGCGCCCGATGCGGCGTTTGATCGCCAGTGGGCGCTTACGGTGCTCGCACGAGCGTTGAGCACGTTGGAAGCAGAGTTGCGTGACAGTGGCAAAGGACTCCAATTCGAGACGCTGAAGCAGTGGCTGACCGCAGACGGTGATGCCACGCCGCAAAGTGAAGCGGCAGCGAAACTCGGCCTCAGCGAAGATACCGTCAAAGTCGCCATCCACCGCTTGCGCAAACGCTTCCGCGATGCCGTGAAGGCCGAAATCGCTCAAACCGTGAGCGATTCAGGCAACGTGCGTGAGGAGCTTGATGCGCTGATGAACGCGTTGCGCGGAGGCGGAGGATAGGCCTCCGGCCTGTCAATGGATTGAGGCTTCCAGCCTTGATTCGGACGGGCCAAGGCTGGAAGCCCCGGTCCATTGACAGCCTGGAAGGCTATCCTCCGATGGGAGCAGCAGCCTCCGGCTTCTTCTCCTTGAAGGTGCTCTGGATGTAAATCTCGCGGAGCGTCTTGAAGTCGATGGTCGTCGGGCTGTCAGTCATCAGGTCGGCGCCTTTGTTGTTCTTCGGGAAGGCGATGACTTCGCGGATGCTGTCCTCGCCGCTGACGAGCATGGCGACGCGGTCGAGGCCGAGGGCGAGGCCGCCGTGAGGCGGAGCGCCGAAGCGGAAGGCGTCGAGGAGATGGCCGAATTTATGCGCCTGTTCTTCCTCGTTCACGCCGAGGACGCTGAACATCTTGGCTTGCAGATCCTTCTCGTGGATTCGGATGGAGCCGCCGCCTAGTTCGTAGCCGTTGAGGACCACGTCGTAGGCTTCGGCGCGGACTTTGGCGTATTCACCGGCTTCCATGAGCGGGATGTCCTCCGTTTTCGGGCGGGTGAAAGGGTGATGCACGGCCACCCAGCTCTGCGTTTCGGCGTCGTGGGCCAGGAGCGGGAAATCGACGACCCAGAGGAAGTTGAAGGCGGTGCTGCCCTTCGTGAGTTCGGTCATGTTCGCGATCTCGACGCGGACGCGACCGAGAATGTCACACGCTTCCTGCCAGGTGCCGGCGTAGAAGAAGATGAGGTCGTTTTCTTCGACCTTGAGCTTGGCGATGAGCGCCTGCTGTTCCTCGGGGCTGAAGAATTTCCACAGCGGGGACTTGTACTCGAGCACGCCATTCGCATCGCGCTCCACCTTGATGAAGGCGAGTTGCTTCACCTTCATGCCCGCCTGCGTGGCGATCTCGTTCAAACGGATCATCTGACCCGTGGTGATGCCGGCGAAACCCTTCACGTTGATGGAGCGCACGACGCCACCGCCTTCGATGGTGCTGCGGAAGATTTTGAAGCCGCTGCTGGCAAAGACATCGGCCATATCGACGATCTCGTTGCCATAGCGTGTGTCGGGCTTGTCAGAGCCGTAGCGGTCCATCGCTTCCTGATACGTCATGATCGGGAAGGGCAGGGGAATGTCGCGTCCGGTGCCAGATTTGAACATGCTGGCGAGCAGGCCTTCAACGAGCGTGATGATGTCGTTGCGCTCGATGAAACTGGCCTCGATGTCAATCTGCGTGAACTCGGGCTGGCGGTCAGCGCGCAGGTCTTCATCGCGGAAACAGCGGGCAATTTGAAAGTAGCGCTCCAGGCCAGCGACCATGAGAAGCTGCTTATACTGCTGCGGGGCCTGCGGCAGCGCATAGAACTTGCCGGGATTCAAACGGGCGGGCACGAGGAAGTCACGGGCGCCTTCGGGCGTCGGGTTGCTCAAAATCGGCGTTTCGACTTCCACGAAGCCAGCGGCGTCGAGATAGTTGCGCGCAGAGTTGGTGATCTTGTGACGCGTGCGGATGTTCCGGTTCATGCGCTCGCGGCGCAGGTCGAGGTAGCGGTATTTCATCCGCAAATCCTCGTTGGAAAGCTCCCGGTCGAGGTGGAAGGGCAGCACGTCGGCCTTGTTGAGCACTTTGCATTCGGTGGCGACGATTTCGACATCACCCGTCGGCAGTTTGGCGTTTTCCGTGCCTGCGACACGCGCGGCGACCTTGCCGGTGATCTGCAGCACGTCCTCGTCACGCAAGGTGTGGCTCTGCGCGGCCAGTTCAGCATTCTCCTCGGGGCGGAAGACCACCTGTGTCAGTCCTTCGCGATCGCGCAGGTCAATGAAGATGACGCCGCCGTGGTCGCGGGCCGAATTCACCCAGCCACAGAGCGTGACGGTCTGGCCGATGTGCTCTGAGCGGACGGCGTTGCAGTGAAGGGTGCGGAAGATGTTCGGGATCATGGCGGAAAAAGGGCGCGTAGAGTCGGCGGATTCGGCCTGGGTGCAAGGGGGAAGGCATGGCCGAAAAACGCTCTGGCATGGATCGTGCGGCTTTGTTAGTCTGGTCCGGTCATGACGCGCTTTTTCATTCACACTTTGCTCCTGGCTGCCTGCACAGGCACTTTGCATGCGCAGGGCGGCATCGAAGGCGCGGTGACACTGACCGGCAGGCCGATGGGACCGCCGCCGACGGCGCACTATGCGCTGAACGCGGGCCAGGTGGCTGCCTCGCCGAAACAACTGGCCGTGGTCTATCTCGAAGTGCCGGGTGCCAAACAACAACCGCCGGGGCAGCCGCTGGTGATGGTGCAGCGCGGCTACCAGTTTGCGCCGGGCGTGCTGGCGGTGCAGACCGGCACGCAGGTGGTGTTTCCGAACAACGACAGCGACTATCACAACGTCTTTTCATTCTCGAAGACGAAGCGCTTCGACCTGGGGCGCTTTCGCAAAGACGAAACGCCGCCCGCGCTGACCTTCGACAAGGCGGGCGTGGTGCGGCTCTACTGCGAAATTCATCAGCACATGCGCGGCGTCATTCTCGTGCTCGACACACCGCACTTTGCCATCACGGACGCGGACGGGCGCTACCGGCTCAGCGGCCTGCCCGCCGGCACCTGGCAGCTCAAGGCCTGGCTGGATGAAAAAACCACCATCATGCAGGATGTGACGGTGACGCCGGGCAAAACGCTGCGCGTGGATTTTGCCGGCGTGCGCACCGCCAGCACCCGCTGAACCGCCACCCGCGATGCCCGCGCTCACTTTCCGCACGAAGCTGATCCTGGCGATGTCGCTCACTGTCGCCGCCGTGACAGGTTCGACGCTCTACATGACACAGCAGCGCGTGCAGGCGGCGTATCAGCGCCAGTTTGAGGAGCAGTTCCGCCTGCAGCTCACCTTTTTCAGCGAACGCCGCGTGCAGCAGCTCGGCGAGATCGCGAAACGCTGCCAGCGAGTGACGGAGTCCGTGCGCATCACCTCCGCGCTCGAAGAAGCGCTCATGGAGGACGACCCCGATCTCTTTTACGACAATCTTGACACCGAGATCGCGTTGCTGACCGCTTCTGCCGACAATCCTTCGATCACGGTGATTGATCCGATGGGCCGTGCGCTCGTGCCGAAGAAAACGCGGGCGTATTTTCTGCCGCAAGGCACGGGCGATGGCCGCACCAGTCCGCTGGGCCGGCTGGTGGTGCGCATGTCGGCAGGCGAACGCAGGCAGCAGGAGATCGGCTATCTCACAGTGGCGGATGGCACGCTGAGCGAGTTCATCGTCACCACGCTGATCAATCAGGCCACCGACGATGTGCTCGGCGCTTTGGTGATGGCGTTTCCTCTCAGTGACCAAGGCGAGCGCGCGATGCATGAATCCAGCCGGCAGGCGCTGCTCAGCGGCATCTGGCTGGACGGGCTCATCCATTCGCAGACCATTCCCGCCGCGATGCATGACCTGCTGGCAAAGCGTGTGGCGGCAGAACTTAAAAACACCTCCAGCGGCACCAGCCGCGAGACGATTCGTGTCGCGGACATGCCGCACTTGCTGTTTCACCGTGTGTTGAATCCAGGATCGCTGTTTCCACCGGCGGCTCAGGTGGGCCTGTATTCGATGGCGGAGGCGGTGCGCGAGCAGCAGCAGCTTCGTGCGCGCATTCTTGGTTTCGGTGCTGCAGCGCTCCTCGGCGGTATGGCGTTGATCTTGTATCTCTCGCATGGCTTCAGCCGTCCCATTGAAGCACTGGCCGCTGGAACTCGGCGCATTGCGGCGGGTGATTTCGAGGTGCGTGTTCCGGTGCGCGGGCGCGATGAACTCGGCGCACTGGCGGCGTCGTTCAATGAGATGGCCGTCGAGCTTGCGCAAAAGGAACGTTACAAACTGCTGCTCGCGCAGGTGAGTGATCCGCAGGTGGCGGACGCGTTGATGCATGGCCGCGTGGCATTGGGTGGCGAGGTGCGGCATGCCAGCGTGCTGTTTTGCGACATCCGCGGTTTCACCGCGCTCACCGAGGGCATGCCGCCGCAGGAAGTCATCGCCATGCTGAACGAGCACATGACCGCGATGACGCGCGTCGTTCACGCACACCACGGCGTGGTGGACAAATTTGTCGGCGATCTGATCATGGCGATCTTTGGCGCGCCGAAAAGCTACGGCGATGACACGCGGCTGGCGGTGGATTGTGCGCTGGAGATGCTCGCGGTGCGGCGGAAGTTGAATGCAGCGGCCAAACAGCGCATCGAGATGGGCATTGGTGTCGCCACGGGTGAGATGGTGGCCGGCTGCATGGGTTCTGACGACCGACTGAACTACACCGTGCTCGGCGAACGCGTGAACCTGGCCTCGCGCCTGTGCTCGAAGGCTGGCGCCGCCGAATTGTTCATCGACGAGGCCACGCACGCGGCGCTGAACGGCATTTTTACGGCGGAGCCAGTGGAGCCGATGCCGCTGAAGGGCTTTAGCCAGCCGGTGGCGGCGTTTCGATTGAGTCTTGCCGAAACGACCGGCCCTGTTGCATGATGTGCATGTCATTTTCCCGCATGAAACACTGCCTTGCACTCCTTCTCCTCGCTGCTCCGGCATGGGCCGTCGAACTGCTGCCGCGTGACTGGCCGGTACAGGCGAGCTTGAGCGGGCGCATCGACATGGAGAGCTATTTGTCCGACGGAGCGCCGCCTGCGCTGCTGTTTTCCGATGACGAGCTGTTTTTTAATCCGCGTGTGTCGTTGTTTGCTGACGTGCATTTCGGCAGCCATTGGTATGCGTTTGCACAGGCGCGGTTTGACCGTGGTTTCGATCCTGGCTTGAATGCGGGCGGCAAGGGCCGGATCGATGAGTATTTCCTGCGCTGGACGCCGCTGGATGCGCCGGTGATCAACCTTCAAGCCGGCAAATTTGCCACGGTGTTTGGGAACTGGGTGCAGCGGCACCTCGCGTGGGACAATCCGTTCATCACCGCCCCGCTGGCGTATGAAAACGTGCTCATCATGACGGATCGCACCGCTCCGGCTGGTGCGGGAGGTTTTCTCGGTCGGCGCAATCGCACGGACACGAAGGGAAGCTGGCTGCCGGTGATCTGGGGGCCGTCGTATGCCACGGGTGCGTCGGTGTTTGGCCGCATCGAGCGGTTTGATTATGCCTTTGAAATCAAGAACGCCAGCCTCTCGTCGCGTCCCACGGCTTGGCGTGCTGATGAAGTGGGCTTCAATGCGCCGACCTACAGCGGTCGTCTCGGTTTCCGTCCCGATGCCGCATGGAACCTCGGCATCAGCGGCAGCACTGGCGCCTACATGATCGGAGAACCGACGCCGGGGCTGCCCGCAGGCTCGGAGCGCGATGACTACCAGCAAAGCACGCTCGGCTTTGATGTGAGCTATGCCCACGGTCATCTGCAACTGTGGAGCGAGGTGATTCTCTCCCGTTTCGAGGTGCCAAATGTCGGCAACGCCGATTCGCTCTCTTATTTCATCGAGGCGAAGTACAAGTTCACCGAAAGCCTGTTCGCCGCGCTGCGCTGGAACCAGCAGTTTTTTGACACTGTGCCGAATGGTGCCGGAGGTAACGCCACCTGGGAATCGCGCATCATGCGCATCGACACGGCGGTGGGTTATCGCTTCAACCGCAGCCTCCAGCTCAAGCTGCAATACAGTTACGGCCACGAAAACAGCCCCGCCGAAAACGCCGAGCACCTGCTGGCCACGCAGTTGACGTGGCGGTTTTGAATCAAGCGGGCAAGGTGGCCGGCGAATGTGTCGTTACCTGCGGCCATGATTCGAATCCTGCCTGCGTTCTTTTTTCTGACGGTCGTGCTCCACGCCGCTGAGAAACCCAATGTGATCTTTCTCCTCGCCGATGATCTTGGCCGGCAGGATCTCGGCTGTTACGGCAGCACCTTTTACGAGACGCCGAATCTGGATCGCATTGCGAAGGAAGGGGCTCTTTTCACCAATGGTTATGCGGCTTGCCCCGTGTGTTCGCCCACACGTGCGGCGGTGCAAACCGGTCGCTGGCCACAGCGCACGGGCGTGACGGACTACATCGGTGCCGCGATGAAGCCCGAGCTTTGGAAGCGCAATACGTTGCTGCTGCCGGCACCGTATACTGATCGCCTCGCGCACGAGGAGGTGACGATGGGCGAGATGATGAAGAGCTCGGGTTACGCCACCTTCTTCGCCGGGAAGTGGCATCTCGGGCCAGAAGGTTACTGGCCGGAGAATCAGGGCTACGACAGCAACATGGGTGGCGTGGATCGCGGTGGTCCTTATGGCCCTGGGAAGTATTTCACGCCCTACAATAACCCGCGTCTGCCAGACGGCCCGCCGGGCGAGCACTTGCCGGACCGGCTGGCGACTGAGACCTGCAAGTTCATCGAAGCGAACAAGAACAAGCCCTTCTTCGCCTGCTACTCCTTTTATGACGTTCACACGCCGCTGAACGCCCGCGCTGATTTGACGGCCAAGTATGAAGAAAAACGCAAGAAACTCGGGCTTGAGCCGAAGTTTGGCCGTGAGGAGCCGCGCGATGTGCGTCTCGTCCAAGAACACGCCGTCTATGCCGCGATGGTCGAGGCCATGGATCTTGCTGTGGGCAAGATTTTGTCGAAGCTCGACGAACTCGATCTCGCCAAGAACACGCTGATCATTTTCACCTCCGACAACGGCGGTCTGAGCACCAGCGAAGGTTCACCCACCTCGAATCTCCCGCTGCGAGGTGGCAAAGGCTGGCTCTACGAAGGTGGCATTCGCGAACCGCTGCTCATCCGCTGGCCCGCCGTGCTCAAAGCTGGACAAACCATCGACACGCCCGTGTGCAGCCCGGATTACTTCGCCACGCTGATGGATGTCGCTGGTGGCAAAACGACCACCAAAGTCGACGGCGTGAGCCTACGCCCGCTGCTCGAAGGCAAGGGCGACCTGCCGGAGCGGTCACTCTGCTGGCACTACCCGCACTACGGCAATCAAGGCGGTGCGCCGGGGGCTGCGATTCGCCGGGGCGACTGGAAACTCATCCAGTGGTTCGAGAAACCCGACGAGCCTGAGCTCTACAACCTGCGCGATGACTTGAGCGAAACGAAGAATCTCGCCACGCAGGAGCCGAAGCGTGTCAAAACACTGCTCGCCGAGCTGCAAGCCTGGCAAAAAGATGTCGGGGCTCTCCTGCCCGTAAAAAACACCGCCTACAACCCGGCCCAGCCCAATGGCCGCATCGCGGCGAATCCAGCGAAGGGCGCGAAGAAGAAAAAATAACCCCAGCCAGCTTGAGGGGACGGTGACTGAGAAAGAGGGCCGCTTGCAATTTTTTTTCCGGCCTTTTCCCGGTTGAATTACGATTGA
The DNA here is from genome assembly GCF_034366625.1 of Prosthecobacter sp. Lineage (NCBI taxonomy): Bacteria > Pseudomonadati > Verrucomicrobiota > Verrucomicrobiia > Verrucomicrobiales > Verrucomicrobiaceae > Prosthecobacter > Prosthecobacter sp. Next base: position 194,193 of record NZ_JAXMIH010000023.1, read on the forward strand.
AGGTTGTCTAGCACGGTCAAGGATGTTCTAAAACATAGACAAAAATTTCACAAACTTCGACAAATTGAAACAAAACTTTGACGAAATGGCTTTTTGTCGCAATTATCCTCCTCATAACCACTAACCCACCTGCCATGACTGCCATCGCCCCCTCCACCGAAGTGGATCTCACGGTTGAAGAAGACATCCGCCTGCTGAAGCGGATCGCCGAGCGTGATGCGGCCAGCTTCCAAGCCTTCTACAAGAAGTACAGCGGCCTCATTTTCGCCTCGATTTCCAACGTCCTGAACGACCACCACGACACCGAAGACGTGATGCAAGAGGTGCTGGTTCAAGTCTGGAACAAGGCCCATCTCTACGAATCTCGGAAAGGCAAGCCTCTCACCTGGCTCACCACCTTGGCCCGCAATCGTGCCATTGACCGCATCCGCTCCAAACAGCGACGCTCCAGGCTCAATGACGACTTCGAGACCGAAAACAAGAAGGATCAGTTCGAGTTTGAGCCTTCAGGTCATGAAAACCTCGAGTTCAAAGAGCGCGACGGCATCCTGCACCAAGCCGTCTCCCGCCTCACACCCGACCAGCGCGAAGCCATTGAGCTGACTTATTTCAACGGCCTCACTCAGGCCGAGGTGGCCGAGCGTCTGCACGAACCTCTAGGCACCATCAAGGCGCGTATCCGTCGTGGTGTGAATCGCCTCGAAATGCTCGTGAAGCCGCGCCTTTCCTGATTTTACCCCTCAGAACCAAATGCGAAGGGCGGACTCCGGTCCGCCCTTTGTTTTTTTATTCACGCGCCCGTGAGTCGAGGCAGATCGTCACCGGGCCGTCGTTGATCAGCGCCACTTTCATGTCCGCGCCGAAGATGCCGCGTGCTACCGGCTTGCCAATCTCCACTTCCAGCATCGTCAAAAACTGTTCGTAGAGCGGAATCGCGTGCTCAGGACGTGCCGCGCGGATGAAACTGGGCCGGTTGCCCTTCTTCGTGCTCGCATGCAGCGTGAACTGGCTCACGACGAGCAACTCGCCACCGATGTCCTTCACGCAGAGGTTCATCTTGCCTTCCGCATCGCCGAAGATGCGCATCTGTGTCACCTTCTGCGTTAACCAGGCTGCATCATCCGCCGTGTCATCGCTTTCAATGCCGGCGAGAATGAGCAAACCGGCGCCAATCTGGCCGGTGATTTGATTGTCGACGGCTACGGAGGCGGAAGAGACGCGTTGGAGGACGAGGCGCATGCGGTTACTGGCGTTCGATCCAGCGATACGCGGTCAGCGAGTTCTTCCAGAAGTACTTCTCGCAGGCTTCGGGGCCTTTGGCGCGGAAGTATTCGTCCACGATCTTGAACAAGACCTCGTAGGGCGCTCCACGGTCGGAAACCGGCCAGTCGCTGCCGTAGATGAGGCGGTCGGGGCCGAAGGTTTCCCAGAGGTGATCGAGAATGGGCAGGTAGTAGGCTGTGTCGCGCGGAGCTTGGCCGTCGGGCCATTGCTTCTGCTCGACGAGGGCGGAGACCTTCATGAAGACGTTCGGCTGCTTGGCAACGGTGCGGATGTTGTCCTTCCACTCAGGACGCAGGGCCTGCGGATCGCCAGGAGCACCGAGGTGATTGATGAGGACACGTAGATCGGGAATATCGGCGGCGAGTTTGGCGGCGTGCGGCAGATAAGCTGGGGGTCCGTTCAAATCGAGTTCGAGGCCGTGCTCGGCCAGCAGTTTGGCCCCTGCGAGCACGGATTCGCGTTTCGCCTCGTCGAGCAGGAAATTGCCACTCCAGCGGATGCCACGGAATATCGGATTGGCGGCGAAACGTTTCAAGTTCGCGGCAAACTCCGCTCCAGGATCGAGATGACCGACGAAACCGACGATGGACTTCTCTTTCGCTGCGAGATCGAGAATCCACTGGTTGTCTTCCACCAGCGGACTGGCCTCGACGATGACCGTTTCTTTGACGCCATGCGGTGCTGCGACGGCAAGCCAGTCGGCAGGCAGCACGGTGCGGTAGAGTTTGGACCCTTTGCCGGGCCACGGAACGCCGCTGGGACGCGTGGGATCGTAGAAATGCGTGTGCGTGTCGATGATGCGCGTCGCTGGTGGTGCGGCCTGGGCAGGTTCATGGATCAGGGCGGCTGCGGCGGTGGTCTGGAGGAAACGGCGGCGGTTCATGAGAGGGAAACGTCAAATGACATCGATGTGCTGCGGCAAAACGTCGAGGGCGCGTGCCAGCGCGGCCTTGGTTCGTGCATGAACGCGCAGCAGCACATCGCCAGAACGCACTAGAGTGCCAGTCTTGGCGATTTGATCGCAGCCGACGGCGAAATCGACGGGATCGGCGGCTTTGGATCGGCCGGCGCCGAGTTCGAGGACGACTTGGCCGATGCCACCGGCGTCCATGCGATGCAGCACGCCACTCTTGTCGGCTTTGAACTCGCCGATGAACGGAGCGCGATGCACGGTGGTGATTTTTTCGAGTGATTCAACGCTGCCGCCTTGCAAGGCGACCATCTGCTGGAATTTGGCCCAGGCATCGCCGCGATGGAGCATCTTTTGCAGATCAACGCGTGGTGAAACGGCCACGGCGGAGGCGAGATCGAGCACAATGTCCTCCAAATCCTGCGGGCCTTCGCCTTTGAGGCAGCGCACGCATTCAGCGACCTCCAGCGCGTTGCCGACAGATTCGCCGGTGGGTTCGTTCATGGCGCTCAATCGCACACTGGAGCGCACGCCGAGCGCATTGCCGACGCGGACCATGCTTTGCGCGAGTTCATGCGCCTGCGCCTCGGCCTTCATGAAGGCACCGCTGCCGTATTTCACATCAAGCACGAGGCGGTTGAGGCCTTCGGCGAGTTTTTTGCTCATGATGCTCGCGGTGATGAGCGGGATGCTCGGCACGGTGCCGGTGACATCGCGCAGCGCGTAGAGTTTTTTGTCGGCAGGGCAGATGCCCGCCGTTTGGCCGATCATGGCGCAGCCGACCTGGTCGATAACACTGTGGATTTCCACTTCGTTGAGCTGCGTGCGGAAGCCGGGGATGCTTTCGAGCTTGTCGAGCGTGCCGCCGGTGATGCCGAGGCCGCGGCCGGAGATCATGGGCACCCAGACGCCGTCGCAGGCGAGCAGTGGTGCGAGGACAAGCGAGGTTTTGTCGCCAATGCCGCCGGTGCTGTGTTTATCGACGCGGATGGGATCGTCGTCGTTCCACGCGAGCATGGTGCCGCTGTGCAGCATCGCGTTGGTAAGAGCGGCGGTTTCCTCCGGCGTCATACCACGGAAGAAGATGGCCATCGCCAGCGAACTCATCTGATACTCCGGCATGTCGCCACGCGTGAACGCGGCGATGATGGCGTGGATTTCCTCATCGCTGAGGACTCCGCCGTCGCGCTTGCGCTCGATGAGGGTCGGGATGTGCATGGAGCATGCTAGGTTCGGCCATGCATGCTTGGCAACAGTGAACCTGATGGCTTCGTATTGTTTCCGCCTCCAATCATGCGTCTTCTTTGCATCCTCATCAGTTTCGGCTCCGCGCTTTCAGCAGCGACGATTGATTTCTCGCGGGACATTCAGCCGATCCTCTCGGAGAACTGCTATCATTGCCACGGTCAGGACGCGAACGAACGCAAAGGCGACCTGCGGCTGGATGTGGAGAAGGAGGCGAAGGCGACCAAGGCGGTCGTGGCGGGCAAAAGCCACGAAAGCTCGCTCATTGAGCGCATTTTCAGCACGGACCCGGATGAAGTGATGCCGACACCGAAAAGCAATCGCAAGCTGACCGAGGCGCAGAAGCAGCTTCTCAAACAGTGGATCGACCAAGGGGCGAAATGGGGCAGGCATTGGGCGTTTGAGCGAATCGAGCGGCCGAAGGTGCCTGCCAATGGCGCGAAGAACCCGATTGATGCCTTTGTGCGGGCGAAGCTGGCGGAGAAGGGGATGAAGCCATCGCCGAAGGCTGAGCCGGAGACGTTGCTGCGGCGCGTGTCGTTGGATTTGATCGGTTTGCCGCCGGATGGGAGGAATGGGATGGAGGAGAGCTATGAGCGTGCGGTGGAGCGATTGATGAGCAGTCCGCAGTTGGGCGAACGATGGGCGTGGGACTGGCTGGATGCGGCACGCTATGCGGATACAAACGGCTACCAAGGTGACCCCGAGCGCACGATGTGGCCGTGGCGTGACTGGGTGGTGAAGGCGATCAACGACAACATGCGCTACGACCAGTTCACGATCTGGCAGCTTGCGGGCGATCTGCTGCCGAAGGCGACGCAGGAGCAAAAACTGGCGACGGGATTCAATCGCAATCACATGATCAACGGTGAGGGCGGGCGCATCGCCGAGGAGACGCGGGTGGAGAACGTGATGGATCGTGTCGAGACAACCAGTACGGTGTGGCTGGGCCTGACGATGGGCTGCTCGAAGTGCCACGATCATAAATTCGACCCGCTGACGATGCGCGACTACTACGCGCTCTACGATGTCTTCAACCAAACGAGCGAGGACGGCAAAGGACGCAGCGGCCAGGCGGCTCCGGCGATGGATATTTCGACGCCAGCGGAGCTGGAGCGCGTGAAGAAGACCACTGCGAAGGTCGAACTTGCCGCCAAGGAGGTGGAGACGTTTGAACTGACGAAGTTTCCGCGTCCTGACGGCAAACCACTCACTGAATCCGATGCGATCAAGCTGCCGGGCAATCTGCCAAGTTACATTGCGAAGACGGAGCCGAAGAACCGTGGTGTCGATCCACTGCTGGAGGCGGTGAGTTATTTCAAGGAGAAGGATGCGGCCTATGCGAAGCTGCTGCAAAAGCTGTTGGCGGCGGTGCGGGAACGCGTCTCAGCCAGCAACAACGTCACCAAGGTCATGGTGATGGACACGCTGCCGCAGCTGCGTGAGACGTTCACGTTTGAGAAGGGCGCGTATGACAAGCCGACAACGACGAAGGTGAGTTTCAGTGTGCCAGCCAGCCTGCCGCCGATGCCAAAAGGCGCTCCGAACGATCGATTAGGCCTCGCACAATGGATCGTGAGCCGTGACAACCCGCTGACGGCGCGTGTGACGGTGAATCGCTTCTGGCAGGCTTTTTTCGGCGTGGGCTTGGTCAAAACGGCGGAAGATTTCGGCGTGCAGGGCGAAACGCCACTGCATCGCGAGCTGCTGGACTGGCTGGCGGCGGAATTCATCGAGAGTGGCTGGGATGTGAAGGCGCTGCTGCGGTTGATTGTGACGAGCGAAACCTACAAGCAGTCGTCGAAGGTGGCGGATGCGCAGATTGATCCTGAGAATCGTTATCTGGCGCGCGGCCCTCGTTTTCGCATGCCGTCGTGGATGATTCGTGATCAGGCGTTGTTTGTGTCCGGCTTGTTGAGGGAGCAACTCGGCGGACCTTCGGTGAAGCCATATCAGCCGGAGGGCATCTGGGAGGAGGCGACTTTTGGAAAGAAGAGCTACGTGCAGGATCACGGTGATGCGCTCTATCGACGCACGCTTTACACCTTTTGGAGGCGCATCGTGGGGCCGACGATGCTGTTCGACAACGCAGCACGGCAGGTGTGCGCGGTGAAAACAACGCGCACGAACACACCGCTGCAGGCGCTGGTGACATTGAACGACATCACCTACGTCGAGGCAGCGCGTGCGCTGGCGCAGCGGGTGTTGTCGGCACATCGTGGCAATGAGGACGCGGCGCTGGAGCAGGCGTTTCAGATGGTGACATGTCGAGCACCTGCCGGTGAGGAAAAGGCGTTGCTGAAATCTCAACTCGGCAAATTGCGGGTGCAGCAGGCTTCGGATCATGCCTCAGCTCTCAAGCTGCTTGCTGTCGGTGAGTCGAAGCGGGATGAGTCACTCGATGCTGTCGAGCATTCGGCATGGACGAGCCTGTGCCTCATGCTGCTGAACTTGGACGAAACAGTGACGAAGGAGTGAGCGACTTCAGAAGCTGATATAGCTCGTAGGCACCTGTGAATCAGGCTTGAGCTTGAAGTCGCGATCCACGATGCAAGGCACTTGCTCGAGGGCGATGAGTTCCTTGGTGAACTTGGCATTGGCGTCCGGACTGGCCTCCACAAACAGCACGTTGCCGGCGCTGTCGCGGATGATGAGAACGTAGCCGTAGTTTTTCACGCCATAAGGAGTGCCGATGCCCTGGCTGTAAGTGAGGCGGATGGGCGTTGTCGAGTGAACCATTTTCGACTGGGGGCGGATGCTGACCTCAAACACCTCTTTTTGCAGGACGATCAAATCATTGCCGGAGTCCCCGGTGTTTTTGCCGAGGGTGATGGCGAGGCCGGTGGCGTTTTGGAGGTCGCGCTGCACCTCGCGGTTGCTGAGGTTGAAGTTGTAGGAGAGCTCGATGACGCGTTCGCCGCCATCAGGCGGGCCGCGGTTGCTTTTGGAAGGCAGCGTCTGGCAGGCGAGGCTGTATTTCTGCACTGGAGCGGGAGCACTGGTCGTGGTGGGAGCGATAGATTTGTCCGGATTTTTCTCCATCCAGCCGAGGATGTAGGCGTTGTCCTCCTTGCAGAGCGTCTTGCGGTTCACGACGAGGGATTGCTCATCGTTCACGCGTCTCAAAGTGACACTGTCCCCAGCCACAGCGGTGATCTCCGCTTCCAGCAGTGTTCCAGCGAGGCTGACGAAGACACGCGTTTCGGCCAGCGCCAAAGGGGCGAGGATGACAGTCAGAAACAGCAGGCAGAGGGTGCGCATGATCGAGCTGTGGAGGATACGGCGTGGCACCGGCTAAATTGCAGGCCGGACGCGGGTGTTCAAGCCTCGCGCAGCAGAATGGCGTCGACATTGACACCGTCATAGAGGGCATCGCTGAGAATGACGAGGGGATCCCCCAACTTGATAAAGTTTTCTTTGCGCAGGAGATCGAGCGCATCGCGGATGCTGTCCTCAGGCTGGCCTTCGGTGAACTTGAGGACGAAGGGATGCACACCACGGGCGGTGACGAGGGTGCGGCTGACGTGCAGGTTCGGCGTGAAGGCGAAGATGGGGGCGAATTCGGGGCGCTGGTGTGCCAGCAGATGTGCCATGACTCCGCGAATGGTGAAGACGAGCAGCTTGCTGCCGGGGATGCTGTTGGCGAGCAGGATGGCGGCCTTGACGGTCTTGTGTTTGTTGGTTTTGAGCGGCGCATCGCTGGCGAAGCGGCCGGAGGGATACTTTTGCTCGATGCGGCGGATGACGGTGTCGAGCACCTCGACGCACTTGTCAGGATAGCGGCCCACGCTGGTTTCGCCGCTGAGCATGACGCAATCCACCTGCTCGATGACGGCGTTGAAGATGTCAGTGACCTCGGCACGGGTGGGCACGGGGTTTTCGATCATGCTCTCGAGCATCTGGGTGGCGACGATGACTTTGCGGCCATGGTAGGAGCAGCGTTCGACGATCTGGCGCTGGATGAGGGGCAGATCCTCGATGGGGCACTCGCTGCCGAGGTCGCCACGGGCGATCATGATGCCGCCGGAGGCCTCAACAAGGGCGTCGATGTTGTTGAGGGCCTGCTGGTTCTCGATCTTGGCGATGACGCGGGCTTTGCTGCGTTTTTGTTCGAGCAGGAGTTGGAGATGCTGGAGGTGGCCAGGTTCACGCGCAAAGCTCAGGGCGAAGAAATCGACCCCGAGATCGACCCCGAGATCGAGATCGGCATAATCTTTCTGCGTGAGCGGCGGCAGGCGCACGGGAACGCCGGGAAGATTGATGTGGCGGCGGGATTTCATCTCGCCTTTGGTCATGACGGTGCCGATGACGCGGGTGGTGGAGATTTCTGTGGCTTTGATCTGGATCATACCGCCATCGACCATGATGGTGTCACCGGCTTTGAGGTCCTTGCCGAGGTCAGGGTAGTTCACGCCGACGGAATACTGTGTGGTGGCCGTGATCTCGGGTTTGCAGCGGAATTCGACGGTGTCGCCGACCTGGAGCTGCCAGGGCTGCTCGACATCGCCGGTGCGGATGCTGGGGCCGGTGAGGTCCATGAGCACGGCGATCTCGCGTTTGGTGGCGGCGGCGGCTTCACGGACGCGGGCATAGACGGCGCGCACCCAGTCGTGCGAGGCGTGGCTCATGTTCAGACGGATGACGTCGGCGCCTTTGGCAATGAGGGTGGAAATGACTTCGGGGCTCTCGGTGGCAGGGCCGAGAGTGCAGAGAATTTTGGTTTTGCGCATGGAAGGCATGATGAGAGCAAGTGGCGGGCCAGCGGTGGCCCCTGTCTTGCTCATTGGCAAGCCTCAGAAGGCAAAGAGTGTGGTGTAATTGGCGGCGATGATGCCTTGCAATTCTTCCACAGGCATGCCGCGCACCCGGGCGAGGAGTTCGTAGCTCACACTTAGGTTGGCCGGGTGATTGAGGGCGGCACCGTCGGCGGTTTTCAAAGGATGCGGGTTCAATTCATCCGGCGGCCACATGTCGGGGGCGTCGGTTTCGGCGAGGAGGCGGTCCAGCGGCACGGACTGGAAGACGGCGAGCTGTGCGGCTTTGCGTGGATGGCCGAAATAGGGTGAGAGGGAGAACCGCGCACCCAGTTCGACAAAGCTCGGGATCATTTCGGTCGGGCCCCCATACGAATGCAGCAAAAAGCCGCGACGCGGCAGCGGCATGGAGCGAAGCGTTTGTTCCAGCAATCCAAACGCACGGAGGCAATGAATGGTGGCGGGCCGGTCGAATTCGACGGCCAGGGCGAGTTGTGAGCGGAAACATTCGAGCTGAGCGTCGATATCCGGATTCTTGATCCAGCGGTCGAGGCCGATTTCGCCGACCACGGCGTTAGGCTGATCCAAAAGATACTGGCGAAGGATTTCCAACCATCTGGCTGTGCGTTTTTTGACGTACCACGGGTGCAAACCGAAGGCGGGACGAATCCAGGTGTGATTGTGAGCGAGTTTCGCCACGGCGGGCCAGTCTTCTTCGCAGGAGCCGTTCACGATCATCTCCGCCAGGCCGGATTGCGGCAGCGTGGCGATGATTTGATCCCGCCAGGGGTCGAGGCGCTCGTCCTGGAGGTGATTGTGGGCGTCGTAGAGCATGGGGGAAGAAAAAAGCCCGCGCATGAGCATCATGCACGGGCTTTGTGAGAAACAGGACGAACAGGCTGGCAGCCTGTTTCACGGTCAGTTGTTGCCAATCATCAGCAGCATGGTGTCGCCTTTGCGCCAGACGCGCAGGAGGACGGTCTTGTCGCTGCCTTTGGCGAGGGTGCGGGCCTCGGCGGCGTTGGCGACGGCCTTGCGGTTCACATGCGAGATGACATCGCCTTCCTCGACGCCCATGGCGGCGGCACGGCTCTCGGGATCGACTTTGGTGACGATGACGCCGCTGACGTTGGCCGGGACGTCATGGCGTTCGCGCAACGCGGCCGTGAGCGTCTGCACAGTGACGCCGGTGACGAGTTCGCCGACGTTTTCTTTTTGCTGCTGCGCACCGCCAGTGCCTGGACGTGGCTTGAGTGATCCGCCGCCGACTTCGGACAGGGCTTCCTCCGGCAGGGCTTCGAGCGTGGCGTTCACCGTGATGCGTTTGCCAGCACGCATGAGCTCGATGGGGATCTGGGTTCCTGGCTTGGCACTGCTGACGATGAGGCGCAGACGGCTGCTGTTATCGACCCTCTGGCCGTTGATGCTGACGATGACATCCTCAAGCTGGATGCCGGCCTTTTCAGCGGGCGAACCCGCGCCCACCATCATGACGACCGCGCCGCCGTGTTCTTTGATGCCGAGGCGCTCGGACAGGGTGGCATCGAGATCGGTGATCTGCACGCCGAGGAAGCCGCGCTGCACGGCGCCGTCATCGAGCAGGTCTTCGACGATGTTGAGTGCCATGTTGATCGGAATGGCGAAGCCGATACCGGCGTTCATGCCGGACCGTGACAGGATGGCGGTGTTGATGCCGACGACACGGCCCATGGCATCGACGAGCGGGCCGCCGGAGTTGCCGGGATTGATGGAGGCGTCGGTTTGAATGAAGTCCTCATAGCCTTTGACACGGCTTTGGCCGTTGCCTCTGCCAACGATGCCCTCATTGCTGCGGCCAAGGGCGCTGACGATGCCCTGGGTGACGGAGCGGCTGAGCTCCATCGGCGCACCGGCGGCGAGCACGATGTCGCCGACGCGGAGCTTTGAGCTGTCGCCGATCGTGGCGGTTTTGAGGCCCGTGGCGTTGATCTTGATGAGGGCGACATCGGTCAGCGGGTCGGCGCCGACGACCTCCGCCGTGTAGGTGTGGCTGCTGCCATCGGTATCGACATCGACCTCGATTTTTTTGGCATCAGCGATGACGTGATTGTTCGTCAGAATGTAACCGTCAGCAGAAATGATCATGCCGGAGCCGACTCCGCGCTGCTGGTGCGATTCATCCTCAGGCAACTGCTGCGGGCGCTGTGGCTGGCCGCGCTTGCCGCGCGGATTGAGCGAGGGTTCGTCATCCTCGTTCATTCCGCCAAAACCATCTGGCGCGCCGAAGAAGCGGTAGAAGAAGGGGCGGAGCTGCGGCGGGATTTGATCGATCTCAGGCGTCTTGATCGGCGCGGAGGAGTGGATGGTGACGACGCTGGGCAGGATTTTATCGACCACGCTGGCATAGCTCATCTGCAACTGGCCGCCATTTGGCAGGGGACTGGCGTCCTTGATGATTTTCGCCTGAAAATCGGCGGGAGTGGTCTTCGGAGCGGCGGAAGGCAACAAAGGCGGTGGTGTGGTGGCCGGAGGTGCCGCGGGCTGTTGTGCGCTGAGGTGCGGCAGTCCTGCGGGCAGGAGGCTGAGGCACGCGAACGTGGTGAGGAGGCGATGCGGGGTTTTCATGGTCTTGAGGGTTGGGTTTTGGGACGCGGCACAAGGTGGCGCGCATGCCGTCTGACGGTGTGACGTGAAGAATGTTGAAACAATTTTGAGCGAAAGAAAGGGACTCTTTCACTTCGCAAAACACCGATACAAAAGCTCCAAACGGCGGCGTTTTCACGCGTCCTGGGGCGATCTGCGAACAGCGTTACTTTCGTGCCTCGGCTAGCGCCTTGTCCATCACTTCCTTGAGGGTGACCTCGGCCCCGTTGCGCCGCTTGCTCTCGTCCGCAGCCTCCATGAAGGCGTAGATTTCGATGGTTTCCTCCGGTGAGACCGGTGCGATTCCGGTGCGGAAGAAGTGCACCGCTGAGAACAGCAGCGGATCGTAGCCGTCGTAGGTTCCGATGGCGGCCTCGCCTTTTTCACCGACGGCCTTGCCACCGTAGCCCTTGGCCTCGGTGAAGGTGCCGGTGCGTCCGCCGGACCAGGTGCCGGTGACGGTGATCTTGCCTTCGGCGGTGGTGCCACGCTTCACGCTCTGGCAGCCAGTGCCCATGACGGTGAAGAGTGATTCGACACCATGGACGCCATACCAGAACAGATCAGGATGATGTTCTTCGAGACTGGCCGGACTGGTGGTCTCCGCTTGTTTCACCGTGCCAATGCTGCCGCCGCGCACCGCCTGCGTGCCTTTGCCGAAACGCAGCGAGGACGAGGAGAACACAGGAATGCTCGCTTTCTTGGACGCATCAAAAATTTTGATCGCATCGACGAGCGTGCCGGCGATCGGCTTGTCGATGAACACAGGCTTGTGGGCCTCGATGCATGGCAGGATTTGCTCAAGGTGAACGCGGCCGTCGTTCGACTCGAGGAAAACAACGTCCACCTTGTCGAGCAGATCGTTGATGCTGGGGACAATTTCCACGCCCAGCTCTTTCACCTTCTCCGTGTACTCAGGCACGCGCTGAGTGCTGGATGGAATGTCCTTGGAGCCTTGCGCATAGGCGGCGACGAGCTTCACGCCCATGACCTCCGGTTTCTGCGGCGTGGTGTTCAGCGTTTTTGTGAAGGCGAGGACATGCGAGGTGTCGAGACCGATGATGCCGGCGCGGATGTGCTGGGCCGAGGCATTGAGGGAAAACAGCGCGAACGCGCCGACGGTGAAGATCAGGTTGCGAATCATGGGCGAAGACTACGCGGCGCGTGGCGTGGCCTTTCGGGCATGAGGCGATCTTACTTCGTGCCGATGCAGTACACCGCCTTGTCGCTGCGCAGGATCAGTTGATCACCGCTGACGGCGGGAGTGCCGTGGAACTGCGACTTGTCGAGCGAGAACACATTGCTGCCGATGAGTTCGAACTTCGGCTTCGCGGCGATGATGAAGGCACCGTCCCTGCGGGAGACGCAGACGAGTTTGTCGCCGATGAGCACGGGTGAGGCGTAGAACGGTTTGCCGCCGCCGCGGGCACCCATGAGCACGCGTTCGCGATAGACGTCCTGGCCGGTTTTGGCGTCGATGCAGGTGGCGAAGCCCTGGTCGTTGATGACGTAGAGATGGCCGTTCTTGAGAATCGGTGTCGGCACATAGGAGCTGGTGTTGCTGCTCCACAGGATGGCGTTCGCGGTGATGTCGCCTTTGCCGCCGAGCTTGATGGCGGCGCTGCGGGTGGAGGGAAAGCCGCCGAATACGTAGGCGGTGTCGCCGCCGGGAACGACGCTGGGGGAGACGTTGCCGCTCAAGCCATGCACGGCATACCAGCGCAGTTTGCCGGTTTCTGGATTCAAACCCCACAACTCCAGCGGCACGGCAATGACGAGATCGGTGACGCCGTCGCGCTGGAGAATGTTCGGCGTGCCGTAGGCCATGCCGAAGTCGCCCTCGGCCTTCCATACCTGTTTGCCGGTTTTTTTATCGAGGCCAAAGATGGTCTGGCTCTCATCGTTCGCATTCACGATGAGAAGATCGCAATGTACAATCGGGCTGCCTGCCGAACCCCAGCGCATGCGGCCGGAACCCGTGCCGCAGGAGGTCTGCCAGAGCTGTTTGCCCGCCATGTCGAAGGCGAGCGCGCCGCTTTTGCCGAAGAACACATACACGCGCTCGCCATCGGTCACGGGGGTGTGCGTGGCGTAGCCGTGCTCGGTGATGTAGCCCTTCCACGGATCCTCCTCGACGCTGGAGGGCACTTTGGCATCCCACAGTACTTTGCCGTCGGCCTTGCTCAGACAAAGCAGATGCCGCGTGAGCTTGGACATGTCATTCGCTCCTTCCTTGTCGCCATAACCGGTCCAGCAGGTCACGAAAACCTTGTCGCCAAAAACAATCGGACTCGATGAGCCGGGGCCAGGCATCTCCGCCTTCCACACGATGTTCTCCGAGTCGCTCCACTTCAGCGGCACCTTGGACTCGGCGGCAATCGCCGCTCCCGTGGGCCCAAGGAAACGCGGCCAGTCGGTCGAGGTGGTGGCGTGAAGAGTGGTGGTGGCAAAGACGAGAGCGAGAACGAATTTCATGGCCGCAGGAAAACCCCGCATGGCCGGAAAAGTTACGCCGCGCGCTTCCACCACAGCACATAGCCGCTGAAAATCTGTAGCAACAGCGCCACACAGACGAAGAACGCGATCCAGCGCGTGGCCGTGCCGCCGACGGCGCCGATGTGCAGCGAGAGCTGGAGATTGTCATAGCGCTCCATGAAGCTGCCTTCACGAGCGCTGTGAACGGCGAGCGCTGCGCCGCTCCACTGATCCACAAACACCACGCTGCGGCCCGCAGGCGATCCATCTTCAGGAAAAGCGAGCTGGATGCGATACGTCGCATGCGGATTGGGCGGCGGTATTTCCACGGCGGCGGCCTTGGCGCCGGGCAGGGCTTTTTCAGCGGCTTGAACCGCCGCATCGACGCTGATGCGCAGTGCTCCGGTCTGCGGCGCATGCGATCCTGGCGAATGCGGATGCTCGAGATGCAGATGCCGCATGGTGAGGCCGGTGATGCAGACCACGATGAGAAACAACGACGAGTACAAGCCCGCCACGCTGTGCAGATCGAGATTGAAGCGGCGAAAACTCGCGCCTTTGCGGAATCCGAAGATGCGCAGCGGCCACCACAGCCACAAACCGGTCAGCGCGAGGCCCAACGTGATCCAGGTCGCGATTTCGACGATCAAACCGCCCGTGGAGCCGAGCATGAGGTTCACATGCAGTTTTACAAAGGTCTGCCACCACAGGCCCATGCGCGGGCGGATGCCGAGAACCGCTCCGGTGCGCGGATCGCAGTGAATCATGCGGTTTCCACCCATCAAGACCAGCGCGTCGCTTTCATCACGCGGCAGGCGGATGCCTTGCACGGGTATCTCGGGATGTAATTCATCCAGCGCCGCACTTACCGGCGCCCGCTTTTCAACAGCGGTGGCCTCACGCGGGAACAACTCAGGATTCAGCCAGCGATCCTGTGTGTGCTGAAACACCAGCACGCCACCGGTGACCGCAACAAACAGAATGACCAGACCAGCGATCACGCCCACCCAACGGTGCAGCCAGAGAAGAATGCGGCGAAATTTCATGCGGAGATGCCGCGCATGAACCGCCTCAAACCTCGAAGGTTGCACCTCTGATGAAATCAAGCTGCCGCCACGGGCGCGGTCTGGAAACGCTCCATGCTGAAACGCTTCATCAGCGAGCCTGCGGCCACGTAACCGAAGCCGAAGAAGAACAGCAGCAGGAAGGGGATCGAGCCCCACTGGCCGCGCTGGGCGGCGAGGGCGATCATCCAGCCGAAGTAACCGGTGAGCGCGACCTCAATCCACAGCGCGATGGATTTGCCGGCCTTGTAGCGGGATTTCTTCACAGCGGCCTGCGACTTGGTTTCGACGCCGTATTTCGGCGTGCGGACGAATTCGGAGCTCTGGTTCAGCAGCGCTTCGAGCACGGCCTTGCCGTTGTTGATGCTCATGCCGATGCCGAGCGCGAGCAGCACGGGCACGTACGGCAGCGCTTTGAGCCAGCCGAAGCGCGTCTGCGCACCCTGCGCGGTCATGTAAAACACCACGACGGAGAAGGAGGCGAAGAAGAACACGGGCACGTCGACGAACACCGCCTTGTGCCAGGAGCTGCCCATCACGAAATTCGCCGGATACATGAGCACCAGCGTGCAGAGCGTGAGCAGGTAGGCGAAGTTGGAGGTGAGGTGCGCGGTGGCCTCCAGCTTCAGGGGCAGCGGGATGTCGCTGCGCCAGATGTCACCGAGGATTTTTTTGCACACCTGGATGGAGCCCTTCGTCCAGCGATGCTGCTGGCTCTTGAAGCCGTCCATGTCCGGCGGCAGTTCGGCGGGAACGACGACATCTTTGAGGTAGATGAACTTCCAGCCCTTCAACTGCGCGCGATAGCTGAGGTCGAGGTCTTCCGTGAGCGTGTCGTGCTGCCAGCCGCCACCGTCTTCGATCGCTTTGCGCCGCCAGATGCCGGCGGTGCCGTTGAAATTCAAAAACTCGCCGTGGCGGCTGCGGGCGGTCTGCTCCAGCACGAGATGGCCGTCGAGAAACAGCGCCTGGAGTCGTGTGAGCAGGGAGAAATCCTTGTTCGCGTGGCCCCAGCGGGCCTGCACCATGCCGACGTTCTCGTGGGTGAAGTGGTGGATGACTTTTTTCAGATAATCCGGCTGCGGCTGGAAGTCGGCGTCGAAAATGCAGATGAACTCGCCCTTCACGAACGGCATCGCCTCGTCCAGCGCGCCGGCCTTGAAGCCGTGGCGGTTGGTGCGGTGGCGGTATTCGATGTCGAGACCCTTCGCGGCGTATTCGGCGCTGAGTTTTTCAGCAAAGGCGGCGGTTTCATCGATGGAATCGTCCAGCACCTGGATCTGCAGGCGGTCATGCGGGTAATCCAGGGCACTGACGCAGCGCAGCAGGTTTTCGACGACGTCGTATTCGTTGAAAATCGGGAGCTGGATCGTGATGACCGGCAGCTCGGCGAATTCGTACTTCGGCTGCGGCGCGTTGTTCCGGTGTTTCCAGAATTGATACAAGACCTTGATCCTGTGCGCGCCAAAGGCGGACAGGGCGGTGAAGACGAGGATGTAGCTGGTGAACCAGAAGGGATTATCCCACACAGTCATATCGGGAGGGGGGAGGCGAGCACGGGGGGCGCATCAATCTCCACCGTTGATCAACAATCAAGTAGCATTTCGGGTGCCAGCAGGGGCACTAATCTTCAGGCTTTTGCTAACTCCGCCGCTGATTTCTGGCGCGGCGCCCCGGACTCGCCATCATGCGACCCATGCCCACCGAACAGCGCGACTGGTATGACACGCCCCTTTATTATGACATCGTCTTCGATGACGGCACGAGACAGGAGGCTGACTTCCTCGAAGGCGCGTTCGTAAAGCATGGTGATGGCAAAGGCCGTCGTTTGCTCGAACCTGCCTGCGGCAGCGGCCGTCTGGCGCTGGAGATGGCCCGCCGTGGCTGGGACGTGAGCGGATTCGACGGCAATGCGAACATGATCGAGTTCGCCAAGGAACGCATGGCTCAACACGGCCTCAAAGCGTGGCTGTGGGAGGACTGGATGCAGAGTTTCACGCTGCCGAAGGGCTTGAAAGGTGGCTTTGATCTCGCGCATTGCCTCGTGAGCACCTTCAAATACCTGCACACGGAAAAAGACGCCGCCGAGTGCCTGCGCCGAGTCGCGGCGAGCCTGCGGCCCGGCGGATTGTTCTTCCTCGGGCTGCATCTGACCGATTACGAACGCGGCACCGCCGAGCATGAGCGCTGGGTGGCGAAACGCGGCAAAATCGAGGTCGTCTGCAACACCCACACCTGGCCCGCCGACCCGAAGACGCGTCTCGAAAACCTGCGCACACGGCTGAAGATCACGGACGCGGGCCGCACGCACACGCAGGAGACCCACTGGCAGTTTCGCACCTACAATGCGGCGCAATTGAAGGCGCTGCTGCGCAAGGTGCCGGAACTCGAGTTGCAGGAGTGCTACGACTTCACCTACGACCTCGCCGAGCCGCGACGTTTTGACGACAGCTACGCGGACGTGCTGCTGGTGCTGCGGAAAAGCTGAGCATTGACGGCGGGGAGGCCACTTTGGTAGTCTCCTGGAAATCAACCCAACCGGCACATCTGTTCTAATCAAACGGATCCGTGGCCGTTGGGCTTTGAACGCCCCAACCAATCTTCATGCGCAAGCGCACGCTTTTGTGTCTCGTGGCGGCTGTACTGGCCGCTGCCTTTATTTTTTGGCCCCAACCGGCTGAAAAAACGGGCGTGGCCGCATCGAAGCGTGCAGGAATCAAAACGGCCCAACCCGGAGAGCGGGCACCGGAGGCTCCACAAGCTGCCGAGCGTCCGAAAATGGCTTCGCAGGCCGTTTCGGGCGATGTGCTGACGGATTTTGGTGCCTGGATGAAGCGCTATCTCGACGCATCGGAGACTGAACGCGCGGCCTTGGTGGTGGAGGGCATGAAACTGGCACGGGAACGGCGTCCGGTGTTCAAAGCGTTGATCATGGAGAATCCGCGGGAGGCGATCCAGAAGGCGGTGCCGATGGTGGTGCGGCAGAAGCTGCCGCCGGAGATCGTTTCGCTGCTGGAAAAGCGGATGAATGAGATCGGTGCCATCCGCGTGATGCAGGGCGTGCCGTTGGACCCGAATGATCCGCCGGTGGCGACGTATCGCGAGGTGGAGTTGCAAAAGGGCGGGACGTATCGCGCTTATGTTTATGGTGAGCGTGAATTAAAGCTGACGTGGACGGCGGGCGCGTCTGTGAATGGCGTGGCGCTGGATTCGGAGTTCGCCATCAGCGATGAGCCGACGCGGCGGCTGGAGGTGGGTGAGATCCTGCCAGCGGGCAAGACGGTCGTGGCGAACTGCCCGGTGTCCGGCAAGTATGTCCTCGATCCCGAGGATGTGCCCGAGATCGTGCCGGAGAGCCTGCCAGCGGTGGAGACGCCGGTGGAGATCATCACGTTCTGCGATGGCTCGCACATCGCGATGCAAAACCAGACGATCCTTTATGGTGAAGGTGTCACGGGTGGTTCGTTTGCATTTTCGGGCATCCTGCCGGGTTCACCGACGCCTGCGCTGGGGCAGGTGAAGGTGATCGTGCTGAACACGACTTACGCGGATCAAAACGCGCTGCCTTCCACCGAGGCGCAGCTTTACGCGACGCTGCGGGATGTGGCGGATCATTATTCAAAGGCCTCGTATGGCCGTCTGTCGCTCGTGGGTGTCGTGGCGCCACCGATCAAGCTGCCGCACAATGAGGCGTGGTATGTGAATCGTGACACGAGCAACGGCGGCGACATCGGCGGCACGAGCATCTCGATGGCGGACGCGCGTGCGGAGGCGAAGAAGCTCGGCTTCGACTGGAATGACTACGACTGTACGGTGATGCGGCACAATGGCGGGCCGGGCAGCTATGGCGGGCTCGGCGGTGGCAACACGGTGTGGTGCCGCAGTGATGGCGTGAGCCTCTGGGCGCATGAGATCGGCCACGCCTTCGGTCTGGGGCACTCGAACTTCTGGGATACGGCGGGCACCAGCAGCATCGGCAATGGCGCGAACCAGGAGTACGGCGACAGCTACGACATCATGGGCGGCGCAGGCACGACGGGGCATTACAACACGGCGGCGAAGAGCCAGATCCGCTGGCTGCCGAGCAGCTTTTTGCAGCCGGTGACGCAGAGCGGGCTGTATCGCATTCACGCGTTTGACCAAGGATCGCTCGATGCGTCGAAGCGTTATGCGCTGACGATTCAAAAAGACGTGCAGCGCACCTACTGGGGCATGGTGAGGTCGCTGTTTGACAGCAATCCCTTCGTGAAAAGCGGTCTCGTTTTTGGCTGGAAGTTTCCCAACGGCGGCGGCGGAAATTTCCAACTCATCGACACGACGAATGGCTCGCCGTATGCCAAAACGGATGCGCCCATCTCGCTCGGGGCCACGTTTGGCGACACAGAGAGCGGCATCTACGTCACCACGGTCGCAGCGAGTGACATTCCACGTTACATCGACGTGCAGGTGCATCTCGGCACCTTCCCCGGCAATCATGCGCCGACGATGACGCTGGCCGCCAGCGCGGAGGTGATCCCGCTGAACGGCACGGTGACCTTCACCGCGACGGCGAATGATGTGGATGGCGATCCGCTGGCCTTTAACTGGCAGCACTTTGGCGGCGGCACGCAGATCGTCTCGCCGAACTCGAATGTGATCACACGCCAGTTCACGGCGGCGGGCACTTTCATCGTCACCTGCACGGTGAGTGACATGAAAGGAGGCACGGTGACGCGGAATCAGCTCATCACCGTCGGTTCGGTGACGACTTCCACCATCAGTGGTCGCGTGACGTTGCTCGGGCAGGGTTTGTCAGACGTCGTCATCACGGCGAACAACGCCAACGGCGTCATCAGCGACGCGGACGGCTATTTCACCATCCCAAACCTGTCAGCGAACACCTACACGCTCACGCCGCTGCTTTACGGCTACACTTTCAGTGAGTTGTTCAACAACAGCATCACCGTGGGGCCGAGTTTCAGCGGGGCGGACTTTGAAGCGACGGCGCAGAGCGTGGTGACGCTCACAGCAGCGAATCCGAATGCGAACGAGCTTTCGCCGGTGACACCGGGTGCCTTCCGCCTCACGCGGACGGGCGACATCTCGCAGGATCTCGTGGTGAATGTGAACTCCGCGCTCGGCGGTGCCACGAAGACGACGGACTACACCTTCACGCCGGATTATGCGACCGGCTCGCAGGGCTTCAGCACCTTCACCATCCCGGCGGACTCGGACGTGCTCGACATCGCCGTGACGCCGGTGGTCGATGCGACCAGCGAAGGGCCGGAGACAGTCATTTTACAGCTCGGGCCGGGCAATGGTTATCTCGTAGGCTCTGCATCGAGCGCCACGGTGGTGATCGCGGATGATGACACCTCTTTGCCAAAAGTGAGCCTCACGGCGACGCGGAACTCCGCGCTCGAAAACATCGCCCCGCCGGGTCTTTTGACGATTTCGCGCACGGGGAGCACGGCGGCCGATTTGACCGCGAATTATGCTGTTTCCGGCACGGCAGCAAGCGGCGGAGATTACACGGCTCTGGCCGGAAATGTGGTCATTCCGGCCGGCTCGGCCTCGGCGACGGTCGAAATCGCTCCGCTGGACGATTCGGCCTCCGAATCGCTGGAGACGGTGATCGTCACGCTGAGCACGAATGCGGCCTACATCATCGATCCGCTCGCCACGGCAGCCACGACGACGATTTACGACGATGACATGCAAACCGTGAGCGTCACCGCGAGCGACGCGGAGGCCACGGAGATCGATCTGAGCGTTCCGGGAGCTGCGGCGGACACGGGCACCTTTTTGATCACCCGCAGCGGCGATACCAGCCAGGCGCTGACGATTTATTACGCCTTCTCCGGCGTGACTGGCAGCGGCATCATGGCGCTGCACGGCGTCGATTACGAGTGGATGCCCGGCGTCGTGCAGATCCCCGCCGGACAAAGCTCCGCTGCGATCACCATCGTGCCGCGTTTTGACGGCGTGGGTGAAGGCCAGGAGCGCTGCGTGCTGAATCTCGGCGCGAGCGCGACGAACTACATCCTCGGCACCAGCGCCACCGCCACGGTGAACATCAACGACAACGCCGCCGACCTTCCCTACATCGACGTGGTGAACACCGCGAATGGCGTGGAGCCGGCCACGAACGCGAACTTCCGCTTCTCGCTGCGCGGTGACGCGACCACGGACACGCCGGTGGTGGTGAATTTCACCCTCAGTGGCGCTGCGGTGAACGGCACGGACTACGACACGATTGGATGGTGGCTGCCGCAGAGCTCCGGCAGCACGGAAAACCTCCGCGCCATCTGGGCGGCGGACGCGGCGAACCTCTGGGCAGTCGGCGACAACGGCACCATCCTCAAAGGCGACGGCACAAGCTGGACCGCGCAGACCAGTGGCACCACGCAGCACCTGCGCGCCGTGTGGGGCACGAGTGCGACGAATTTGTGGGCGGTGGGTGATGGTGGTGTCATTTTAAAGGGCGACGGCACAAGCTGGGCCGCGCAGACGAGCGGTACGACGAACGCCCTGCGCGGCATCTGGGGCAGCAGCGGCACGAATGTCTTCGCCGTGGGTGATGGCGGCACGATTGTGCGCAGCACGAACGGCACCTCATGGGCCGCGAGCACCTCCGGTACCACGAATCAGCTCCGCGCGGTGCATGGCAGCGGTGTCAGCAATGTGTGGGCCGTGGGCGCGGCGGGCACGATCCGCTTTTGGAACGGCACGACCTGGGGATCGCAAACCTCCGGCATCACCACGCAGCTCAACGCGGTCTTCGCGGCCAATTCGACGAACATCTGGGCCGTGGGCGCGGGCGGAGTCGTTCGCAAAGGCAGCGGCACGACCTGGGCGTCTCAAACCTCCGCGAGCACGGCGGATTTGAATTCCGTGTGGGCCTCCAGCACGACGAACCTGCTCGTCTCAGGCTCCAGCAGCGCGCAGATGGTCAGCACGAACGGCACATCCTGGACAAACGCGATGCTGAGCGCGCTGGGAACCTTCAATGGCGCCTTTGGCACCAGCAGCAGCATTGGCTGGGCCGTGGGTGATGGCGGCGCGATCTTCAAACGCGACAGCACCACCGCCATCAACGTGCCGGGCAGCGTGGTGATCCCGCGCGGGGCCAGCACGCTCGATCTCGCCTTGCGCACGATCAATGACACCGACCTTGAGGACCTGGAGAGCATCGCTTTGAGCATCACACCCGGCGCGGCGTATCAAATCTTCCCTCCCAGCGCCTCCGCCAGCGCCTGGCTGCGTGACAATGACAACGTGAACACACTCGTGGTGGACACACAGGTGGGCACCGGTGGTGCAATCAGCATCGCGGAGGGCGCATCGACCTCGCCGGTGAAGTTTTATATCTCCCGCCTCGGCAGCACGACGGCAGAGGTTATAGTGAACATCATCTACGGCGGCACCGCGACGATGACGGACGACTACACCGCGCCTGCCAGCGTCACCATCCCTGCCGGTGCGACGGGCGTGAATGTGCCCGTCACCATCGTCAATGACACGACGTTTGAAGGCACGGAGACGATCACCTTTGAGTTTGACGCGGGCAGTTACGGGCGTGGCGTCGGCGCGGTGATGTACATTACGGACAATGACACCGCCACGGCCACCGTGGCCTTCTCAGCGCCCAGCTCCTCCGGTTTGGAAAATGCGGGCACGGTGAACATCCCGGTCACTCTCTCCGCCGCGCAGGCTGCGGATGTGACCGTGGAATATCAGACGAGCGGCAACACCAGCGGCAGCAGCGCTTCCTTCGGCAGCCGCGCGGTGCCCTACTGGGTGCGGGTGGTGAAGACCGGCAACTCGCTGGCCTTTTTCCAAGCCAACGATGGTGTGACGTGGACGCAGCGTGGCAATGCGGTGACGGTCTCCAATCTCGGCAGCAGCTACCTCGCGGGCCTCGCCTTTGCGCCAGGATCGACCACTCAATTCACCGCCGTGATGGATAACTTCACGGTGAGCGATCTCTCGGCAGGCGGCAGCACCGGAGCGGAGACAGCGGTCAGCATCGGTACCGTCACTGGTGGCAGTTCCGTCGCCTCGGGCGTCTATACCTTCACCAACTCCGGCAACGGCCTCAGCAACTCGACGACGGACAGCTTTCGCTATGTCTATCTGCCGGTCACCAGCTCCGCGAACTGCACCATCACCGCCCGCATCGTGAGCAATGGCAATCCGGCTGTCGTCTCCCGCGCAGGCGTGATGCTGCGCTCCAGCACGGCGGCGAATTCCGTCCACGCCTCCGCCTTCGGCACGGGCCCGACCACCGGGGAGTATTACTCGATCTATCGCACCACCACGGCGGGCAGCGCGACGCTGAGTTCGTCTTTCACCAGCCTCATCCTGCCGATGTGGGTGCGTACCAGCCGCGTGGGTAATGTTTTCACCCAGTCCGTCTCCCGCGATGGAGCGGTGTGGACGAGTTTTGGCACCACGCCCAACATCGCCTTTGCGCCCAAAGTGCTCGCCGGACTCGCCGTCAGCGCGGTGGGTGACGGGCAGATCTCCACGGCCACCTTTGACAATTTCACGCTCGGCGGATCGCCTGTCACCGAGCTCGGTGGCCGCACGATCGGCTTTGTGAACGAGCAGGGCGGCGAAAGCCTCGCTGGCAGCGTGTGGACGGTGAACGGCAGCGGTGCAGGCATCGGGGGCTCCAATGACGAGGCGCATTTCCCCAGCATGGAGGTCACGGGTGACTTCACGCTCGCCGCACGCATCACCTCGCTCACCGGTGGCGGCACCAATGCCCAGGCGGGCATCATGGTGCGGGATGATCGCACGCATTATGCGCGGGCCGTTCACACCGGCTGGGTGAAAAACAACACCCTGGAGCAGCGCTACCGCCTGCAAAGCAACACCACCGCCTTCGGCTCCGGCGTGGACTACTCGCTGCCTGCAGCCGTGCTCACCATCCCTGCCGGCCAGACCACGGGCAACATCACTCTCACCGTCGTGAACGACACGATGGACGAGCCGGACAACCTCGTGACCCTGCAACTCCTCAACGCCAAGGGTGCCAACGTCGGCACGAACGCCTACCACGGCTTCACCATCATCGACGATGACAATCCGCCCGCGCAGCCCTACGCGGGCTTTGCGACGGCCTCCAGCAGCGTCGTCGAAAGCGCGGGCACGGTGCAGATCGCCGTCGCTTTGAGCAGCCCGGCCACCGCGACGTGCAGCGTGGACTTCAGTACCACCGACGGCACCGCCACCCAGCCCGGTGACTACACCACCACGACCGGCACGCTCAACTTTGCCGCTGGTGAGAGCGTGAAATACATCTCCGTGCCTATCACCGATGATTCGACGCTCGAACCCGGAGAAAATCTCACCCTCACGCTCGCCTCTCCCGTCGCTTTGAACCTTGGCAGCACCAGCACGCACACGCTGACGATCACCGATGACGATTCGCCCGCCGTGAGCATCGTGGCGAATGATGCCAGCGCCTCTGAAAGCGGTGACGCGGGACAGTTCACCCTCACACGCACCGGCGACACGGCAGCCTCCCTCATCGTGAATGTCACCCGCAGTGGCACAGCAACCAATTCGACCGACTACACAAGCATCGCCACCACGCAGACCATTCCCGCCGGTCAGGCGAGCGTGGTCGTCAATGTCACTCCTGTTCAGGATGCGACCAACGAAGGCAACGAGACCGTCATCCTCACCGTGGCCACTGGCAGCGGCTATGTCATCGGCACGCCGAGCGCAGCCACCGTCACCATCGCGGATGATGATCGCAGCACGGTCACCATCACCGCGAATGATCCGACGGCATCTGAAAGCGGTGACGCAGGTCAGTTCACCGTCACCCGCACCGCGCCGACCAATGTGGCCCTCACCGTGAATATCACCATCGCCGGCACGGCCACGAACACGACAGACTATACCACCGTCACCACCACGGTCTCCTTTGTCTCGGGCGATGTCTTCAAAACCGTCAGCATCACGCCTGTCGATGATGGCATCACCGAAGGCCCCGAGGATGTCACGATCTCGCTCGCCAGCGGCAGCTACGACATCGGCGCTGATTCCTTCGACAATGTCAGCATCACCGACAATGACAATCCGCCCACCGTCTTCATCGGCAGCCCCACCGCGCAGGCACCGCTCATCGCGGCGGCGAATGGCGTCATCGTCAGTGCCCAGGTGAGCGATGACGGCTTCCCAAATGCTCTCGCCACGACCTGGAACTGCGTGAGCGGTCCCGGCGTGGCCACCATCGAGTCGCCGAGTGCCACCACGACCGCAGTGACTTTCTCCACCCCAGGAACCTATGTTTTGCGCATCAGCGCCACCGACGGGCAATTCACCGTGGGTGATCAAGTCACCGTCGTGGTCGGCAGCGGCCTCGTGGCATCGAATTGGATCACCCAGGACATGGGGCCTTCATCCTCGCGTCGCGGCCAGGGACTCGAATACGGCGGCCTTTTCAGCGTCACTGGAACCGGAGCCGGTTACGCGGCCACCAGCACCGATCAGGCTCACATCATGGTCCGCAGCGCCGTCGGCGATGGCAGCGTGGTGGCGAAACTGACGAGCTTTTCGACCACGGCGGCCCTCGCAGGCGTCACCATTCGCGATTCGCTCGCACGCGGCTCGAATCGCGCCGTTTTGGGTTTTGTGCCGGGCGCAGGCTTGCAGTTCCGCACCCGTGCCGCGAGCGGAAATGACACCAGCGTCGCCGCTGCAGCTCCTGCCTTGCCTTTCTGGCTGAAACTCGAGCGCAATGCCACCACGAACGAAATCAGCGCCAGCTACAGCACCGATGGCACTGCCTGGACCGCAGTCGGCACGCCCGTCGTCATCCCTCTGCTCAACTCGAATGCGCATTACGGCCTCACCACGACCAACAACAGCACCGCAGGCACTGCCACGGCCCTCTTTGACAATGTCACGCTCACGCCAACACCCAGCGGCCCCGCCTTGGTCAATGAAGACAGCGGCACCGCGCCCAACACCGCCGGCAGCGCCAGTTTTGACGGCACCACTTACACCGTCAACGGCCCCACCACCGGCTACTTTTACGGCTGGCAATATTACGGCGACATGGTCATCACCGCCCGGCTGAATACCTTCAGCAGTGGTGCCGGCAGCAGCAGCGGCGGCATCCGCATCGCCGAGAGCATCGAAAGCGGAGCCCAGCTCCACCTCGGACGCATGCCCACCGGCAGCTACAGCGGCTACTACTGGACCAGCATCGCCGGTGGCAGCGGTGGCGGCGTCCCCAGCAGCATCGCCGCCGGGAACTGGATGCGCATCGTGCGCCGTGGTAATGCCATCACTGGCTACCGCGCCACGCACAACAGCACCACGAACAATCCCAACGCCTGGACACAAATCGGCCAGCCACAGACCATCATCATGACCACGCCCGTGTGGGCTGGCTTCTTCGTCAACAACGCCAGCGGTGCCACCGGCACACAAAACACCTGCACCTTCACCCGCCTCACCATCGAGCCGCTGCACAAAGCCCCCGTCATCGCCGCCACTGCCGGAGGAAGCATTTCGCCAGTCACCCTCGACGGCACCATCACCGACGACGACCTCCCCGCCACTCCGACCAGCCTCTGGACACGCCGTAGCGGCCCCACCGGCATCGTCTTCGCCAACGCCACCTTTGCCGACACCACTGCCTCCCTCACCGAAAGCGACACCTTCGAACTCCGCCTCACTGCGGATGACACCGGCACCGTGAGCTTCTTTGACCTCAATCTGACAGCCTACACCACGCCCTTCGCCCAGTGGCTCGATCAAAGCGGCACCGGCAACGAAAACAACCAGCTCGTCGAAGCCACCGCCGACGCCGACGGTGACGGCCTCGTCAACCTCCTCGAATACGCCACCGGCACCAACGGCACCGTGAACAACACCAGCCCGCAGATCATCGAGTTTGCCCCCTCGAGCGGCGAAACCTATCTGCGTCTCTCCATTTCGAAAAACCCCGCCGCCACGGATGTCTTGTTTGAAGTCCAGGCCACCGGCAATCTGGCCGACCCGCTCAGTTGGAGCAGCGCCGGCCTCGTCATCGAGGAGGACACGCCCACCACGCTGCGGGTGCGTGATGTCGTGCCTGCATCCGCAGGCCAGTCGCGTTTCATGCGGGTGAAGGTGACGCAGTAGCGATCACGCCGTTCAAGCTGCTGGACAATTCACGCCGTCTCCGCTCCAATACGCTCCGCATGAATTTGAAAACCCTTGCCGGCCTCCTGGCGCTCGCCTGCGCCTCCATCGCCCCCTCCCAAACACCGGAGACACCTGCCGCACCGCCGCAGCCCACGACGTTTGAGTTCAAAGACGGCGACCGCCTCGTGCTCATCGGCAACACCGTGCTGGAGCGCGAGCAGCGCTATGGCTCCTTCGAGCCGCGTCTGGCCCTGGCGCTCGGCGAGGTGAAGGTCAGCGTGCGCAATCTCGCCTGGAGCGGCGACACGGTCTTCGGCCATGCGCGTTCATATTTCGGCCCGCCGGAAGAAGGCTTGCAGCGCATGGCCGCGCATCTGGAGATGCTGAAGCCGACGGTCGTGGTCCTGTGCTACGGCTCCGAGCTGGCCTTCGAGCGTCTGGGCGGCCTGCCGGACTTTTTGAGCGGCTACCGCAGTCTGATCGAGCTGATCCGCACGAAATCACCCGGCGTGCGCGTCATCATCGCCACACCGCCACCGCTGGAAAATCTGGCGCCGCCACTGCCGGATCTCACCGTGGAAAACAGGAACCTCTCCAGCCTGCGCGACGCGCTGCGCAAGTTCGCGGGCATGCAGAACGCGTTCTTCGTGGATTGGTTCGAGCTCATGGGCGGCCTGCCGAAGCCGGGCGCGATCTTGAAGCCGCTCACCGAGAATGGCGTGCACTACACCCGAGAAGGTTATGAAAAGCTCAGCGCCAGGCTCATCGAAGGTCTCGGCCTGAAAATGCCCGACGCGCCTGCCCCCGCGCTCGAAAATCTGCGCCGCGCCGTCATCGCCAAGGACACGCTGTTCTTCAACCGCTGGCGTCCGCACAACGAGACCTACCTCTTCGGCTTCCGCAAACACGAGCAGGGCCAGAATGCGAAGGAGATCCCCATGTTCGACCCGCTCATCGCGCAAGGAGACGAAGCCATCCAGAAGCTCAAGGCCGAGGCGCTGGCGCAGACACGGCGGCCGTGAGGTGAAGGGCGCCGGCCCTTCTATCACCGCCGCACCAGCACCGGTTCGGGATACTCGAAGGTCTTGCCTTCGTAGTTGCGGATGAGCACGCGCTGTTCGTCGCGCAGCAGGACGTAGTCGGGATTCAGCGGGACTTTGCCGCCGCCGCCGGGGGCGTCGATGACGAACTGCGGGATGGCATAGCCGGTGGTGTGGCCGCGCAGTTGCTCGATGATGTCAATGCCGTCGGCCACGCTGGTGCGCAGATGGGAGGAACCCTGGATCAGATCGCACTGGTAGAGGTAGTAGGGCCGCACGCGGCACATGAGCAGCTTGTGCACGAGACTCTTCATGATGTCTGCCTTGTCGTTCACACCGCGCAGCAGCACGCTTTGATTGCCCAGCGGCACGCCGTGGTTCGCGAGCAGCGCCAGGCCATCGCGCACTTCCGTCGTGAGTTCACGCGGATGATTGGTGTGGATGCTGAGCCACAGCGGATGGTGCTTTTGCAGCATGCGGCACAGCTCGGGCGTGATGCGTTGTGGCAGGAAAATCGGCACGCGGCTGCCGATGCGGATGAACTCGATGTGCTTGATTGCGCGCAGGCGGGTGAGCAGCGCGCCGAGCTTGGCGTCGGAGAAGAGCAGGGGATCGCCGCCGGAGAGCAGCACGTCGCGGATTTCCGTGTGGCGCTCCAGATAACGGAACGCGGCCTCGAACTCGATGTGCAGTTCCTGCTCGCCCACACCGGAGACGACGCGGCTGCGCGTGCAGTAGCGGCAGTAGCTGGCGCAGCGGTCGGTCACGAGAAACAGCACGCGGTCCGGGTAGCGATGCACCAGGCCGGGCACCGGCATGTGGCTGTCCTCACCGCAGGGGTCGCTCATTTCATCGGGGTCTTCCCAGGTTTCCTCGATGCGCGGGATGACCTGCCGGCGGATCGGGCAGCCGGGGTCGGCGGCATCCATCAGGTTGAAATAATGCGGCGTGATCGCCATCGCCAGCTTGTTGCCGGAGAGCAGCACGCCGGCGCGCTCCTCTTCGGAAAGCGTGAGGTGCTCTTCGAGCTGTCTCAGCGTGGTGATCCGGTTTTTGAGCTGCCAGGTGGCGCTGTTCCAGTCGGCGGGGGAAATGTTCTTGTCGGACCAAAAGCCAGGAGCAAAGGAGCGGAACTCCTTCTCAGGCAGCGTGGGGGTGTCGTGCATGTGCTGCGGGTCGGTAAGCGGCGCGGAGGTTAGGCGCGGGGGGGCGAAGATGTCAAACGTCGCCTGCGGTTGTTTGGGTGCATGAACCCACGGCTCTTCTCCTGGTGCCGCAGCTCCCATCTCGCGTTCTGTAGTCCCGGGTTCGCTCATAGTGGCAACCAACGGCAACGCTGGGGCGTCCCGTTTGAAAGTCGAAGCCGCGCCAGCTCCTCGTTACTTCACGGTCCGCAACTCGGCGGATCAGCTTTTCCTTACTTTCCGAACGCTCCAATGCACGGGCCACCCACATCCATGAAACGGGGTCAGTGTGCAAAAAGTTGACAAAATAGCTGTCTCAGGGTTAAAAGGGCGGCATGCCACGCAGCATCCGCATTCAATCCGCCGGGGCTTATTACCACGTCATGGCCCGTGGCAACCGGCGCGAGGAAATCTTCCACGATGACGATGACCGGCGCTTCTTTCTGCACACGCTGAGCCAGGCCTGTGAGATGACCGGCTGGCACGTGCAGGCTTGGGTGCTGATGAGCAATCACTATCATCTCTTCCTCCAGACGCCGGAGCCGAACCTTGTGGCGGGCATGGCTTGGCTGCAAAACACGCTCACGCGTCGTTACAACGTGCGGCATCGAAAGTGGGGGCGGCTGTTTGGCGACCGCTACAAAGCAGTGGTGGTGGAGGGCGAGGACCGTTACCATTACCAGACGTTGATGGACTACATCCACCTCAATCCCGTGCGGGCGCGGATCATCCAGCCCAAGGTGGGCCAGAGTGTGCTGGACTATCCATGGAGCAGCCTCGCGGGCGGTTACGCGCTGCCGCCCAGGAAGCGAGCGAAGTGGCTGGATGTGGAGAGCGGGCTGAAGGCCTTCAGCTTGCCGGACACGACGCCGGGCCGCCGCCGGATGGTCGAGCGGCTGGACCGGCGCGCGGTGAGCGAGGAAATCAAGAGCTGCGGGGTGCCGCCGCAGTCCGAGGAGATGGATGCGCGCAGCAGCCACCTGCGGCGCGGGTGGTATTGGGGCACGCAGGCCTTCGGCGAGGCGATGCGCAAGCTGGCCGGGGCACTGGTCAGTAAACGTGCGCCCAAGTCACGCAGCTACCGGGGTAATCCGCATGTGGCCGGGCACGGGGAGAAGCAGGCGGAGGACTGGCTGAAGGAGGGACTCAAAGCCGCCGGACTGAAAGCGTCGGAGCTGAGGACGCTGAAGGGATCGGACCCGCGGAAGCTGTTGCTGGCGGACCTGCTGTGGCGGCACACAACGGTGTCACAGGAATGGCTGGCGGAGAAGCTGGCGATGAAGTCGGCGGCGAACGTGAGCCAGCAGTTGCGGCGTCTGGACCGTAAGAAGGCGCGGGTAGGACTGCCGGAGGCGATGCGGAGCTTTTTGGACGAATCCACACCGTCATGAATCATGAGCATCATCCACTCTGTCAATAATTTGCACCCTGACCCCGTTTCCCAGCAACAATTCACAACGTCCTCAAAGTGAAAGCGAATTGAGTGCGAAATTGCTTACGTTACGTATCATGACCTTAACTAACGAGCCAAAACGACGAATTCTTCAAACCGCAATCTGGCTTTTTTTGCCTGTTGCGCACGGACAGTTGGACAACTCCACAGCTATTGACTCAAATAGATTATGGGAGGTAAGACAAATGGTTGTAGAGCTGCCAAGTGATTTTATTGGGGAACCATCACCCGATGACCGCCAGAAGCTCGAAGCATGGAGAAGGGAGAAGGCGGTCCGAGATGAAGTGAGAATTAAAAGAATACGGGATGAGCCTGGTCTAGCACGATATCTAGTAGCCTTGGCTGACAAGCAAATAAGCGACGGGGAATGGGAAGGGTTGGCTCAAATTATGTCAGCTATTGCAGTCCGAAGTGATATAGGGGCTGCGGACATCCAACGCTACATCGACAAGACAAAGGAGCTTCTCGACTTTCCGTCGGACCGTCCACAGCCACTCAGGGACAATTTTCTTTTGGGTATGACCGATGTGATGAAAACACACCCATCGGCCGAAAATGAGGATTTGCTCATAAAGATAGTCTATCTTTATGATGATTACCGCGGAGTGAATTTGAAAGTAGCAGCCGGAGGGGTGTTGGCCATAAACGGCACAAGCAAAGCACTTCCGGCGTTGGAGTATGCAGCCTCTTGGTGCGAGCGTTTTGTGACCACATCAGGTGAGCCAACCATATGGAAAAGTGCCGCTGACAGCCTAGTGGGCAATGTCGCGTCGCTTCGGAAGAAGCTTGGCGTTGGAGAGAGCTTGCAAGGTAAAAAATATCCTGCGGAGACCATTCAGCAAAATGAAGGAGTGGCGGAAGATGTGTTCAACAGAGATAAAGAAGTGAATATTGGATGGTATGCTTGCCTGGTGTTTGGTGTTGCTCTTTGTTTAGTTTATTTGCTAAAATTTCATCGAAAAAGATAAGGAAACGGGGGTCGGGAGTCGATTCTTGACAGCAACGGCTGAGCAAGCATTGGACTTCTCAAATGGTGAAGAACACAAGCCGCCGGGTTTCCGACTTGGCAACGGGCTTGCCTGTGGCAGCATCGGCGCTGTGTGGACTCGCAGGCGGCATCGGAACCTCAACGGGTGGCTTGACCTCCGGGGCACTGCCTTGAACTCGCACAACACACGAGACGAATCCGCCGACTACAACGGGAATGGTACGCCGCCTTCACCGATCACGGCGCAGCAGGCTACGAACATTGATCCATGCAGGATCCCAAACCCCTGCCAGCTCCAAAGCCGGGCGGGTTCACTCCTGCTCGGCTTTTTTGTACGCATCTCCCGCGATTCGTGGCAATGAGTGCGATCTTCCGGCCGTCACAATCGTTCCCACAGTCGTCCGTTTCTTCGCCCTTAGCCCTACGCTCTTCGCCCTCCTCCCATGATCGCCTGGTTTGCCCGCAACGGTGTCGCCGCCAATCTTCTCATGCTCGCTGTCATGGGGATGGGTTTCTGGACGCTGTGGACCGGCCGCATTCCTCTGGAGGTCTTTCCGGACATGCCCTCCCGCTTCATCTCGGTGAACGTGCCGTATCCCGGCGCCACGCCGGAGGAGGTGGAGGAAACCATCGTCCTGCGCATTGAGGAGGCCATCCAGCAGGTCGCGGGCATCAAGCGCATCGTCTCCACCGCCTCCTCCAGCGGCGGGAATGTGATGATGGAGATCGACGACGCGGACCTGGCCCGCCAGATCATGGACGACGTGAAGATCCGCGTGGACGCCATCCCCAATTTCCCCGCGCTGGCCGAGCGGCCCATCATCCAGCACGACGACTTCATGAGCTCCGTCATCAGCGTGATCCTCTCCGCCGACATGGCGGAGCGCGATCTGCGCCGCCTCGGCGAGCAGGTGCGGGATGAAATTTCCGCCCTGCCCGGCATCTCCCACGCCAATCTCACCGGCGTGCGCGATTACGAGATCAGCATCGAGATCCCCGAGGCCCGCCTGCGCAAGTACGGCCTCACGCTGGATCAAATCAGCGCCGCCATCCGCAGCAGCGCCATCGACCTGCCTGCGGGCGTCGTGCAGACGGAAGCAGGCGATGTCTCCATCCGCACACGAGGCCGCGCTTACAGTGGCAACGACTACGCGCGCATCGTCATCCTCACCCGTCCGGACGGCACCAAGCTCACGCTCGGCGAGATCGCGAACATCACCGACGGCTTCAACGAGAATCCGATGATCTCCCGTCTCGACGGCAAGCGCTGCGTCTCCATCACCGTCATGCGCGAGGGCAGCCAGAACGCCATCCACATCGCCGAGACGGTCAAAGACTACATCCTCGACAAAAACCAGCGCTTCCCGGACGGCGTGCGGCTCGAGTTCATGGGCGACCGCTCCAAGATCGTGAAGGGCCGCATCAATCTGCTGCTGCAAAATGCCCGCAGCAGCCTCATCCTCGTTTTCATCTGCGTGGGCCTTTTTTTGCGGCTCGACGCCGTCTTCTGGGTGGCCGTGGGCATGGTCATGGCCTTCCTCGGCGCCTTCGCGCTCATGCCCTTGTTTGGCCTTTCAATCAATCTCTCCTCCGTCTTCGGTTTCATCCTCGTGCTCGGCATCGTCGTCGATGATGCCATCGTGACCTCGGAGCAGGTCGATACGATGCGACAGCAAGGATTCTCGGCGCTGGACGCGGCCATCGAGGGCACGCGCCGTCTCGCCGCGCCCATCACCTTCGGCGTGCTCACCACCATCGTCGCCTTCCTGCCCATGGCCTTCGGCTTTGGCGACTTTGGCGTCATGTTCCAGCCCATCTCGATCGTTTTCATCTGTGTCATGGTTTTGGCGCTGATGGAGACGAAGCTGATCCTTCCCAGCCACCTGGCACACCGCACGCCCATCATCAGCGCCGCCGCCGATGCGCTCGATCCCATCCACCGCTTCTCCGAACGGCAACTGGCCCGCTTCGTGGATGTCGTCTATCGCCCCTCGCTGCGCTTCTGCCTCAAAAACCGCTACAGCGTGCTCGCCGCCGTGTTTGGTGGTCTCGGCGTGCTCTTCTCCGTGTTTTTCAGCGACCGCATCGCCACCGCGCTCTTTCCACGCGTGGCCAGCGAGCGCATCGAGTGCCGCCTCACCATGCTCGACGGCACGCCCTTTGAAGTCACCGACGGCCACATCTCCCGCATCTACGAGATCGCCGAGCAGATGCGCAAAGAGTACGTCGGGCCCGATGGCATCCTCGTCGTGCGCAGCATCATCTCGAATTCCGGCATGACCGGCGGCTCCCGAGGTTCCTCCGGTGGCAGCGGCAGCCACCGTGGCGAGGTGATCATGGAAACCTACGGCCCCGAGGAGCGCACGCTGCAAGTGAGCACCGTCGATATGGCCGCCGACTGGCGCAAACGCATCGGCACCATTGTGGGAGCCGAGGAAATGACCTTCCGCGCCGAGATCATGCGCAGCGGCGATCCCATCGACATCCAGCTCACCGGCACCAATCCCGACGAACTCCTCGCCATGTCCGAGCGCATCAAGGCGCAGATCTCCACCATCGCCGGCGTCTTCGATGTCTCCGACAGCCTCGACTCCGGACGCAATGAGATTCAACTGCGTCTCAAGCCCGAAGCCAGCCAGTTCGGCTTCACCGTCACCGACCTCGCCCGCCAGGTCCGCGCCGTTTTCTTCGGCGATGAAGTCCAGCGCATCCAGCGTGGCCGCAACGAGGTCAAGGTCATGCTCCGTTACCCGAAGGACGACCGCAAATCCCTCGCCACGCTCGACACATTGCGTGTCCGTGCCGCCAACGGCCTCGAAATCCCCTTCGCCCGCGTCGCCGAGGCGAAAGTCGGCAAGAGCTTCACCTCCATCAAGCGCGTGGACCGCCGCCGCGCTCTCAACATCTCCGCCGACGTCAACAAGGTCACCACCAATCCCACCGTTGTCCGCGAAGCCCTGCGTCCCTTCATCGAAACGCTTCTCGCCGACCATCCGCACATCGGCTGGAGCTTTGAAGGCGAGGCCCGTTCCGAACGCGAGAGCCAGTCCGCCCTTTGGCTCTCCTCCATCCTCGTGCTGTTCGGCCTTTACGGCCTTATGGCCATCCCGTTCAAGAGCTACATCCAGCCTTTCATCGTGCTGCTGGTCATTCCCTTCGGCGTCGTCGGCGCCACGCTGGGCCATGTTGTCCACGGCATGCCGCTCAGCCTCATGAGCCTGTGCGGCATCCTCGCCTGCTCCGGCGTCATTGTGAACGACACCCTCGTCCTCGTCGATCGCATCAACGAGCTGCGGGATGAAACCGGCGACATGACGCACGCTGTCACTGAAGGCGGCGCCTCCCGCTTCCGCGCCATCTTTTTGACGCAAATCACCACCTTCGTCGGTTTGATGCCGCTCATCTTCAACTTCGGCCCTCTCGTCGATCACTCGCCGCCCGTCATCAAACAGATCCTCGAATGGATCTTCGGCGACAATCGCAGCGCCCAGGCCACCAGCGCCCAGTTCCTCACCCCCATGTCCGTCGCCATGGGCTACGGCAGCCTCATCGCCACCGTGATCACGCTGTATCTCGTGCCGATGTGCTATCTCGCGCTCGAAGACATCCTCAAGCTCGTGCGCCGGCTGCTGTCCTTCGCACGTTTCTCCCCGCAGGTCGATGCTCCTGCCGAAGCCTCCTGACATCGCTGCTCATGCCCGACTGGCTCCGCCTTCTTCCTGACGCCGATTATCGCCCGCAAATGAACCTGCGGCCCGGTGACGCGCGAAGTTACTGGCAGCCTTCCCCCGAAGCAGAGTCCGTCCTCGCCGAACGCCGCCGCTGTCTGGTGGACACGCCCGAACGCTACCTGCGCATTCTGCCTGAAGGTCACGAAGCCGTGAACGAGGCCCTCGCCTTCATCATGGCCCTGCTCGAACGTCCTGCCTGCACGCCAGAGCAGGCCGCCGTCGAACTCGAACCTGATTGGATTGTCCTGTCCGGCGATGCGGAGCGCTCGCATCCCGTCCTTGGCGGCGCGGTCATCTTTCCTTCCAGTTGGGCGTTTGAAGACAAGATCGGCAAACCCTTGCACGAGGTTCACGCGCCCGTTCCCGGCCTGCAAAGCAGTCTCGGCACCTCAATCACCACCTTCCTCAATCGCCTTGCCCCGCATGCCGCCTGGGAACGCGACAACTGGGGCCTCAGCGCTGATCCCACACTCAATCATCACCCCGCCATTCCGATCCGCCGTCTCGCCGCCGCAGCCACGCTCACCAACACCTGGCTTCGTCTCGAACAGCAATTTCTTACCCGCCTTCCCGCCACCAATGCCATCCTGTTCGGCATCCGTGTCACCAATCACCGCCTCGATCACGTCGTGGCCCTCCCCGAAGCCGCTCAACGGCTCGCACGCATCCTCACGAGCATGTCCGGCGAGTTCGCTCACTACAAAGGCCTGCAAACGGCCCGCGCACCTCTCGTGACCGCGCTTACCAGAGCAGCAGCATCATCACACACATGATCCCGTTGTTCAGCGCGTGCGCTGTCATTGGTGCGATCAGGCTCTGCCGCCACATCCGCAGCAACGAAAACGTGCCCGCCAGCGCCATGATCGCCGGCACACCGGCCCATCCCTGCGGATGAATCACCGCAAATACAAACGCGGCTAAAATCATGCCCAGCAGCCAGCGCAACCACGCTGACAAGCCGGGGAACAGCAGTCCGCGAAACATCACCTCTTCCGAAACCGGCGCCCACACCACCGCCAGCACGACCGCGCCCAGCTTTGCCCATCCATCGCCTGCAAACACCTCCACAATCGGGTGCGATGGAAACTGGCCCGTGAACTTCGTGATCCATGACGCGGCGATCATGCCCAGCACCAGCAGCGGCAGCGCCGCCAGCCATCCCAGCACGCCCGTGCCCATTTCCTTGAACCACCCAGCGCCGCGATGCAGTCCCAGCGTCTCACGCCACAGCGGCCGCTGCATGCCACGCAGCAGCGGCCACAGCATGCCGAGGATCAAAGCCGCCAGCGCAGGCCCGTAAGCCGCCCAACGCGGCCATGACACCGGCAGCAGGCGCAACAGCCACGCCAGCAGCAAAAACAGCAGCAGATAAATCGCAAAACCCTCGATCAACACAGCCCCGTGCTCACGACTGCGCCGGCCAAGCGTCAGACGCAGCTTTCCGCCACGCCAGCGCCGGATGCCCCAAATCATGAGCACCAGCCCGCCGACCGCCGCCAGCATTCCCAACATCATGCCAAAGATCAGAACCATCGCCGTGCTCATGCCCTGCTGCACCACCATCTGCCGCGCCGGATCTTTGGCATCCAACGTCTGGGCGCGTGCCAGTTGAGCCATCCAGCCATGCCGTTTGAAAAACAGCTTCCAATCTTCATCAGCAGCCACGTCTTGAATGGATGACAACCTTCCCAGCATCGCCATATCCGCCTTCAAACTCTCGTTCTTTTGCGCAAGAGCGGTCATTTTCGCCTCATCTGGCGGTTGATCCGCCATCCAGCCCTTCAGCATCAAAAGGCGCAGCACGTCCTCATCCGTGCGTGAATGAGCGGTCAAATCTCCCAGCAGAGCTGCATCCAGTTCCACATTCCTTTGACATAATTGCCCGTCTCCTTCCATAAAGCTCTTCACTCCCACCGCATAGCGTGCCATCAGCTCCAGCATGCGGTTCGGCCTCACCTCTGAGGTAGGTTCTTCACGCTCCATCGTCTGCACCCGCACGACAAACACCGCGCACGCGGTGATCACACAGAGCGCCAGCACCAGGCCCAGTTTGGAATGACGATAGTTCATTGCCTGAGGCAGCGGCGGTGGTGAGGCGGCAGATTCCATAGTCTTCCGCCGATCAAACATCACCTTGCCAGCCAAGGCACGCTTTATTCACTCAGCGTTAAATCCACCTCACCCATCACGTTCCTTCTTCCCATCATGCGCACTCTCCTTGTTCTCGCTCTCGCCACCACCGCCCTTGCCCAAACGCCCCGCCCCGGTGTGAACTACGACGAATCCAAAGTAGGTAACCACCCGCTGCCCGATTTAAAGCTCACCACGGTTGAGGAGTGGACCAACAAACGCCGTCCTGAAATCCTGAAGCTTTTCGAGGTCCATGTCTTCGGCAAAACACCCACTAGCATCGGTACGCCCAAGTTTGAAGTCACTGCCACGAAGACGGATGCTCTCGGCGGTCTCGCCACGCGCAAATTCATCCACATCTCGCTGCCAGATCGGCCCGCATGGCCCGGCATGGATGTAATGCTCTACACGCCCAATGCCACCAAGGCCGCGCCCTGCTTCGTCGGCCTCAGCTTCGGCGGCAACCACGCCGTCAGCAAAGAAACCGACGTTCCGCTCAACACTCGTTGGATGCGCGACAACAAAGAGAAGAACATCGTCAATCATCGTGCCACGGAAGCCTCACGCGGCACCGAAAGCAGCCGCTGGCCGCTCGAAATGATTCTCAAACGCGGCTTTGCCGTCGCCACCGCCTACTATGGCGACATCGAGCCTGACCACGCCGACGGCTGGAAGGAAGGACTGCGTGCCGCCGTCAGCAAAGATGGCGCGAACACGGTTTGGAAAGATGGCGAGTGGGGCGCCATCGGCGCTTGGTCTTGGGGGCTCAGCCGCATCGTTGATTACCTCGAAACCGACCAGCTCATCGACTCCAAGCATCTCGCCGTCATCGGCCATTCACGTCTCGGCAAAACCTCTCTCTGGGCCGGAGCACAGGACAAACGCTTTGGCTTTGTGATCTCCAACAACTCCGGCGAAGGCGGAGCCGCTTTGATGCGCCGCGACTTCGGCGAAACCACCGCCATCATCACCAAGGCCTTCCCGCACTGGTTCACGCCCAAGTATGCGAGCTACGCCAACAACGCCGCCGCCTGTCCCATCGACATGCACATGCTCATCGCCCTCGCCGCGCCACGTCCCATCTACATCGCCAGCGCTGTCGAAGACCAGTGGGCCGATCCCAAGGGCGAATTCCTCTCCGGCAAGTTCGCCGATCCCGTGTATGCCCTGTTCGGCAAAAAAGGTGTCGTGGCTGACGAACACCCCGCCATCGACACCCCTGTCGGCGATTTCATCGGCTACCACGTCCGCACCGGTAAACACGATGTCACCGACTTCGACTGGACCCAATACATGAACTTCGCCTCACGGCATTGGGTGAAGTGATTTCGACGCCCGTCAGAATGTCACTTGCCCATTTCGCCAAGCCCGTGTGTCTTGCGGGCGTATGCCAGCTAAAAAAGCATCCAAAAAACCAGCCAAGGCCGCCAAAGCTCCGAAAAAACTCCGCAGCGTGCCGTTCTGGATCGGCTTCGATCTCGGTGGCACGAAGATGATGGCCTCGGTGCTCGACGCGAACTACAACGTGCTCGGCTCCGCGCGCAAATCGACCAACGGTTCCGACGGTGCCGCCAAAGGACGCAACAAAATCGTCAAAGCCATTCATGAGGCGATTGCAGAGGCCGGAGTGAACCCCAAAGGCATCCAGGGCATCGGCATCGGTTGTCCCGGCCTCGTGAATCCGGAGAAGGGCATCCTGATTTTCGCCCCGAACCTCGGCTGGTCGAACATGGCGCTGCGCAAGCTGCTGCAAAGTGAGTTCAAGGCCCCGGTGGCCGTCTTGAATGATGTCGATGCCGGAACCTACGGTGAGTACGCCCTCGGCGCTGGCAAAGGCGCGCGTTCGCTGCTCGGTGTGTTTCCGGGCACGGGTGTGGGCGCTGGCTTCGTGTACAATGGCCAGATCATCATGGGCCGCGCCATTTCAGCCATGGAACTCGGCAACATTCTGCTGCCCGGCACGCACATCGGCAGCCCGGTGTTTGGCACGGTCACGCTCGAGGACCTCACCAGCCGCCTCGCGCTCGCCTCGCAGGCCGGTCTCGCCTGCTACCGCGGCCAGCTTCCTGATCTCGACAAAAAGACCGAAGGCGCGCTCCGCAGCATCCGCAGCAAGTCGCTCGCCAACGCCTTCCGCAGCGGCGAGGACGCGGCGATGGTCATGTTCCGCAATTCCATCCGCTACCTCGGCATGGGCGTCGCCACGGTCGTCAATCTGCTCGCCCCGGACCGCATCACGCTCGGCGGCGGACTCGTCGAAGAACTCCCCGGCCTCTACCTGAACCTGCTCAAAGAAGAGGTCGATCGTTACGCCATTCCTGAACTCGCCAAAGGTGTGAAATATTCGCTCGCCAAACTCGGCGGCCAGGCCGTGGCCGCCGGTGCGGTGGCGTGGATGCGCCATGAAAAGGAATGACGAATCAACCCTCCATTTTGCGCCGTGCCATGACTCGTCAGCCATTCGTCATTTCCAAGGAGGCCGCCCATGAGTGACGTGACACCGCCGGTCGCATTTCAGTCTCCGCCCGAACACGCCGTCATCTACGTCGGCGCGGCCTCCGTGTCGCTCGTCATCGGCCGCAAGGATGACCGCGGCCAGTTCATCCGCATCGAAAGCCTCGACCGCCCGCTGCCCGTCGCGCGCGACATCTTCCGCGCCCGCAGCATCTCGCGCAACACGGTCGATCAGGCCGCGGCCATCTTGCGCGACTATCTGCAAACGATGCGTGAGTACGGCATCCCATCCTCGCAGTTGCGTTTGTTCACCACGAACATCCTCGCCGAGGCCTCCAACCACGAAATTTTCCTCAACCGCCTTCAGGTTCACAGCGGCGTCATCCCCAGCCTCAT
Source organism: Prosthecobacter sp. (assembly GCF_034366625.1). Lineage (NCBI taxonomy): Bacteria > Pseudomonadati > Verrucomicrobiota > Verrucomicrobiia > Verrucomicrobiales > Verrucomicrobiaceae > Prosthecobacter > Prosthecobacter sp. The sequence goes on from NZ_JAXMIH010000023.1 coordinate 234,055, forward strand.
CGACGACGGCAACATGACCCGCCTCGTCTATCAGATCGCCCAGCGCCTGCTGTTAAAGAATCCCATGCTGGCCAAGGGCAACACGTTTGTCTCCCACATCGGCCCCGGCAACACGCGCGCGATTTACTTCCAGCAGGGCCGCCTCGCCGCTTACAGCAACTACCGCCTCGGTATCTTCCGTGCGCGCGAGGCCGTCGCCACGCCCGATGATGAGGCACCGCAGCAGATGCTGCATCTCGAAGAGCACATTCGTGGCGTCGTCGATCACCTCGCGCAGGATTATTCCGACGTGCAAATCGACCATCACGTCGCCATCGGCGCGGAAATTCAAAGCGTCGCGCCGCGTCTCGGCAAAGCACGCCACGGCGCTCACCGCGTGCTGGAAGACGGCCTCTCCCGTCTCACTGACAAACTCGCGCGCCTCACGCCCGACGAGCTCGTGCGCGAGCTGCACCTGCACTACACCGGCGCCGAGGGCATCGTGCCCGCCTTGCAGACCAATCTCGCCCTCGCCCGCCGCTTCGGCGATGACTCGCTCTGGGTTCCCGAAGGCGATTTCCAGCTCGAACTCATGCTCGATCTGATGACCTCCGGCTCGCGCACCGCGATCTTCCAGGAGGAGGTCATGCAGGCCGCGTGTGAGATCGGCCTGCGCTACAAAACCGACCGCAAACACGCCGATCACGTCGCCGGCTTCTCTCGCCAGCTCTTTCGTGAGCTGCAGCACCTACACAGTCTCGATCCCAAGTATGAGCTCGTCCTCCGCGTCGCCGCCACGTTGCATGAGGTCGGCATGTTCATCAGCCCGCGCGAGCATCACAAGCACAGCCTCTACATCCTGCTGAACACCGAAATCTTCGGCCTCAGCAGCCAGGACCGAGAAATGGTGGCCCTGCTTGCCCGCTATCATCGCCGCTACAATCCCGAGCCGAATCACCCGCACTTCTCCGATCTCACACGTGAAGAGCGCATGATCGTTCTCAAACTCGCCGCCCTGCTGCGCCTCGCCGATTCACTCGACCGCAGCCACGCCCAGCGCATCAAATCCATCCAGCTCCGCCCCGAAGGCTCACGTCTCATCGTGCTGACCCAGGGCGCTGACGATACCACCGTCGAGCAGATTGCCATCGACTCCAAGTGCGACCTCTTCCGCGAAATTTACGGTTATGACATCCTCCTCGCCAAATCCTGATCCACGTCCCGCACCGCCGAAGCTGCGCCTGACCGAGGAGCATTTCATCAACCGTGAGCTGAGCTGGCTCGCGTTTAACTCCCGCGTGCTCGATGAAGCCGCGCGTGCCGATCTGCCCGTGCTCGAACGCGTGAAGTTCCTCGCCATCACCGCCTCGAACCTTGATGAGTTCTTCATGGTCCGCGTCGGCGGCCTCCAGCTCCTGCGCGAGCAGGGCCTCCGCGCGCGTGACAGCGCCGGGCTCACGCCCACGCAGCAGTGGGAACAGATTCATCAGCATGCCGCCGCCTTCGTCGCCCGTCAGTATGACATCCTAAATCAGCAGCTCATGCCGCTGTTACTGGAAAAAGGCATCCGCCGCCTCCCCATCGCCGATCTCACTCCCGCGCAGCGCACACATCTGCGCGAGTACTTTGACGAGCACATCTTCCCGGTGCTTTCGCCCGTCGTGATTGATGATGCAGGTGCCCGCGCGGCCATCCCGGCTCTCAACATCGTCCTGCTGTGTACCGTCAGCAGCACCGAGAAACGCCACGTTTTGCTGCCTCTCCCGGCCAACCTGCCGCGCCATGTCGTCGTCCCTGATCCTGATGGCGGCCAGCATCTCTACGTGAACCTCGAAGATGTGGTCACACTGTTCATCGGCGAGTTTTTCCCTGCTGAAAAAGTCTCCATACCCGCCCGCTTCCGCGTCAGCCGCAACACTGACATCACCGTCGATGACGAAAGCGCCTTCGACCTCGCCAGCGAGATGGAGGAAGTGCTCGAAATGCGGCTCAAAAGCCCCGCCATCCGCATCGAGATCGAATCCGGCGCCTCGCGCGATCACACGCGCATCATCCGTGATCTTTGCGGCGCGAAAACCGCGCAGGTCTATGACATTCCTGGTGAACTCGATCTTCGCGCCTGCTTCCAGATCGCCGGCATATCCGGCTTCGATGAATTGAAGGTCGAGTCATGGGAGAGCCATGCCAGCACTGCGATCACGCCCGGCGAGAGCATCTTTGATGCGATCAAACGTGGCGACATCCTGCTGCACCATCCGTATGAGAGCTTCGATCCCGTGCTCGCGCTCGTCGAAGAGGCCGCCGCTGATCCAAACGTCATCGCCATCAAGCAGATCCTCTACCGCACCGCGAAGAACAGCCGCATCATCTCCGCCTTGATCCGTGCCGCGGAGGCCGGCAAGCACGTCACTGTGCTGGTGGAATTGAAAGCGCGCTTCGATGAGGCCCGCAATCTCGAACGTGCCGCCGATCTCATCAATGCGGGCGCTCAAATCATCTACGGCGTCGCCGGTTTGAAGACACACGCCAAGGTCTGCCTCGTCATGCGCCGCGAATCCGGCCACATGACGCGCTACATGCACTTCGGCACCGGCAACTACAACGAGGCCACCTCGAAGCTCTACACCGACATCAGCCTGCTCACCTGCCGCGCAGAATTCGGCGCAGACGCCTCCGCCTTTTTCAACACCGTCACCGGTCGTTCCCGCTTCGTGCATTTCAACAAGCTCAGCATGGCGCCCTACGGCCTGCGCGAGCGCCTCGTCTCCATGATCCGTAGCGAAACCGAACGCGCCCGTCAGGGCGAGGCCGCCGAGATCATGCTCAAGATGAACGCCCTCGAAGACCGCCAGATGATCGAGGCGCTCTACGAGGCCTCGCAGGCTGGTGTGAAGATCCGCCTCAACGTGCGCGGCATCTGCTGCCTGCGCCCCGGCATCAAAGGCATCAGCGAAAACATCAGCGTCGTCAGCATCATCGACCGCTATCTGGAGCACGCCCGCATCTTCTGGTTCCGTCAGGGCGGCAAGCCCGCCGTCTTCATCGCCAGCGCTGACTTCATGAACCGCAATCTCTCGAAGCGCGTCGAGCTTCTCACGCCCGTCGAAGACAAGGAGGCCCGCAAACGCCTGCTGCACATCCTCGAAACCCACTTCGCCGACACCGCCCGTGGCCGCACCCTGAAATCCGACGCCACCTGGCACCTCCCCCACGTCACCGCAGCTAAATCCCGCCGCTCCCAGGAACAATTCGCCCGCGAAATGGCCAAGCGTGCGCGGCAGGCGAATGAATCACCCGACGTTCTCGTGCCGCATACGCCAAAATAAGTCACACCACCGGCCACAGCGCCTTGTAAACCAGCGCCCCGATGATGCCGCCAATGGCTGGACCGATCACCGGAATCCATGCATAGCCCCAGTCAGAGCTGCCTTTGCCGGGAATTGGCAGCACGAAGTGCGCAAGGCGTGGGCCGAGATCGCGGGCGGGATTGATGGCATAGCCAGTGGGGCCGCCGAGGGACAAACCGATCGACCACACGAGCATGCCGACGAGCGCAGGGCCGAAGCCTTTGTCGAAGCCGGAGTTGGGGACCAGATTCGCGGGCGACAGGATCGCCAGCACGCCGAGCACGAGCACGGCGGTGCCGATGATTTCGCAGATCACATTGCCCACGGTGTGGCGGATCGCCGGACCGGTGCAGAAGACGGCAAGTTTGGCCCCTTGATCGTCAGTGACCTTCCAATGCGGCAGATAGGCCAGCCAGACAAGCACGCCGCCGAGGAACGCGCCCGCCATCTGCGCAGCGATGTAGCCGGGCACCAGCGCCCACTCGAATTTTCCAATCGCGGCCATGCCCAGCGTCACCGCCGGGTTCAAATGCGCGCCGCTGATGGCTCCGGTGCAGTAAACGGCCACCGCCACGGCAAAGCCCCAGCCGGCGGTGATGACAATCCAGCCCGCATTGTTCCCCTTCGTCTGCTTGAGCACCACATTCGCGACGACACCGTCGCCGAGGAGAATGAGGATCATCGTGCCGAGGAGTTCTGCGAGATTGGCGGACATGGCGGTGGTAGGATGGATTGAATTTCCGCGCAGGCTATCGGGCCGTGTGAAAAAGGGCAAGACTCTATTCCGCCCGGGCCGCTTTCAGCCGCTCGTCATCGAGATCCAGCCGATACAGGAGCTGGTTGTAGTCGTAGCGCGGTGTGGCGACAGGATTGCCGGAGAATGTCTCCGCATAGGTGCCTTGGAAGTAAATGATCCGGCCATCCTGCTGGTCGAAGAACGCATGATGACTCGGGTTGTAGAAGCTGTATTTCGGATGCGTGGCGATTTTCACCGCCTTGCGCCACGGACCTTCGATCTGTTTTGCCTCCAGATACCAAATCTCGCCGAGATACGAAACGTCACCACCTTCCTGCACAGCGATCATGACCCAGCGCTCACGGTGCTTGTTCCAATGCACGCTGCCGGCATGCAGCAGCACGCGCTTGCCCGTCTGCGCATCCACCACCTGCATGCGCGCCTTTTCCAGCGGCATTTTTTTGGCAGCGATGAGCTTCTCCTCGTCCTTCTGAGACGTGGGCGGCAACGAGCTCTGCCAGACGTAATCGCCATGCTCCGTGGACCAGGCCAGCGCCTCGTAGCTGGAGGTGTTTTGCACCGAATCGTAGTCCGCTTTCACGCGCGTCTGGCAGAATGGCGCGGCAAAGTGAATCCAGTCGCCATCCGCGCCCTTCACACGCACGGCATTGTGTCGCGGATGCTGCCATTCAAACTCGTCTCCCAGCACGGTGATGCGGCGGAAGCGCTCGGTGGATTCATCAAGCTCCGCAAGGCCATGCTCCAGCCGCTTGCCGAGATCACGCCAGCGCGAGTAATGCGCCATGAGATGCTCCTTGTTGGCCGCATCCATCACCGTGTGCATGCCGAACAACCACACGACGCCGGGTTCTTCGACCGGCAGCATCTTGGCCACGGCATCCTTGTCATCAGTGATGTATTCAAAGTGAATGCCGTGCTCGGGATCGAGGCCTCCCTTGTCCGGCGGATCGCTCCATGCGGCGGTGGAATGGAAATTGCCCAGCGGGTAGTTCGGCCACTGCGTGTCGCCGAAGATCCAGAAGTAGCGCCCCTTCCATGGCACCACCTGCACCGAGTCCTGGCCCATGACATCCGCGAAAAGGTTCGGCCGGGGCAGGGGAACCTCATGCCCCAGCAGCGTGCTGTCGCGATAAATGCCCTGTCCGGTGAGCCGACACATGCGTTCGGCGATGTTCGTGCGCAACACCTTCACCTCCGCCGTTTTTCCAGACACGGGAGTCAGCTTCACCCCCGCAAAACCAAAACCGTCCTTCGGCAGCGCATAGCCCGGCCCCTCGACGCCGAAATAGACCACGCGATTCATCAAACCCGGTTCGTTGAAGGCGATCCAGCCCGCGCTGTCCGTCGTCAGCGCGATGTGATTGGTTGTTTTCAGCGTGATCAGCGGCACACCGCGTCCCGTGGTCTCATCCACCACATGAATGCCAAAATAATCCTCCGGCGCGGCTGAGACAGTCAGCGGCAGCAGTGTGCAAACGAAGAAAAACAAGCGGAATGGCATGCTGCTGGTGTATCACCAACCACGGGGGCGGGAAAAGGACAAATTCGTGACGCTTGACACCCGGAAGACGCATGCGAAGGCGCAGGGCATGTTTTTCGACACGCACACCCACCTCGGCAGCAAGCAGTTTGATCACGACCTCCCCGCCGTGCTCGAACGCGCACGCGCCGCAAGCATCACGCGCATGGTCGCGCCTGCCACCGATCTCGAAAACGCGCGCAAGCTGCTCGCCATCGCCGAACACGAGCCGGATGTGCGCGTGGCGGTCGGAATTCATCCTTGTGATGCAGACACGATCTCCGGCACCGCTTGGATCGACGAATTGCGCGAGCTTGCAGAGCATCCGAAGGTCTGCGCCATCGGCGAAATCGGCCTCGATTACTTTCATGCGCCACCGGAGGGCTTCACACTCGATGCTTGGAAGGCGCATCAGGCCCAGGTGCTCACGGCGCAACTCGAACTCGCAGCGGAAGTGAAGCTGAATGTGATTCTGCACAATCGTGAGAGCTGGGAGGATCTCACCGCGCTTGTGCTGCCGTTCAGAGATCGCCTGCGTGGTGTGTTTCACTGCTTCACCGGCACCATTGAGCAGGCACAGCCGCTGCTGGAGCGCGGGCACCTCATTTCCTTCACCGGCATCGTCAGTTTCAAAAACGCCGGAGTCATCGCGGAAACAGCCCGTGTGGTGCCCGCTTGCAGCTACATGATCGAAACCGACGCACCCTATCTCGCACCCGTGCCGTATCGCGGCAAACGCTGTGAACCGGCCTATGTGGCGGACACGGCGCGTGCCATCGCCGCGCTACGCGATGAATCGGTCGAGCAGGTGGCTGCAGACACGACCCGCAATGCGCTCGATTTCTTCCGTGGCTGGGATTGACCTCCTGCGAAAGCATTCCAGACTCAGGCACGTTCACTGCCACCACCACCATGAAACTCCTCCTAGCCGCATCACTCCTGCTCGCCTCCTTTGCCAGCGCCGCTGAATTCACCGTCGAAAAAACCGCCACCGGCGGCGCCATCGTGAAGGTGGACGGCCAGGTGTTCGCTGAATACGTCGTCGATCAGGCGAACAAACCCTACCTCTGGCCGATTTACGGCCCCACGGGCAAGTCGATGACGCGTTCGCATCCGATGAAAAATGTCGAGGGTGAAAAACAGGACCATCCGCACCATCGCGGTCTGAATTTCGGCCATGAGAACATCGGCGGTTACGACACCTGGGCGGAACTCGCGACTTTCGGCGCGAATCCGAAGACCAGCGAACGCGTGAAGCACCTTGGAGCCATCAAGCATCGCGAGTTCAAGGAACTGAAGGGCGGCAAAAGCGGCATAATCTACGCGCTGTCCGATTACGTTGATCCCGATGGCAAGGTCATCATCACCGAAGAGCGCAGCCTGACCTTTCGTGTGGATGGCGAAACCCGCGTGATCGACGTGGACATCGATTTGATCGCCTCCAAGGGCACGGTGACGGTCGATGACAAAAAAGACTCCGGTCTGAGTATCCGCGTGCCACACAGCATGTCCGTCGATGCGAAAGAAGGCGGCAAGATCATCAACAGCGAAGGCCACCAGGATGCGGATAGCTGGGGCAAACGCGCCAAGTGGTGTGATTTCCACGGCCCGGTCGAAGGCGAGCACCTCGGCATCGCCATGCTGAACCATCCCAGCAGCTTCCGCCATCCCACGCCCTGGCACGCACGCACCTACGGCCTCTTCACCGCGAACCCATTTGGTCTGTCCCAGTTGAAGATTCAGACCGAGAGCGGTGCAATGGAATTGAAGGAGGGCGAGCGCATCAAGCTCCGTCACCGCTTCATCTTCCACAAAGGAGACGAGAAAGCGGGCAAGATCGCCGAGGCCTATGAGGCCTATGCGACCGAGAAGCGCTGAGCGTGCTACCCGTCACGGCGGTTGATGGTTTTTGCAGCTGACAGGTGGCGTTCATATGACCCGCTGTTCAGCGGAATATTTTCATACGTCCGCAGAGTGGGATCAAACGATCTGTTAGAAACCACCCTCCATACGCTATGAAATACATCCGCCAACTACTCGCCCTTGGATCAATGATGATGGTGCTGCCCAGCTGTGACACCTATGTCGAAGGTCGTGGACATGCGCATCGCCCCTCTTGGGGGCATGGCCACAACCACTCGAGCCATTATGACCGGGGGCCGTCCCGCCGCTCGGGCCCTTCCATCAATGCCAATACCAATATTGGCGCGGGATTGCGCCTGTAACCGGCACTCCTCTCAAAAAAGCAGCGTGGTGGATGACACAGGGTCATCCACCACGCATGATTGAGTGCTGCGAAGCAAGTTAAACGCCGAGCAGTTCTCGCGCCTCAGCCTGACCCGGTGCCGGACGGCCGAACTCGCTGGCGGTGACGCGTGCGAGAGCGGTGAGGTGACGCCAGCGGAAGGCCGGACGCGTGCGATGAAACTCATCCCAGGTGGTCTGGAAGTATTTCTCGGCATGCAGCGCTCCATCCTCGCTGACGGCGTAGCGCAACAAGGTCTGAAACACAGCCTCTGGGGCGATTCCCTTCATGCCGCAGCGATGCACGACGCCAGCGGCATGGCCTTGGAGATTCAGGCGGATGTTCTCGTCGAGCTCGGCGAGCAGTTTCGCCTGATCCGTGGACGCGCTGATCTGGCGCTTCGAAGGCAGCGGCTCCCATTCGAGGAAACGCTGGACGCCATTACCACCCCGATCCCGTGCGACCTGCCACGCCCCGAGGATGAGGCAGGCGAAAACGTTCCGACCTTTGCTGACCTGCGAGAGATTGCGCCATGCATGCACCGAATCGCTTGCATGCACGCCGACGGAGTCGCCATGCGTGCTGCCAGCCGGTTTGCCGGGTGATTCCCACTCCGGCGGGCGGCCGTGGTCGCGCAGGACGAGCTGGTTCGCGGCGAGCGAGATGGCCTCGCCGATTTCATGCGGATCAAAACCTTCCGCCAGCGCCGCAGCCACCGCGCCAGCGGCCGTTTCGGGCGTGCCGCTGAAGATGGTAATGCTGAGCTTCTCCATCACCGAATCTTCCATCGAGCGCGTGCCGGGATCGCGTCCCATCAGCTTGTGCTCGTCGATCAGCTTCGTCAGCGCCTTGCTGTGCTCGTCCCATTCAGGCCGACGATACTTTTCTGAGTTCAAGCAGTAGCGCAGGGACATGCGCAGCATCGTGGTGGCATGCTCGCGGCCCACGAGATCGAGCAGATCCCATGCGCGATACGGCAGCACGGTGCGATGCACCTCAGGATTGTCCTGCACGCATTCGAGCAGAGCGTTGAAGCCGTCGTCCGCGCTGTTTTGCATCAGGGTGGCGAAGATTTTCTCCGCACCTGCGGTGTCCTTGCGTTTCACCACGTCGTGAAGCTGCTGCGCAGTCGGTTTGTCCTCGCCTGCGGTCACAGGATGCAGCACCTCGTCGCCACGACCGCCGTTTTCCTGCATGCGGTTGGTATTGCGATACAAAACCTTGAACACCGGCAGCGCTGCCTGTTTGTCCGGCATGGAGCCGGCCATTTTCAGGGCAGGATGCAGCGCCATCAGCGTGTGGAAGCCGATGTAGTCCTCGCCGCCAAAAGTGCGCGCGTTCGCGAGCACGCCTGCGGCCACGAGTTGTTTCAGTGGCACACCGTCCTTGAGCTTTGCGGCAAGCGCGGGTTGGAGCTTCGACACAGGCGTCTCCTGCATGAAGCAGACGAGCGACTCCATGCCGCCGAAGTTGAGCGCTGCCGACGCTTCTTCAGCGACAGCCGTGGTGATGCCGAGTTCAGCGGCCAGCGCGGGGCCGATGGTGGCAAGAAGAGTGCCTTTGCCCACATCGGCAAGGAACTCGCGACGGGATTGCGGTTCGTTCATGATTGACCTCCCTGGTTGGAATTAGCCCGAGTGTCCCGGTTTGGCCGGAGAAGGTCAATGCTCCTTTTGGGCGGTTTTGAAAGATGCCGGACGAGCACGACATGAAAATCCATCCGCCTTGCCTGGCTGTGACCAACAGGCGGCTCGTCAAGCCTCAGAGAGTAGCCGCCAGCTAGCTGAGCCGACGGCGGCGGAACATCACTCCCACCAGACCGCCCAGCAGCAGCAAGGCGCGGGAGGGTTCGGGGACGGATTCCGGGTTGAACATCAGAGTTGCGCCGTTTTGAGTCACCGTAAAGCTGACCGGTGGGGAGGAAAGATAGTCTCCACCGAACGAAAGGATATCAACCGGCAGAACGGCCGTGCCGCTGAAGGTAAGCGTTTCACCTGTCACATAGGTATGATCAAAACTTGATGCAAAACCCCAAGCGTCGAGGTTGCCGCCTCCATTATAAACTTCGATAGAATCGATGGAGAGAACGCCACTCACGGAGCCAGTCAGTTGCACGTTTCCGAGCTCGTTGAAATAGTGGAGCCCATTGGCGACGGATCCCGGTGGATAGCTTCCAAGATAATCGCCAACGCCGGACCATCCGGTAACCACCGATGCCGAAGTAGTGCCCGCGCTCACGAGCCCCCCCGTTGCAACGGTGTAACTGCCAGAGAAAATCCAGGTTGATTCACCGGCATCCGGAGTGCCTGTGGTGGTAACCACCAGGGCGGCGTGCGCATGGAAAGCCATTGAGATGAACAGTAGCAGTCCCGTGATAAGCCCGCGAAGGGCGTTGGTTGTATTGAGTTTGGTTTTCATGTTCTTTCTGTCTTGGGTGTGGGTTGAGGATGATGGCTGCCGAAAGGCCGCGTTGTGCGGCCAGCCAGAAGTTGCATCGCCCGCCTGCTTCAGGCCCGGTTTGAGAAGCGTTGTTTCACCTGCCACCGAACTTTTTTCAAAAAAGCTTCCTGGGTCGGTATTGGAGCTTCCTTTTTAGGCCGAAACATGGCAAATCAGCCGCAGCAGACATGCCCGACGCCTCTCGCTATGCCGACTTCCCCACGACACACTGGACGCTCGTTCAGGCCGTGCAGGGTGGAAATGCCGACGACGCGGCCCGAGCGATGGAAAAGCTGTGCATGGGCTACTGGTATCCCATCTACGCCTACCTGCGCCGCAGCGGCCATGCGGCACCGGATGCGGAGGATCTCACGCAGGCCTTCTTTCACCGCCTCATCACCGAAAACGCTCTCCTCATGGCCCAGGAAGGCTCCGGCAAGCTGCGCTCCTGGCTGGTCGGCGTCCTGAAGCATCTCCTCAGCGATCACTTCCGCCACCACGGCACGCAAAAACGCGGCGGCGGCATTCCACACGTCTCCTTCGATGAACTGGCCGCCGAGGAACGCTACGCGCTCGAATCGCAGACCGAGAGTGATCCTGATGCTCTCTTCACCCACGTCTGGTCACAGGATTTGCTCGCCGGTGTGCGCGCGAGGCTCCGCGAGGCCTACGAGGCCGCAGGCCGCAAAGAAGTCTTCGACCTGCTGCTGCCCTACCTCATGTGGGACAAAGAACCACCGTCCTGCCGCGCGATCGCCGAAAAAATCGGTTCCAGCGAAGTGGCGACACGCATTTTGATCCACCGCCTCCGCGTGAAGTTCCGCACGCTGCTCAAAGACGAAGTCGCCCGCACCGTCCTCACGCCCGAAGAAATCCCCGGCGAGCTGGCCTGGCTGCAAGGTGTGCTGGCGGGGAAATAGTCCCTCCCCTTGTTTTCATCCCGGAGGTCCGATGGGCATGAATGAAGAGCGGGACCCCTGCGAGTCCCGCCCTTTGTCATGGCTGGGGCGTGCTTCGGTTACTTGCCCTTCTTGCCCTTGTCGTCACCCTTCCCGCCTTTGTCATCGTGGTCGTCCTTGCCACCTTTGCCGTGGTCCCTGTCGTCATCATCATCGTCATCATCCTCGCCTCCCTGACCTTTCGGGGGACGCGGGGTGCTCACGGTGGAGTCATAGACCCCGCCGCTGTCGATGGCGGGCTTCTTCTTGCTGTGCGGCACGGTCACATAGACCACGCCGGAGACGCTTCCTTCGGCATCTGAGGCGGTGAAGTAAACGCGATACACGCGCCCGTCGCCGTTGCCCGAGCGCTCAGCGCGCAGGAGCACGGTGTCGCCATCGATGACGGCATCGATCGCCGTGTCGCCATCGCCGCAGCCTTTGGTGGGCTCGTCCTGGGTGACGCCGGTGATGACGATGGTGGCGTTGTTGTCCGGGTCACTCACGCCGGTGATGCCCACGGCCACCATCTGGTGGTTTGGGGGCCAGAGCAGAGCGATCGTCGGCTGCGCAGCGGAGGCGAGCGGGGGATCATTCATGTTTTGCACATGGACGACCACCGTGTCGGTCGCGGTGCCGCCGTAGCCGTCGTCCACCGTCAGGGAGAACGTGAGGTCCGCGCCACCGGCACTGACAAAGGGAGCGGTGAGGCTTGGCGTCGCAGTCGCGCCACCGGTGAGGGTGATGGCCGGGCCACCGGTCTGAGTCCACGCATAGGTCAGCGTGTCACTGTCGGGATCACTGCTGGCTGAGCCGTTGAGCGCCACGGCGGTGTTTTCGTCCACGGTCTGATCAGCACCTGCGGCGGCAATCGGCAGATTGTTCGTGTTAGTGATCTCGACGGTCACGCGGTCACGCACATTTGCCAAGGAGTAGCCGGTGGCGGGTGCATCGGCCTGGAAGCCATCATCCACGAGCAGTTCGAAGACGAGCGTGGCCACCACGCCGGTCGCGCCGCCTGTGCCGGCGTAGGGAGCGGTGAAGGTCGGGCCGGAAGTGTCAGCGCCGGTGAGGGTGACAGCGGGGCCGCTGACCTGCGTCCAGGCATGGGTGAAGACATCGTTGTCGATGTCGAAGCTCGCTGAGCCGTCGAGGGCCACTGGGGAGCCCTCGGCGATGGACTGGTCGGCACCAGCATCGGCCACAGGCGGGTGGTTCACATTGACGACCGTGACACTGACGGTGTCCACCGTGCTCACGCCATTGGCCGTGACGGTGAGGTCAAAGCTGAGCGTCTCGCCGCCGGGTGCGACGGTCGGAGCGGTGAAGGTCGGACTGGCGGTGTTGGCTCCGGTGAGGGTCACGGCGGTGCCGCCGGGCACCTGTGTCCAGGCATACGTCAACGGGGCGTTTTCAGGATCGCTGCTGCCGGTTCCATCAAGTGCGACGGCTTGTCCTTCGTTCACGCTGAAGTCGGCACCGGCGTTGGCGATGGGGGCGCTGTCGGGAAATACCGTGGTGTTCAGGAGGACCGAGGCGTTGTGGGTGCCCAGGTTTGCCACGGCCAGATCAGGTTTGCCGTCGCCATTGAAGTCCCCCACGCCCACATGCACCGGGGCACTGCCGACGATGAAGCTGAAGCGTGCCGGGAAAGCACCAGTGCCGTCGCCTGTGAGAATCAAAACTCGATCAGGAAGTTCAGCGGTCACCGCCAGATCGAGCCTGCCGTCGCCATTGAAATCGCCCGACGCGATAGCGGTTGGACGCCCCGGAGCTGCCGAATGAATCGGTGCCTGGAAGGTGCCATCCCCGTTGCCGCGCAGGATGGTGACGGAGGAGGAAGCGTTGTTCGACGCGGCGATATCGGCTTTGCCATCCCCATTGAAATCTCCGGCGATGACAGAGATGGGGTTATTCCCCACACTGTGCAGGACCGGCGAACCGAAGGTTCCATCGCCGTTGCCCAGCAAGGTCGAAACCGTCCCGGAGTTCTGGCTGCCGATAGCGAGATCGAGCTTGCCGTCGTGATTAAAATCAACCACGGCGAGACGGGCGACGATGGTCCCTGGATTGGTCGCCTGGTAGCTCACCGCCGGTGCGAAGGTGGCCGTCCCGTTGCCCAAGAGAATCCGGACCGTGTTGCGCCGGGCGCTGTCCCAAGTGTCGATCACCGCCAGGTCCAGCCAGCCGTCGTGATTGAAATCACCCATCTTCACGTCCATCACGTTGCCACCGGAAAGGAAATTGAAGACTGATGGCGCAAATCCGCCGCTTCCATTGCCGAGCAGGATGGCGACGGCTCCGGAATTGTGGGTGCCGACCGCCAGATCCATCTTGCCATCGCCATTAACATCACCCACAGCGACGCTGAGGGGGCCGGAGCCCACCCCATAGCTGCCGATGTTCTGAAAGGAGCCGTTGCCAGCCCCACGCAAGATGGAAACATTGGGATTGGGCCGTGAGTCGGACTGGTTCGTCACGGCAATGTCAGCCTTGCCGTCGCCATCCAGGTCCGCGATGGCCACGTAGCTCGCATTGGTGCCCAACATGGGGTAATTGACGGCGGGAGCGAATGTGACGTTGCTCTGGGCTGCTGCCTGGAAAACTCCGGCCAGAGAGAGCAGCCCCGATAGAAGCCCGCAGTGGGCGGTTGATGCTTTTATATGTATTTTCATGGTGTTCCTTGTTTTGAACTGTGTTGTCAGCACTCCTTTCAGGCCCGCTTTGCGAAGCGGTGTTTCAGGAAAAAACCATTTTTTTTTTGCTGAATGCCTCAGATGCATTTCAGAAGTTCCGTCCCTGTCTTCCCTGTGCCCGGGTGGTTGCGTTGACACCATTGCGATTCGCAATTGTCTTCATTCTTCCTGAAACATCGCCGCACCAACCGGGACTGTATTCTATTGCCGCCCCGTTTTATCCTCCATCATGCCCGCCGACTCACCATCCCCACCACCGCTCGGCGTGGAGAACTATCAGCTCGGGCAGGAGATCTCCTCCGGCGGCATGGGCAGTGTGCTGGAGGCGCAGGACGCCAAACTCAAGCGCACCGTGGCCATCAAAGTCATGCTGCTGGAGGCCAATGCGAACGCGGCCATGCGCCAGCGCTTCATCCGCGAGGCGGAGGTGCTCGCGAAGCTGGCGCATCCAAACATCGTGCCCATCTACGACATCGTGTGGGAGGACGGCCTGCCGCTGTTCTATTCGATGAAGCTCGTCAAAGGCCGCACGCTCCAAGCCATCCTCCTCGATCTGCGCAAAGGAGTGCCTGAAACGCTGCGCGACTACTTGCTCGACCGCCTGCTGACCATCTTCCGCAAAGTCTGCGACGCCATCGCCTTCGCCCACAGCCAGGGGGTGCTGCATCGCGATCTGAAGCCGGAGAACATCATGGTCGGCGAATTCGGCGAGGTGCTCGTGATGGATTGGGGGCTGGCGAAGCTGATCAAGGATGGGAGCGCGGACACTCCTGTCCGCATGGACGAGCGCGATGACAGCGGACAGGAGTGTCCTATTACAAAACAGCTTTTCAGCCCTGTTTTACCTGTATATTTGAGGGTCGCGCCGGTTCTTCTTGCGTTTTTATACACTTGTTTTATACTCACTTCGCCGCCCCTCTCCGTGGGTAACAGCGGCTTCTTATGAGCGCTTCAAAGACTTGGACTTTCTCCGGCATCCCTCATCTCTACCGCCACCAGAAGGGCACGTATTACGCCCGTCTCTCCATCGGCGGCAAACCGACTTTTCGCAGTCTCAAGACCAAGGTTTTGAGTGTGGCGAAACCCCAACTCAACGAGATCCTTCAAGACAACGCCCATCGTGATGAGCTGGGCAAGGATACCGTCATCACTGAAAAAATGACTGGAGCGGAGGCGCTAGTCATCCGCGAAAGCCAGCTTCAAAACGACCCATCCACCAAGAAAAGCACCAAGCGCTACTGGAAGGAAATTGTCGGACTCATCAAGAAAACTTGGCCCGATTTCGCCGCCTTGGAGATGCGTCGAATCTCTGTTCAGCACTGTGAGCAATGGGCAGGTGAGGCGGTCAAGGTGATGTCAGCCACTCGTTTCAACAATTGCCTCCTCATTTTGAAATCCCTGTTCAAAATCGCCATCAAACAAGGGGTGCGCCGCACCAATCCGGCTCTTGAGGTCAAGCGGGCAAAGGTTCGTCCAAAAGACCTCTCCGGTAAGCTGCCCAGCAAAAGCCACTTCAAGGAGTGGGTGGCGGCACTTCGCGCCGCTCGTGGCTGGACCTCTCAGGATCGAGCCGATTTCGTGGAGTTTCTGGCTTACACTGGGATGCGTCTCGGTGAATCAAAGTTCGTGCTTTGGAAGCACTGCGATTTTTCAAAAGGCGAATTCCTTGTGCTTGGTGATCCCACAGACGGCACCAAGAACGGCTTGTTTCGGCGCATTCCGATGATTGCAGCCGCCAGAGAGTTGCTGGAGAAGATGAAGGCGCGTAGCAAACCCGCTTCGGTCGATGAGCCGGTGATTCGTGTGAAAAGCGCCTATGCAGCAATGGGGCGGGCGGCCAACAAAATTGGCATCCCTCCGCTCAGTCACCACGACTTGCGCCATCTTTTCGCGACGATTTGTATCGAGTCAGGCGTTGATATACCGACTGTCTCGCGCTGGCTGGGTCATCGGGATGGAGGGATTTTGGCAATGAAGGTTTACGGACATCTTCGGAACGAGCATTCTCTGGCGGCGGCGACCCGTGTTTCCTTCGCTGCTTGAGTGCAGCAGTCCATTTCTTCGCGCCTTTAGATGAAGGCGTTTTTTTCTTCGCCCTCCGCTTCGCCACCCTTTTCGTGTGCGATGGAGCGCCGAGGTAGCGCTCAGCGCCATTGAGTAGTTTATCGACCTCTGACTGTGGGATGAGTGTTTGGCCCAGCTTCGTGATGGCCTTCACTTTTCCCGCGTAGAGCTGCCGATAGCCCCAGGTGCGTTCTTTGCCGAAGAGGGCGGCAAACTCTGCTGGAGTGTATGTGGCTTTGTCTGTCATCTTCAGAAGAAGGTTTTCATTGAGTCACCTTCCGACCAAAACGATGCTGTTCATCTGGCGGGAAAAGCACTGGCAAAGGTAGTTTCAGAGCGCTCGAAATCTCGACCAGCTCAAGGTCAGTCACGCATCGGATGCCTGACTCGATCTTTGCCAAGGTTTCCCTCGAAACATCCCAGCCACTTCGTTGACACAGGCCCGCAAACTCTGACTGCGACATCGCCAAGTGCGTGCGGTGCTTGGCGAGTTGTGGACCGATGAGGTTCTTGGCAGTGCGGGACATTACAATCCAAGAAAATAGATCAGATTCCGTTTGCGGCGGTTCTGATTTCGGAACAATGTTCGGTATTCGGAACAAATGTTCCGTTTTCAGAACAACATCCACTATTATGAACATCATCGTTAAGCGTCGCATCGGTCCCGATCCTCACGAGGGCGGGAGACAATCTTCGAGTTCATCAGGCTGCCCTGACATCCTGGAACTCGACAGTGGCGATTTCGCCATCATCGGCCAGGACATCACCGCAGCAGCCATTCCGGCACTTCCCGCTTCCGCAGGCTGCGCAGCGGAGGAGCGGGTGATTCGCATCCCACGCGAGATTCTGCTTCGCGCCAAAGGCGACATCGCTCGCCTTGCATGAGATCGCACCCCTCTTGCCTTCGTCCCCACATTCTGTTACAAGGCAGGGTGTGGGGATTTTTGTGGAGTGGTTCGGGGCCAACTGGTTCAACCTGTTGCAGACCGTCGCTATCGTTGCCGGGTTGTTCTTTACCGGACGATCCTTTCTCGTGGATACCAGAATCCGCCGGATTTCCAACTTGCTCAACATCACCGAGCATCATCGCTCCATCTGGCAGCAGGTGATCGACAAGCCAAACCTTCTGCGAGTTCTGAACGCAGAAGCAAAACTCGACATCAAGCCCATCACACTTGAGGAGCGCATCTTTGTGAACCTCATCATTCTGCATCTGACAGCCGTCATGGCTGCCATCAGGGGACGGGTTCACGAGCAACCAGCAGGACAGGATGAGGACTTGCGCGAGTTCTTCAGTTTGCCCATTCCCAACAAGGTTTGGAAGGACTCCAAACGCTTCCGAGAACCCGATGTCATCGCCTACATTGAGTCTCTGCTCAAACCCAAGCCGAAGCAGCGTCGTCGGAAGCTGCGCTGGTGGTTCCGCTAGTAGCTCACTTTGAAAGTTGGCGAGTCTTCCGGCTTGGTTTTGCGCCTGTCATATAGCCGCGTGGTCGCGATGCTCGCATGACCCAGCCACTCCTGCACCTTGGCAATGTCAGCTTCATGATCCAGTGCGTTCGTTGCCGCTGTCGCCCTCAGTCCATGCACGCACACAGCACTCGGATCGAGGCCAAGCACACGCGCATACTTTATCACCACGTCCTTGTAAACTCCGTGTCCCGTCAGCGCATCATCGAGACTGCCGGATGAGTTCTTGATCGGACGAAAGAGCGCGTTGTCGGGTTTGTCTCCATGCCCCGCGTGCTCCAGGTATTCGCTGATACGCTGCAAGCTGTGCGGATGCACCGGCAGGAAGCGAATTTTGCCACCTTTGCCATGCACACGAAAGTGCATCACACCGCGCCTCGATTGCAAATCACCGACAGCGAGCGAGCACAATTCAGCTCGACGCAAACCATGAAACAGCAGGATGGAAAGAATAGCTCGATCACGCAGCCCTTTGAGCGTGTCAGATGCGGGTGCTTCGAGCAGAGCCTTCGCCTCAGCATCACCCAACGCAGGAGATTTGCCTTCATTCGTGCCTTGATTGGGACGCTTCACTCCATCAGCCGGATTGAACGGAACGGCATTGCACTCGCACAGGTAGTCAAACAATGAAGCCACCGCAGAGAGTTTGCGACGAACCGTGGCTGCTTGCAGTTCCCGCGTCTCAAGCTGCTTTCGCCACGCAATGAGGTGCGACCGCTTCACCAGGCGAAATTCTTCCGGTTGGTGAATACCCGCGAACCGCATGAACTCCTGAACGTCGTTCTTGTATGCTCGCCGCGTGTTCGCGTTCTCGATGTTCGCGAACCACTCAACCTCTGGCGGCACATCCGCCAAATTCTGAAACTCTGATGCCGTCAGCAAACGCTCGCTCGTTTCGACGACCAACCCTGAAGAACCATTAACCATTCCAACTACCTCACCCTCAATGTATTATAGTATTGATAAAATACATTATCAATACCTGGTCGTTTATATTTAGCTGAACATAATTATTTTGCCAGGAATGTCGAAAAGTGGGCTCTTGAGCAACAGAGCTTCGTCACGATCAGATCATCACCGCCATCCCCTCCAACTCCTCCTGCACTCGCTTCAGCAGCTCTGGTGGCCCGATCACCTTTGCCTTGCTGCCCCAGCTCAGCACCCAACGGGTGATTTCCTCCAGACCGGACAAGTCCGCCTGAAACTCAATGACACTGCCATCCGGCTTCAATTTGCGAATGGCTTGCGTCGTGTGCCACATCCGCTCCCCTACCACGCGGGCGGCGTAGCCTTCAAAGCGGATATGCACCTCGTGTGTGCGCTTCTCTTCGCCAGCGTAGCTCCACACGCCAAAGCCACCACCGAGATGATCCCGCGCATTGAAACGTGGATCACGCACGAACTTCGTCTTCAGCAGGCTCAGGTTCGTAATGCGTTGCAGGGCAAAGGTGCGCACAGCCTTCCGAGCTGGGTCATACGCCAGCAAATACCATCCGTGCTCGATCTGACCCACATGATAGGGATGCACTGTGCGCTGCTCCGGTTTATTTCCCGTGAGCTTGTGATATTCAAAGCTCACCTCCCGGCAGGCACGCACCGCATCGAGTAGATCACCAAACAGCGTCACATCTGCCGGTAGCACACCGGATGCCTTCACCGAGAAAGCCTCATCCAGTTCATGCCACTCGATGGAAATCTCACCAGGGCATGCTTCGGCGATCTTGCTGAAGCTCTCGCTCAGCATGCGCTCCAGCCGCGTTCCGCGCAGCGGTTCCAAAGCATGCCGCGCCAGGAACAAGGCCACCAGGTCATTGCGCGAAAGATGCAGCATGGGAAACTCATGTACTGGCCGCGTGTAGTAGTAGCCATGCTTGAGTTGATCATACTCCAGCGGCAGATCCAACTGGTCCCGCATGAAAGTGATGTCGCGTTGGATCGTCTTGGGCGTCACCTCTATTTCTGCCGCCAGAGTGGAGCAGTTCGGATGTTTGCCTGTCTGCACGAACTTGTGGATCTCCAGCACCCGCCACATGGCGATCCGGCTGGTGCCTTTGCGGATGACCGAAGCGGGAAGCGGATCTTTGGTTCGTGATCTTCGGGAAGCGGATGCTTTGGACATGTTAGCGAAGAAATACCGCAGAAAGTTCCCCTGTCGCCCCACAAATGTCCCACCCCCTGTGGCAGGGTTGTCGTGTCTATGAACCCACACCTCACCGAAATCGCCTACATCCTCGACCGCTCTGGCTCCATGCAACCCATGCAGGAACCCGCCGTCGCTGCCTTCAATGACTTCATCAAATCCCAGCTCGACGTTCACGGCGATGCCCGCCTCTCGCTCATCCAGTTTGATGACGCCTACGAAGTGCCCGTTGCCGCCATGCCCATTCAGGATGTGCCGCAGCTCACCGCTGCTACCTACACGCCACGCGGCAGCACCGCTTTGCTCGATGCCATTGGCCGCACCATCAAAGAAACCGACCGCCGCATCAGCGCTCTGCCTGACGCCGACAAACCCGGCAAAGTCATCCTCGCCATCTTCACCGATGGCGAAGAAAACGCCTCGCAGGAATACACCATCAAGCACATCGGCGATCTCATCCGCCTCTACCGCGATCAGAAAGGCTGGGAGTTCCTCTTCCTCGCTGCCAATCAGGATGCCATGGCCACCGCCGCCACCATGCGCATGGACACAGGCATATCCGCCAGCATTAGCTTCAGTGCCAAGGGCGTGAGATCCACTGGCAGCGCCATGTCGCGTAAAGTCCGCGCCATGCGCATGAAAAGCAGCGGCACCATGGATGCCCAGGCGGTGGAGGACGATGCCAAGCCCATGAATCAGATCGTGCAAGAGGAGGAGCAAAAGCCCGACTAAATCGCATGACTTTCATCACCGATACCATCGCCATCGGCAACTGCCATGATGCTGAAGACCTTGCCGTTCAGGAGCAGGCGGGCATACGCTCCATCCTCTGTCTCAACGGCCTGCTCTCCCGTTTCACGGCGGCGGACTGCGGGGTGGAGGCCCTGACCAGCTACCACTTCCGCGACGGCTCCGGCAACGATCCCCGGCTTTTCGAGCGCGCCGTCAGCCTCGTTGGCAAGTATTCCCAGCAGCACCCGAAGCTGCTCGTGCATTGCCACGCCGGAAAAAGCCGTTCCGTCATGGTGGTGGCCAGCCATCTGGTGCGTCAGCACGGCTGGGATCTGCCCCAGGCGCTGGAGTTCATCCGCGCCAGACGCCCCGAGATCATGGCCCCGCAACTCCTGCTGGCCGTTTGGGATGTGAACAATGAAGGGAAAATTGCATGACCAACCGCCGCCGCCCCTGGCATCAACGCCTTGTCCGCAGAGTGACACGACATGTCCCGCTCAATGTCGTCGTGAAGCCCTCCCCCTTGAGCCTCATGTCAGCCTTCACCCTCCTCGGCAGTCTTATCGCTCTCCTCTCCGGCATCATCGCCGTCGCGCTCGTGCTTGCCACCGCCAGCGCTGGCTCTGTCGCCTGCCTGTTCAGACAACAATCCAACCTCTCCAGTTAATCATTCATGTGGCTCTGCACCCAACTCGGTTTCTTCTCCATCGTCCGCAAAGAACCGGACACCTTTCATATTCGCGCTCGCTGCCGGGAGGATCTCGGTCAGCTCGCCCAGGCGGCTGGCACAGGCACGCCCATCGCCTCGTATGCAGGCTCCGACTACCCATGGCGCATCCTTTGCCCTGCCGCTGATCTGCCACGCTTCATGAGCGCCCTCACCACCAGCATCTCCTACGGCAATTTTAAATCCGCCATCGCCGCCAGCCCCACCCAGCGTCCCAAACTCTCCGCTTACCACGACATCCACCACCAGATGGTGCAATGGCAACAGCAGCACGCCCCCACATGAAACGCGAAATGAGAAATCACGACACCATCGAGAAGCGTTCAGGTTGCTGGTTCAAGGAACTAGCTCGATAGAGCCAGATTTCCGGGTTCGATCTGAATGCGTGGATTCCGGCTTGGGATGCCGTCGGCACAGGTCGTCAGATTCCTGAGAAGAACTGAGCACCATTCCTTGCCGTCAGGGGCATGCCCCGCTTAGATGCCAGCCAGCCATAGAAGTTTCACTGAATGCCCACCACCAACCCACATGAATACAACCTCAGTTTCACCGCCGCATCATTGCGTCCAGAATTGGCGAGGATCGTTGCGGAATACTATTTGGAGACAGGCAATTGGGATCTCGCGAAAGACCGCACTCTCTCGATGAACGCTCTCCAATGTCGGAGCGCGAGCAGCGCGATACGTCTTGAGCGGGAGCTGCGTCAGCGGTTGGAGACATTGACTCATGATCAGATCACCTTTCTCGCCCAAGCCACCACAGAAGATCGCACCGCTATCGCCTGGCTAGCTGCGTGTAAACACATCCGCTTTGCCTTCGAATTTGCAGCGGAGGTGTTGAGGGACAAGCTCTCCGTTCACGATCCAATCCTGCGTCATTCCGACTATGAGGCTTATGCGGAGACCAAAGGATTGTCTCACCCGGAGTTTGTTCGCTTGACGACCTCATCGAAGAACAAAATCCGGCAAGTGCTCCTGCGGATGCTCACCGAGGCGGGCCTGCTTGTAAAAGGGACCTCGCTTGGGACCATTCAGCGGCCAGCCCTCTCGCCGGCAGTTTTGCACGTCATCAACACAGACAGCCCGAGTTGGTTGGCAGGGTTCCTGGTTCCAGACATTGAAATTCCAAGCCGCTGACCTGCATGAACATGAACGACTTGTCTGAGCGCCTTTTCAAAACCCTCAGTCATCCGAATTTTCTAGCCATGAAAGGGCTCGCCAACGAGGTGCCCATCTTCATTCAAACCTATGAGCCTTCGCAGGAAGACGCCATTCGGAGAATGGTCGATGGCCTCGTGGGCCGGCTGCGGAGCACCGGCATCACTCTAAAATCCCTCGACTTGTTCAGCCTGGTTTTAGAGGAATTGGAGGAGCATGACATCCTTGATGACCTCTTGAAGGGTGAATCCGACTCCGAGAAGGTGGAGATCCTCGAAACACTCCAGAACTACTCAGACCCCAAGACTCACCTGATCCCGCGCTTGATTCGAGAGATCGGAGATGATGGGGCGCAGTTGACGCTCATCACCGGCCCAGGACGGATCTTCCCGTTCCTGCGAACCCACACCATCTTGGAATCACTTCAGCCTGCCATGCTCAGGCATCCGGTGGTGATCTTCTTTCCCGGTGAATACGCTCAAGACCCAGCCGGTGGTTCCCACCTGCGTCTTTTTGGTTCGATCCCGAGCCCTCGGATTAACAACCCCTACTATCGAGCCACCAATCTCGATCACTACCGTCTTTGACTTTCATGAAAATCCACGAGCTGTTCCTTAAACCCGTTGAGCGCGCCATTGATGGCGTCATCAAGGCCGATGACGACCGCAATCTCCAGACCGAGTTGGAGGAGTATGTCGTTACCCGCGATGTTGCCCGTGGGCTTGGTGTCTTCACCGACCGCTACCTCACGGAACTGACTGCCAACGGCGTTTGGATCTCCGGTTTCTTTGGCTCGGGTAAATCTCACCTGCTGAAGATCCTGTCCCTCATTCTTGACGGACAGCCGCTGTCCACAGGCGTTCGCCCGTCCGATATTGTGCTGCCCAAGATTGAAGATGAGATCGTGAAGGCCAATTTGCGCAAGGCCACGGCCATCCCATCGCGCAGTATTTTGTTCAACATTGATCAGAAGTTCGACGGCATCGGCGGCGACCATTCAGCGCCTATTCTTGAAGTGTTCGTCAAGGTTTTGAACGAGCTGCAAGGCTACTACGGCAAACAGGGCTACATTGCCCGCTTTGAGCATGATCTCGACATTCGCGGTGACTTCGTTCCCTTCAAAGAAACCTACCTCAAGGTCAATGGTGCCACCTGGGAAAAGGATCGCGAGGCCATTGCCACGGCACGGAAAGCTGCCTTCGCCAAAGCCTACGCCGAGCATTTTGGGGTCGCCGAGACCGAAGCCTCCAATCTGATGCGGCAAGTCCGTGAAGATTATCGGGTCTCCATCGAAAGCTTCGCACAGATGGTGAAGGACTACATCACCCGCCAGCCTGCTGGATTCCGCCTGAACTTCTTTGTGGATGAGGTGGGGCAGTTCATCGGCCAGGACTCCCAGCGGATGCTCAATCTCCAGACTGTGGCGGAAACACTCGGCACCGTCTGCAAAGGCAGAGCTTGGGTTTTCGTGACATCACAGGCCGATCTCGATGGGATATTGGGAGCTTTCAAGACGAGATTGGATCAAGACTACATCTCCAAAATCATCGGGCGCTTCAAGACTCAACTCACTTTGGCCAGTGACGATGTGCGGGAAGTTATTCAAAAACGACTCTTGGCGAAAAAGGAAGAAGAACCCGAAGTCCTCACTGACATTTACGACCGTGAAAAGGACAATCTCCAAACACTCTATCGATTTGGCGACAACTCTCGGGACTTCAAAGGCTGGCGTGGCAGTGATGAGTTCTGCGGCTTCTACCCCTTTCACACCTATCAGTTCGACCTGTTTCAGCTCGCGATCCAGCAGCTCTCAAAGCATGGCGTGTTCACGGGCAAATATCTCTCGGTCGGAGAGCGCTCCATGCTCGCTGTTTTCCAAGAGGTTGCCAAGACGGTGCGCCTTCAGGAGGTGGGGCATCTCGCCACCTTCGATCTCATGTATGATGGCATTTCCGCCTCGATCCGTGGTGACATGCAGACCACGATCAAAATGGCAGAACGGCAGTTGGGGGAAGGCATCCCCATCCGTATTCTCAAATCCCTCTTCCTTCTCAAATGGGTGCGTGAATTTAAAGCCTCTCCGCGCAATGTCGCCATTCTATTGATCGACCGGCCTAATCTCGATATTCGTGCTCATGAGAAAGCGATCCTGAAGGCATTGGCTGAGCTGGAAAGTCAGTCATATCTGCAACGCAATGGCGATCTGTTCGAGTTCCTCACCGACACGGAAAAGGACATCGAGGTCGAGATCAAAAATACCGAGATCGACGAATCACAGGTGGCAGATCTGCTCGCCACGGTGCTGTTTTCAGACGTCTTGCGTGATCCGAAGATCCGTTATGAAGGCAACGGTCAGGACTACTCCTATGCGCGGAAGCTGGATGATGCCCTGATCGGCAGAGAGGCGGACATTGCTCTCAACATCATCACTCCCGAACACCCCAATCACACCGACGCCACCACCCTGGCTGCTCAGAATACGGGGAAAGCGGAACTCCTGACTGTTCTCCCCGCTGACACACGTCTGACGGATCAAGCCCGGCTTTATCTCAAGACCAAGAAATACGTCCAGCAGAACACCGGTGGCGGAGACGATACTCGCAAAGCCATTCTCGACCAGCGCAGTCAGCAGAACGGCCTCCGCGCCACCACCATGCGGGACATGGCCAGTGAGTTCCTGAGCAAGGCCCCACTCTACCTCAATGGCTCCCGGCTCGACAGCGTTGGAGCAGGCGATGCCCGCAACCGTTTCTCCAAGGCTTGCCAGGAGCTCATTTCTTTCTCCTTCCCCAGTCTGCGCATGTTGAAGGGGGCCTATGACGAGACCACCCTATCTCAGGCTTTGCTCTCACAAGATGATCTGCTCACCAGTGGCACTCAGACGCCGTCAGAAGCCGAGCAGGAAATTCTCACCTACGTCATGCGGAACCAGAATGATGGCTCACGCACGTCCATCGAGGAGATTGTTCGGAACTTCGGCAAGCGTCCCTACGGTTGGTATCCCATGGCGGTGCTCACCCTCGTCAGCCGCCTCTTCCGCATGGGCAAAGTTGAGTTGCGTGCGGCAGAGCTTCTCGATGCCCGCAGTGCCTTTGATCACCTCAAAAACACTCGCCAGCACGGCAGCGTGAAGGTGCGGCTGCAGGAGCAGTTTGACGCCACCAAGGTCAACGCTCTCAAGACCTTCCATCACGATTTCTTTGACCGCTCCAATAGCGGCACGGATGCCCGTTCCGCCGGCCAGTTCACTGCCGAAGCCCTCGTCGCCGAAATTCGCGATCTCACCGTGCTGCTCGATCAAGCCGCACGCTATCCTTTCCTTGAACCTCTGCGCCCCATCGTCGCACGTCTCACCACGCTGGCTGAAAAGGACTACACCTACCTGCTCAACCATCTGGCCGACTTCCAGGACGACCTCCTCTCGGCAAAGGACGATTTCCTTTCTCCGATCAAAGCGTTCATGCATGGCCCGCAGCGCAATGCTTTTGATGAGGCCATCACCTTCCTGCGTGAAGAGGAGGCCAACTTCGCCGAAGTGCCCGCCGCTGAAGTGCAGCCCCTGCGCGACCTCGCGGCATCCCTTCATCCTTATCGGGGGAATGGAGTCCCTACGGCCAAGACAGCAGTCGCCAAGTTGCGCGGTATTCTAGCGGACCTGCTCAAGGCCGAGCGTGAGCAAGCTCTGGCCACCTTGGACACGCAGCAGGCACGTCTCCAGGCGGTCGAAGATTTCACCGCTCTTGATGAGCCCGGTCGCACCCAAGTGCTGGCACTTACCCATGCAGCACGTGAAGCGATTCAAACCGCCCGTTTCGTGACCGGCATTCGTGACCGGCTCCAACGCTACCTCACGCAGGATTACCCGGCTCAGCTTGCCCTGGCTTCGCGGCTCGCAGCCCCGGCACCGCCGCCTCCCGGTAAAACCGGTGAAAAATCGCCGCCTCCCCCGCCCGTCCGCTACACCTCCGCCACCAGCCTGCGCCCTCTGTGCAGCCTCCCCTACATCGCCTCCGAAACTGACCTCGATCAATGGCTCGCGGCTCTCCGCACAGCGGCCCAGGCCGAGTTGGATAAAGGCAACCGCATCAGCCTGTAGCACGACCAGACTACACAAATCACGCACGATACACTGCCTCAGTATATCCAGCATCATCAGTTAAACATGTCAGCCCTTCAAACCATCACCGATGACTTGCTCATTGAGGCGATCAATGGCGCAACTCAAAGAATCGTAATGATCGGGCCGGGAGTCTGGCCGCCGCTGGCGAAGGCCATTGCGAAGGCCTGGCTGCGACTGGGGCCAAAAAACGTCACCGTCATTCTCGACGTGGATCCGGAGATTTGCCGGATGGGTTACGGTTCGTTGGAGGGCTTGGAGGTTTTGCAGAAAGCCGCCTCCGCCGCCGCCGAACCTTTGGGCGGTGAGCCGGGCGTCCGCATCTGCGTGGTCATCGCTGACGACCAGACCTTTGTTTTCAGCCCCACTCCTCGGCAGTTGGAGGCACCGCCGGGCCAATCGCCCGTGGTTTCCAACGCGGAGCCGCAGTCCCAGCCCAAGGCTAACGGCATCGTTCTCACCAAGCCGCCCGCTGCGTTGGAAGCGGATTTGGGCAGTGGTCCTGATGGCGTAACGACCCGCACCTTGGGATTGGATGTTTTGGACCAGAAAAAATTGGAGGCGGTCCAGCAGGACCTGAAACAGAATCCGCCCAAGAACTTCGATCTCGCTCGCGCAGTGAATGTTTACAATGCCCGCATCCAGTTCGTGGAACTTCATGTGGACGGCTATCGTGTGTCGCAGCACACAGTGGCCTTGCCGAAGCACCTGGTCAGTGTTGCCAGAAAGAACAAGGAACTTGCGCGCAAAATTGCGAGTGCCGTGAAACTCCTCGACAGCGAAGATCTGCTGGTGGGCGGAGGCGAGCCCGGTATTGAATCAGAGCAAATCTGCGGACCTTTTGTTTCCCAAGCCACGGTTGAGGCTGTCCGAAATGCCATTGATGAAAAATTCCTTCGCCCGGTAAAGGGCGTCGGCAAGATCATCCGAAGAGCACAGATTGACGAATTTAAGACCGCCGTCACGAATTTAGAGCACACGCTCGCCATCTTTTCGCATGCGCTGAAACAGGTGCTTGCCGCCCTGTTCCGAAAAACCGCAGAAGAAATTGCCGACGCCATCCTCCCTGACGTCCTCCAGCAGCTTCCTGAAAAATGGCAGAAGCAACTCGGCCCCACCCCTCGACCCGAGCATGTCCGCTTCCGGGTCATCGACGATCTGCTCCATTCTTTTGGTGATCCCGAGAAGCGTTGCGAGGCCATGAAAGTTTCCTTCATCTTCAAGGATGTGACCTACGACATGCTCAAGGACGATGAGTTCGTGAAGTTGATGGACGCCTATTTTAACGAGCCCCCGATGCTGGAAGAATACAGCGCGGCCAAAGAGCGCCCCGCCGCTCAGGACACCCAAAAAGATCTTTTCTCGTGAACACCTCCGCCCTCAAGACCTTCGCCCCAGCCGTCCGCAAGCAACTCATGGAGGCTGTCACGCGCAAGCTCGACTTCGCCCTCACCGCCCAGACGCCCGACTACCTCACCACCTTCGCTCCGCAAGTCGCGGCTCTGCGGAAGCTCGCGCAGGCCGACCGCCCCGGCCTCAACGAACGTGTCGCCTACACCTGGTTCAACCGCCTCGCCGCGCTCCGCTTCATGGACGCCCGCGGCTGGCATCCGTTCCGTGCCCGCGTCCTCACGCCGGCCAGCGCGGCGGAGACCCAGCCCGAGCTGCTCAAGCTCACCCGCACCGGAGCCTTGCCCGAGGAACTGAAGTCCCACACCGACTCCGCCCGGCTCAATGACCTCCTCGATGGCCGCATCCCGTCGCCGGATGCGCAGGGCGAAGTCTATCGCCACCTTGTCCTCGCCGCCTGCCGGTTCTACCACGCCCTGCTGCCGAACCTCTTCGAGAAACTCGACGACGAGACCGAGCTGCTCCTTCCCGATGACCTCCTAACCGAGCACTCCGTCGTCCACGGCTTTCGCACCGAGATCAGCGACGAGGACTGCGGCGACGGGCAGCGGGCCAATGTCGAGATCCTCGGCTGGCTCTACCAGTTCTACATCTCCGAGCGGAAGGACCAGGTCATGGCCCGCAAGAGCGCCGTGCCCACCGAGGACATCCCCGCCGTCACCCAGCTCTTCACCCCGCACTGGATCGTCCGCTACCTCGTCGAAAACTCCCTCGGCCGGCTCTGGCTGCTCAATCGCCCCGGCTCCCGGCTGCGCGAGCACATGCCCTACTACATCGCGGGCGAAAATAATGCCCCCGGCGGTTCGCCCGACGACTTCCTCAAAATCACCAAGCCCGAGGAAATCCGCCTGTGCGACCCCGCCGTCGGCAGCGGGCACATGCTCACCTACGCCTTCGACCTGCTCACCCTCATCTACGAGGAGGAAGGCCACGCGCCCACCGAGATCCCCGCCCTCATCCTGCGGCACAATCTGCACGGGCTGGAGATCTGCCCCCGGGCCGCCCAACTCGCCGAGCTGGCCCTCGTCTTCAAGGCCCGGGAAAAGTCCCGTCGCTTCTTCCAGCCCGAACACCTCGTCCGGCCCCGCATCATCGAGCTGCGCGACGTGCGCTTCGCGGAAAACGAGCTGCGCGACTACATCCGCGCCCTCGGGCTGGGCGACCTCTTCAATCAGCCGATGCTTCGGCTGCTCCACCAGTTCGAGGAAGCGAAGAACTTCGGCTCGCTCATCCAGCCGTGCCTCGACGAACGGGCCATCGCCGACGTCCGCCGCGCCATCGAGGCGAAGGACCTCGGCGGCCAGCTCTTCCTGCGCGAGACGCACCTCAAAGTCCTGCGCGTGCTCGAACAAGCCGAGGCGCTCACCCAGCGGTATCACGTCATTGCCGCCAATCCACCGTATATGGCAGCAGCAGCGATGAACCCACAGTTGAAGGACTTCGTTGAGACTAATTGGGAGGCGGGTAAAGCTGATACCTATTCGGCCTTCATACTTCGGAATTTGAAACTCGCTTACTGCGGCGGAAGGGTTGCGATGATCACCACGCCGAACTGGATGTTCCTAAAAGGGTTCGAGAGTCTGAGGGAACAGCTCTTGCAAGAGACTCACATTTCCAGCCTTGTTCACTGTGGTCGAGGAGTCTGGGGTGGCGATTTCGGGAGCTGTGCATTTGTTATTCAGTCATCAAAGAACCCGGAAATGCCGGGAGTGTTCAAACGCTTGTTCAAGCGGCCGGGAGAAATTCAGTCGAATGAAGAAATTGAAGCGAACTTTTTCAATGTTGCCGACTTTCCCAATTACACCGCAACAAGCTCGAGTTTCCGTGGCATCACTGGTTTGCCAATCGCGTATTGGATCAGTAAAGCCTTCATTAATGTTTTCCAAGAATCCGAACCTCTTATAAAACGTTTCCAAACGAGGCTTGGTCTATCGACGGCGAATAACGAGCGGTTTCTCCGACTTTGGTTTGAAGTAGCCCCGTCAACTATCAAGATGGACGCGCCATCGCGGGACATTGCATTGAAATCAGGGAAACGTTGGTTTCCATATCAAAAAGGCGGAGCGTTCCGAAAATGGTTTGGGAACGGGGAACTCCTCGTGGACTGGAGCGATGACGGTCGTGAGATCAAAAACTTCGGTGCGGATCAAGGTCGCATTCGATCGCATAACTATAACCTCGACTATATTTTTCGCGAAGGGGTGACTTGGTCTGATGTTACGTCGGGACGGAATGCTTTTCGCTATATGCCTTCAGGCCAGCTTTTTGATGGCCGTGGCTCCAGCGGGTTTGCCATTGGAGATACAAACTGGCGAGTTGTGCTTGGACTGCTGAACACTTCCCTGAGCTACGAAACAATTGGTTTCATAAATCCGACCATTGCAATCAACGTCGGAGAAATTGGGCGCATCCCATATCACAAGTCACTCTATCAAATAGCAGATAGGATTGTGAGCATTGTCGATGAGTGTATTTTCCTTGCCCGCGCCGACTGGGACAACTTCGAGACCTCGTGGGACTTCCGCGACCAGCCGTTGCTGCGGCCGGGGCTGAAGGGCGCGACGCTGGAGGCGAGCTGGCGGAATTGGGAGGCGCAGAGCACCGCCGCCATCCGCCGGATGCAGGAGCTGGAGACGGAGAACAACCGGCTCTTCATCGCCGCCTACGGCCTCGACGGCGAGTTGCAGCCCGAAGTGCCCGAGGCGCAAATCACCCTCGCCCGCGCCGAGGCCCGCCGCGATTTGGCCGCCTTCCTCTCCTATGCCGTCGGCTGCATGATGGGCCGCTATTCCCCCGACCACCCCGGCCTCATCCTCGCCAACGCCGGCGACTCCCTGCGTGAGTTTCTGGAAAAAGTGGGGAAGCCCTTGGCCGAACTCACCTTCGCCCCCGACGAGGACGGCATCGTTCCCGTGCTCGACGGTGAATGGTTCGAGGACGACATCGTGGCCCGCACCCGCGATTTCCTCCGCGCCACCTTCGGCGAAGCCACGCTGCGCGAGAACCTCCGCTTCATCGAAGACTCCCTCGGCAAAGACCTGCGGAAGTATTTCCTGAACGACTTCTACAAAGACCACCTCCAGACCTACAAGAAGCGCCCCATCTACTGGCTGGTCCAGAGTCCGAAGAAAGGCTTCAGCGTCCTCCTCTACCTGCACCGCTACACCCGGGACACGATGAACCTCGTCCTGAACCGTTACCTCCGCGACTACCAGGTAAAGCTCCGCAACCGCCTTCCGCACCTCGTTCAAGAGCAAGCCACAGCCAGCACCGCCAAAGCCAAAACGGATGCCCGCAAGGAAGCTGACAAGCTCACCAAAATCCTCACTGAATGTGAGGAATGGGAGCGTCAGACCATGCTGCCACTCGCCCAAGCCCGAATCGAACTGGACCTCGATGATGGCGTGAAGACCAATTACCTAAAACTCGGCGAAGCCCTCGCCCCCATCGCCGGGCTGGCGGCAAAGGAGGAGGATTAACTCAAAAATAATCAATCTTATGGAACAGATCATCTCCCAGATTCAAAGCGCTATTAGCCAGTTTGAAACCGTGTTACTGCCGAAGCTTCCAATGGTTTCAAGGGATCCAGATGATGCCAAGGAATTAAACAAGCGACTCGAAGAGCTGCGCCGAATCGAAAAAGAAGCAAGCCAGCCTCCCTGCTTTTCCATTCGTTTCCTGGGAGATACTCAAAATGGAAAGAGCACTCTGATCAATGTTCTGCTCGGACGCAAGGTGCTGCCCGAGGGGCATGTTGGGGCGTGTTCCGCTACTATTGTTCGCTGCCGATACAAGAAACAGAAGGACATTACCATCGAGTTCCGGTATGCAACCGAGGACGATTTTAAGCGGGATCTTGAACAGAAGTGTCAGGACGCGGAACAAGTTCTGGTCGAAGAGGAATCAGAAGCGAAACGCCGGGAAGTGGTGTGCGGGCTTCTGGGGCGATTTCTACGGCTTTTTGAAATCGAGGCTGAATCCGTCCCAAACACTGCGGAGCTGATCAGCCGTTGCCGTCGGCAGTCGGAGAATTTCAAGGAAATGGCTTTGCTCGGTACGGTCGAAAAACTGGTGGTCGGACCGGATACGGAGAAGGCCATCCAACAAAACCTCTCCGCCAAGGGACAGCGGGCATTCATTGTGGATGAATGTCTCATTGAAGGCGCATTTTCAGAGTGGCACCCCGCCATGGAACTGGTGGACATGCCAGGGACCAATGCTTTCAATCCGTATGACGATCAGGTGAATGCCAGACTCAAACAAAAGGTCGGCGGACTGGCGATTGTCACCAAGGAAACCCAGCTACACAGCACGGTGATGGACTGGTTCAAAGAGAGTAGTATTCTGCCGGACGTCGCTGGCGCGTCGGAGCGCAATCAGGTTCGGGTCTTTGTACTCAAGACGTTTGTGGACCAGCTAAATCTGGATGAAGAGGACGAACGATCTGCATGGGAGAAGACTCGTGAATACTGTGAGGAGATCGGCAAGCATCTCAAAAAGCAAATCATGAGTCTCGTGCATCAACGCTACTCTGCACTCAATGAGATCGAAGTTTTGAAGGGATTCGTGGAACAACTACCTCTCCATTATCTCAGCCCCAGGGTTTATCGAGCCTTGGATGACGACGGTTTGCGGAATCGGGTGCTCGGCGATCCTCTGAATCACACGGCCCTGGCAGATGGCTTTAAGCGGTTTGATCAAAAACCCGTGAACACCGGAATTCCGACATTGAAACAAGACCTTCGTCGGCAAACGGAGAACTACATCCAGTCACACTTCTGGAACAAACTTCAGCTCGATTATCGAAAGGAGACGGGCCTGGTGGCCCGCTTTTTTCGCAGTCAGAGGGTGGGAATTGAACAACGATTGGCCAACAAAGGTGCGTTTATCCATGAAGTTAACCAAGGACTCCGAAACGAGCTCCTACGGTGTGTTGGATCTCATCACGAAGCGACCGAAACGAAAGTCGTGAACCTGAAGCGCCGATTTCACGAAGAATTTGGCGGACTACTCGAACAGGTTGCCGCGGACTTCGGCACCAAAACCCGCAGGAAACTTCAGGACTGGATGACCCTGCATTGGGCCAGTCTCCGGTGTGCAGGTCGGAAAAACGGACAGCACATCACTTCCCGTGGATATGAAATCGATTTTAATGGTGACCTCGCGGACTTCTGCGTCGAGGCCCTCAATTCGTCATGGATCTCTCACAGGGCTAGCTTGCGCAAGCAGCTCCTGGACGACCTCCGGTTGGATTTCATCCCGGCTATGGATAAGCTTGTCTATCAAGCCAAGGGACAGGATGATCAACGTATTAGCCTGATCGAGTCCACCTACCAAGACCTGGTCGAACAGACACGGCAGAACCTCGATCTTCAACTGGAGCAATATGATGCGGAGGCGGAGCAGTTCGATGCACTTCGGCCCGCCCTCGCCCTTCAAATTCGGACCTTCTTGCAGCCCACGTATTCCGAGATAGCGGACGAGATCGGCAAGGGTTCATCGGCGAGAATGCGCAATCATTTGAATGACGGAGTCCTGAGAAGCATCCAGAAAATCAGCCATCTGGTAAAAGATACGGTTCGACAGAACTGGGATGGTCTCACCTCGGCGATGGAAAAGAGCATTGATACATTCTTTGAGGAGATTGAAACAGGTCTTCAAGAACAAGCTGAGCGGCTGGAGCGAATGGCTCAGCACCCTTCAGAGGGTGATGAGGAGCGTGTGAAACAGTGGTTGGAGATGGAGCAGGAAGTTGAAAGCTGGAATGCAAAGGAGGCCGCATGAGTCTTGCAGCGGGAGATCTCGTCCGGCTTGCTGAGGCGGACACTAGGGGCGAGCTGATCGGTAAGGTCGAACGAGTTGGCCGACACCAGGCTCGCGTGCTTTTCCGGCGGCTTCCATGGACACCTCCCTCAGTCGCCCTTCCAGAGATGCGAGACTTTCCAATCGAGCAGTTGGAACTGGTTCGTGATCCTTGGAGTGACATGGCCAACGGCCGGTGGTCCGAGTTGGAAGCTGTGCGTCTTCGTGTCCGATGCGCTGAGCTGTGGATAGGCAACCAGCACGGACAGTTGGGCAATGCTCGAACCGATCTTCTTCCGCACCAAGTGTGTCTCGTGCATGAGGTGGTGGAGCGTAAACGCCGTCGCGTGCTGATCGCTGAAGAGGTGGGCATGGGCAAGACCATCGAAACTGGGATGATCATCCATGCCCTCGTGCAGCGACGAGAACTGGAGCGCTGCCTTGTGGTCTGTCCTGCCGGGCAGATCAGCCAGTGGCAGGAGGAACTCGAAGATAAGCTGCGGGTCCGTTTTGAGGTTTACCGCCATGACATCGACGGGCAGCGTGCGTTTAGCTATCCAAGGGTCATAGCCTCTCTGGATACGCTGAAGCTGGATGCTCCAACCAAGCACCTGCGGGGGAAAAGCCATCTGGAAATTCTCTTGGAAGCCCCGAATTGGGATCTGGTCGTTTTCGACGAGGCCCACCGGCTGACGGCTCGTGATTATGGCAGGAAAACGGAGAAGACCCTCAATTATCGGCTAGCCGAGCAACTGAGCCAACGCACTCGTGATTTCATCCTGCTCACAGGAACACCCCACGATGGCAATGACGGCAAGTTTCGCAATCTGCTGAAGGCCCTGGAACCCGATGTGTCCTTCTCACGCCAGCAGCCGGGGATATTCTTTGGCGATCTCATCCTCAAGAACCGGAAATCCGAGGTCCGTGACGCGACAGGCGAGCTGCTGTTCAAGCAGGTGAAGGTCGAGAAAATGTCACTCGCCGCCTTGGATTCTGGAGAAGCGCAGTTTCACTCGGCGCTGACTCAATATCTCCGCGAAGGGTATGGTGTGGCCGAGAAGGACCCAGCCGATCCACGAAATCGGGCTCTCGGCTTTGTGATGGTCACTTTTCAGAAGCTTGCTTCGAGCAGTGCAGCCGCTGTCAGGGCGGCACTTCAGAAACGCCTCACGCGGCTGAGAAAAATTGAAATGATTGTAGCTTCAATGGAATCCGAACTGGAGAGTTCTGAAGATAGCCGATTTGTCGGTGAGGAAGAGGAACGCACTCTGGAGGAACTCCAGGCCAAGCTCTTGCGAGATGCCTTCACCGCCAGCGAAGTGAAGATGCTCCAGGAACTCCTGGAGTGTCCCATACTCGCCGAAGCCAAATGGAACGAACTGTGCCGCCTGATCAATGCTGGAATCCAGAGCAACGTGTCAGAGAAGTTTCTGATTTTCACAGAGTACCGGGGCACTTTGAGCTTTCTCGAAAAGTCGCTTACTCAGCGCCACGGAGTGGGATCTGTCGCCACAATTCAAGGCGGCATGGGAGTGGAGGCCCGCAGGGAGGCCATGCGGCGATTCCGAGACGATCCTGCCTGTCGATTCCTCGTATCGACGGAAGCGGGCGGTGAGGGTATCAACCTGCAATTCTGCAGCATCGTAGTGAACTATGATCTCCCGTGGAATCCCTTTCGAGTCATCCAGCGCATCGGACGTGTCCACCGCATCGGGCAACAACGGGACATGCAGGTCTTCAATTACCGACTGCACAATGAACTGGATCAGCGGTTGAGCGAATGTCACGAGCAGAGGGTGGAGTTATCAGTCACGAGGTTGAGTGAAGTGACGGGCCTGGTCCCTTCCGACGTGCGAGATCAATTGCTCGGATTCGCCCAGGAGTTCATCAACTATGACAAGATCTTTGCGGACTCTCTCGCTAGGGCCAACACCAGATCATCCGAGGAGGAGATTTCCGAGGGTATACGCCGCGCAGAAGAAGCTTTCAAAGTGGCTTACGAAACCGTTTTCAAACATGCCGTCGCTCCTTTCAACCCCGAGCGCTTTGACAAGCTGGTTGGCGGCTCATTGACGCTGGATAGCTTGCACGAGTGGCTGGACGTGTGGTTGAAGACCAACGGTCGCCGGCTCATGCACCGGGAGGATGAGGACTTGTATGATTTCCTGCTCCCGGAATTCCTGAAACACCGTTTTCCTGTCGGCGAACGCTCTGTGAAGGGAACCTTTGATCGGGCAAGAGCAATGAGGGAGTCGTCCGTGCCGTTGCTGGCATTTGGACATCCTGCAATTGATACGATTGGACGCCAGGCGATGTCGTCTGATGCAGGGGGCTTTGTTAGCGCAGCGCTATTTCCTCATGATGAACCAGAATTTGATGTCCTAGTGGTCGCCCTGCTCCAAACGAAGTCGCATGACGGTGCGTCCGCTCATCGATTGCTTCACATCAAGAGAGATCTCTCGGGAACATGGAGCTTTGCTGATCCGGCGCTTCTGGATCGTCTCGGCGAAAATACAAACAAGGCAGTCGCTTTCACGCCCGAAGGTCTGAGTGATTCGTTCGAGGCATTTGTCCAGAATCAGTTTCCCGATCTCGATTTCGCTGCCGATCAACTTCACTACGTTGCCGCACTTTTCAGCTCCCCCTGTAGCCATGTCTGACTCCCGAATCCACAATAGTCTCCAACAGGTCTTCCAACGCCATCGTTTGGTTTTTTGGTATGATGCCACGGGTGAATGGGTGGAGACCTTCAACGGCTATCCCGATGAAAGCGTGGTCAAGCTCACGGTGGCAGGCAATGAGTTTGGCACCAAGGTGCGCATCGTCCGTGATCCGAACCCCGATGCCAAGTTCCTGATTTATGTGCCCACAGCCCGCCCGGCGGATGCGGACAACTGGCTGCTGGACCTGCTGCTGCAAGGCTATGAATACAAGGCGGACAAGGCCTCGCTGGCGCTCCAGGAAGTCGGCCTACCGCACGAATTTCTCCATCTCGCAGAAGCGCATGGCAAGTATTTCCACAGCGCGAAGCGCGTCCAAGCCCTGAAGGAAATGATCGGCAGGGACGACCAGAGCCGGGAGATCCGGCTCAAGATGATGGCGGTGCTCGCGGACACCGACGTGGAGGTGGATGCCATGCTGCTGCGCTTTCTCCGCACGGACCCGGAAGCGGATTTAATCGCAACGGATCGAGTGGACGAGTGCCTCGGGGCGGCGGCCTTGGCGGAACCGTTTTGGCAGGAAGTGGAGCGCCTCTTTGGCTACACGGCGGCAGTCCCTTCATTGCGGGACTTCGCCGTGTCACTGTTTCGCGGAGCCAATCCGCTGGACACTCAGGCGGCACTGCACCCCCACGCGAAAGTCTTCCTGCAACGGTGGAAGGACAGCCAAACACACAGCCTCTGGTTTCGCGACTGGGCGCACCAAATGGAGAAGGAACTGCAAATCGTCGCCGCACTTGGCGGGCTGGACGAGCGGAAAACACTCGGCGATTGCGATACGTTTGAGATTTTCGAGAAGTTTACTCTGCACCGGCTCTGCCAGTCGTTTGCGAACGGGGCCGCCGCCATGGACCTGCGTGCGGTGGTGCAGCAGCGACGGGGCTCCATCTGGTGGCCGCAGCACGAGCATGGCTATGCCGCCCTGGAGCAAGCGGTGGAACTGCGTGAACTATTGGCCGGGGCTGAGCTAACAATGGACTCTGTCACCAGTGGCGTGAGTCGTTATGTGACCACTTGGTGGCGGATCGACATGGCCTACCGCCTTTGCACCTGGAACTTGCGCCGCTACGGTCAGGTGCAGGTGATGGAGCAAATCTCTCAATGGGTGGAGAAGTCCTATGTGAATAATTTCCTCCTCCCGCTGGCCGACCGCTGGAGCGATCAAGTTCGCGGCATGGAATCGTGGGGGTGCTCCGACGTGATCGCCCAGCGGCGTTTCTTCAGCCACTATGTGCAGCCATTCCTGACAAAGGGGCAGAAGGTATTCGTGATCATCTCTGATGCCCTCCGCTATGAAGCGGCATCTGATTTTGCGCAGCGGCTGCGCTCCGCCAATCGCTGGACCGCTGAGGTGGAGGCGCTGTTTGGCTCCCTGCCATCCTACACCCAGCTCGGGATGGCGGCTCTGCTGCCCGGTCAGCAACTGACCGTGGACGCAATAACGGCAACAGTGACCGTGGATGGACGCGGCGCTACGGGCACGGCCAATCGCCGCGAGATCCTGAGCCTCGCCTGTGATGGAAAAGCGACAGCCATTCAAGCAGAAGAGTTCCTGGAACTGAACACGAAGACCGAGGGCCGTGCGCTGATGCGCGATCACGAGGTCATTTACATCTTCCACAACATCATCGACAAGACCGGCGATGCGGCTGGCACGGAGGCGAAAACTTTCGATGCCGTGGAGCAAGCCTTCGCGGAGCTAGATCTGATCATCAAGAAAGTGGCGAACATCAACGGCAGCAACATGCTGCTCACGGCGGATCACGGCTTCCTCTTCCAGCAGGACGATGTGGCTAAAGACGATGCCACGCCCCTGCCAACCGCCGGCGAATGGACGTTCCGCAATCGGCGGTTTGCGCTAGGACTAGACATCCCACCGAACGCCAAAGTGAAGATATTCGACAGCACTGAACTGGGATTGGCCGGTGACTGGTCAGCCGCATTTCCTCTCTCGCTCGGGCGCTTTCCGCTTCAAGGCTCTGGGATGCGCTACGTCCACGGCGGCAGCAGTCTGCAAGAGGTGGTGGTGCCCGTGGTCAAGATTCACAAGGCCCGCGCTGATGACACGGACAAAGTAGAGATCGAGCTGCTGCGCGTGCCCGCCAAGATCACTACGGGTCAACTTTCCATCGCGCTTTTCCAGGACCGGCCCGCTCAAGGCAAGGTGCTGCCCCGCACGCTCCGCGTGGGCATCTTTGCCAAAGACGGCACGAGTTTGTCAGAGATCAAGACGCATACCTTTGACTCCAAAGAGTCGGAAGCACGCCAGAGAGAGACGACCCTACTTTTGGTGCTTTCCGCCGCTGCCGATACATTCAACAACCGCGAGGTGGATCTGCGCCTCGAAGAAACCGTCTCCGGCACGATCCAGATCGTGACTTACAAGACGCACAGCCTCAAACTCCAGAAACCCTTCACCAGCGACTTCGATGAGCACTGAATCCACACCCGATCCCGCAGTCAATGAAGAGCAGGAGACATTTGTCGCCGAGCCACGTCCTTTGAGTCCGTTGGATCAAAAAATACTCCAGCACTTCCCCGGATTGGTAGTGCGTAAAGACCTGACCAAAGGACTAAAGCAGAACGCGGTGGTCCCCACCTACGTGCTGGAATACCTGCTGGGTCAGCACTGCGCCACCGATGACAATGAAGTGATCAAGGCGGGCCTGGAATCCGTTCAGAAGATCCTGGCCAAGCACTATGTGCATCGAAACCAGGCGCAACTGGTGAAGTCCACGATCAAGGAAAAGGGGCGGCACAAAGTCATCGACAAGCTGACCGTTGAACTGAACGATAAGGGCGGATTTTACGAAGCCGAGTTCACCAACTTGGGCCTCAAGAAAGTGCCTGTGTCTGACGATTTTGTCCGCAGGTATCCGAAGCTGCTGGTGGGTGGCATCTGGTGTATCACCGATGTGACCTATGAAGTCGCCGAAGACCCCAAGGCAAGTCCATGGCAGATCGACACGCTGAAGCCGATTCAGGTAGCCAGCGTGGACTACGACCAGTTTCTGACAGCTCGGGCGCAGTTCACCACCGAAGAGTGGATGGACGTGCTGATGCAGAGCATGGGCTTCAATCCCGAGATGTTCGGGCGGCGGGCAAAGATGCTGACTTTGATTCGCCTCATCCCGTATTGTGAGCGCAATTACAACCTCCTCGAACTCGGGCCGAAGGGCACTGGGAAATCCCACATCTACGCGGAGTTCTCGCCTCACGGGATGCTCATTTCCGGTTCGGAAGTCACCGCCCCAAAACTCTTCGTCAGCAATTCCAGCGGCAAGATCGGCCTCGTCGGCTATTGGGATTGCGTTTGCTTCGACGAGTTCGCCGGCAAGGACAAGAAGGTGGACAAGGCGCTGGTGGACATCATGAAGAACTACATGGCCAACCGCACTTTCTCACGGGGGATCGAGCAGCTCACAGCCGAAGCTTCGATGGTGTTCATGGGCAACACCAAGAAGTCCGTGGCCTACATGCTCAAGCATTCCCATTTCTTCGAGCCGCTGCCTGACAAGTATATCGACTCCGCCTTCCTCGACCGCATCCACGCCTACAACCCAGGCTGGGAAGTCGCTCCAATCCGGCATGACCTCTTCACCAACGGATATGGCTTTGTCGTTGATTTCATCGCCGAGGTTTTGAAGCACCTGCGAACGGAAGATTTCACAGGGGCTTACAAACAGCACTTTGAGGTCGCCTCTGAAGTCTCCACACGCGATCAGACCGGCTTTGAAAAGACTTTCTCCGGGCTGATGAAGATCCTCTTCCCGGATGGCAAATGCACTCCCGTGGAGACTGAGGAACTGCTGGCTTTCTCTATGGAATCTCGTCGGCGTGTGCGTGAACACATCCTGCGCATCGACGACACCTTCAAGCGCCACGACTTTATCTACAGACCTCTCAGTGGAGGTGCGCCAGTAACGGTGCTGACCCCTGAAGAAATTCAGTATCCAACCTTTGCTGGGCAGCGAACTCAGCAAGCCGTCAATGGTGAGCCAGGTCCTGAGGTCCATGAAGACATTCCTCCTGCGGCTGAGCCGTCTCCTGCAACGCCAACAACCGCTGTCGCAGATGAACCGCAGCCTGGACATGTCGTGATCCCCGAGAACACCAAGGGCTGGAGCTACCGTCGTCTGTTCGCCAAGCACCTCACCGGCGCACGCAGCATCACCATTTGCGATCCGTATGTTCGCATGTTCTTCCAAGCTAGGAACCTGATGGAGTTCCTGCAAATGGTCCATGATCTGGTGCCGGAGGGCGATGAGGTCACCGTGCACTTGAGGACTCAATCGGATCCTGACTCGTGCGTCAAACAGGCGGAGAATCTTGACCAAATCGCCGACTCGTTCGCCGGTTCCCGCATCGCATTCACATGGGAGGACGATCCCAGTCCCAACTTTCACGCTCGAAACATCACCACGGACACCGGATGGAAAATCACCATTGACCGAGGCATGGACATCTTCCAGCGTTATGAAACGGGACCATTCTCACTCGCGCAAGCGATGCAGGAAGCACGCCTGACACGGGGTGCTGAAATCACCTATTTCAAAGTGTGATCTGCAAGCCCCGCTTATGTTCACCTTCGCCGATCTCGCCAAAGCCCTGAACCGGTCCACGGTTTATCTCTCCGGCCTGCAATCGCGCTTTGAACTTCCGAACTTCGATGGGGCGGGTTACTCGGAGGCCTATCTCGCCTTTCTCCAGACGGTGGTGCATCTGCGCACACTCTCGATCACCGAAGAAACGCTGCGCGATCTCTGGCACATCGAGAAAAAGCTTTTGGTGCTGCTCCATGCCGACTCGACCGGATCACCCACCTGGTTTCTCGATTCCTGCGGTGCCACCACCAGTCCGAAGCGACGCCTGCTACTGACCAACTACGAACTCGGTGCCGAGGTCCATGGCAAAGGCGTGCAGTTGGGCCTTAACTTCGCCGACACTGCCCCGGAACTCTTTGCCGGACAGGAGATGGGTGAAGACGCCCTTCGTGTCCTCAACGACTACCGCAAACTCCACACACGCATCAGCACCGACGTGAATGCCGAGGCACCTCATGTTCGTGCAGCAGTGGCTTGGTCAAAGCGAGTTTGAGTTGAGGACAAACCGAAGCAGTTTCATCTTCGATCATGTCCGATCTCATCCTCTATCAGTTCAGCCGGGATCGTGTGGAAGCCGGTGATGCCAAAGATTTCCTGTCCCGATTCGGCGATAGCGCTCTGCCGACAGGCAAGAAGCTGGAAGCCATGATGAACAGCGTGGCTCTGATGATCGACGGCTACAATCACGACCCCCGAGAGATCTACGCCATCCCAGAAGTCAGAGCGTTCTACAAGCAGCTTTGGGAGGTCTGGCCCTACTGGCTTTTTTTCTGCAATCTGGACTCTGAAAACCTGATGATGATGGTGATGTGCTGTCTCGAATCCCTGGACGCGCTGAAGGTGAAAGGTCAGAGCCAGGTCAAAGTCAGCATCAGTCCCTTGGAGGTCGTTCGATTCATCAGCGGTGGTTTTGTGCCGATGAATGAGATGTGTGAGCGTGCCGGAATGAGCGAGCGCCAGATATTCGACCGGACCAAGGCAGTGTTCGAGTATTTCAACCTGCCCTTCGACGCGGGTCCACCCCCGAGGTAATACGCCGCCCACGCTGCAACATCGGTTGCTGTCGAAGCAAAAATCACGCGAGCGCCCAGGAAGGCCGTTGTGATGTTTTGAGTGTTGTTGTCGGCTCACAGTCCCGCTTTGCTTCGTAATTCTGCGCTGCTCCCGGTTTTGGTCCCACTGCGGATATGGCTCGGTTATGGCGGAAGCCGTCTGACCGTCAACCCCCGGCCCGCTCCATTCGCTTCGCTCCCGTGTTGGGGGCATGACCGCCAGCCTCATAGCTCCCGCCTTTGCACCGTCGCCCCGCAGTGGGGTGAAACCAAAACAAGGAGCAAAACTATGACGCAGAAAACACTCACAAAAGCAGACCTCAGCCAGTTCACCGGCACCGAACAATGGTATCGCCACGGCCTCGCACGCAACGTGCTCTACACCGAAGGCGCACAACACGTCGCTGAAAGCGGCGGAGCCTACTGGCTCCTCGATGAA
The DNA here is from genome assembly GCF_034366625.1 of Prosthecobacter sp. Classification (NCBI taxonomy): domain Bacteria; kingdom Pseudomonadati; phylum Verrucomicrobiota; class Verrucomicrobiia; order Verrucomicrobiales; family Verrucomicrobiaceae; genus Prosthecobacter; species Prosthecobacter sp. The sequence goes on from NZ_JAXMIH010000023.1 coordinate 276,409, forward strand.
ATCGCCTTCGCTCAACCCATTCGCGAAGTCGCAGCCGAAGCCTTTCAGGTCTGGCGGCTGAAGGTCAACCCTGACCACAGCGCGACGCTTGCCTGTGAAGATGGCAATTCAAAAATCGTCTTCACCAAGGAAATCGAGTTCACCGATTTCCCTCTCGATGAGATTGCCTTCTACTTCACAGACAACGTGCTGATGCTGCCCAGCGAATACTAGCAGGGCAGCCTGCCCGCCCAAGGCAACTTGGGCGGGTTTTCTCCGCTAATCACTGATTCTCTAAGTTCAGTTTCATCTGCGGGGAAAAGCCTTTCCCTCGCGCCTACTGCGTGGGGCGCTACCCATTCCAGCGGGAGGTATCCCGCAACGCCCTCGCCATGCGGCTCCGCGCTCCCACCACGAGCAATCCCGCCATTCGTCGCCTCAGTCGGGACAAGCCCTCCGTTCACCGCCAAACGGCCAGCTTGCTTCCCGTCCACCTCTTGGACCAAACCTCCGCCAGGCAAGCCGGTGATTTCCTCCGCCCGCCTTCGCCCTCCGGCGGATCACCTTTCATTGCCCCGGCTCGGTTCCGTCCGCTTTCTGAACACTGAGCAGGGAGGCGCGATGCGTCAGACGACAGGTTCAAAGTGAAGGATGTTTTGCACCCTCGCATGGAAGCTACACACGGCGGTAAAGGTTTTGCGACAAGTCAGTCCATCAGGTTCCTGCCCCCGTTCTTGTGGGCGGTTCTTCATGGTCTCCTTGGGGTTTCTCACTTGGAATTTTGGAAACGTAGCAGCCGCGCAGGGCAGTCAATACCCGGCCCGCTCCATTCGCTGCGCTCCCGTGTTGGGCATGACAACGCCCTGCTTCACCGGCTGCTATTCACGCTCCCAATCCCTTCGGGGAGAAACCACTAAACAAGGAGAACCTATGAATAACAAACCAGCCCACGAAATCAAAAACGGCGCAGTCAAAGTCACCATCTGGTCCAATGAAGACCAGGGCAAAACCCGCTACAGCGTCACCGTGTCCCGCAGCTACAAGTCTGGCGAGGATTGGAAGCAAACCACCAGCTTCTTTAAATCCCACCTGTCGAAGCTGACAGCCGCTCTTGAGCAGGCCGAGCAGTGGATCGCGGAACGCGAACCCGCTGCTGCCGAGGCACAAGCTGCCTAAACCATGATGCCGCGCCTTCGGGCGCGGCATTCTTTTTTCATATCCAACTCTCCAAGGAGAACCGCCATGGCTTTCATTCAACTCGACTACGACACCTGGTTTGAGCAGTTCAAACCCATCACCAAGCTCGGAACCGACCATATCGCTTTCGATACCCACGACGACATTGATTTTCTACGCACACAACCCAACTCGAAAATCTGGACTCTCATCGACTGCCCCGGCTACAACACGGCGGTCATCATCAATGGCTATTGGCGTATCAACCGTTTGGAATACTACGTCACCGAAGTGGCTCATGACGAAACTGATGAATACAACATCGAATGAGGTGTGGGGGAAAAGCTTTTCCCTCGCCGCTACTGCGTGGGCGGCTACCCATTCCAACGGGAAGTGTCCCGTAACGCCCTCGCCCGCCGCGTGACGCCGTTCGATCCGCCTTCAGCAAGCCTTGAAGAGTCAAGGCGCGGCGTTTCAAACCACGTCACTGCCTGCCCCATGTCGCACACCGAAGCAGCCGGACGCTTCGCTTCTGCCTGACCCTCCGCTTCGCTACCGGCTGCTTCCGTGCCAGTCAAACCCACCGCGAGCAATCCCGCCTTCATCATAATGGTCGGGGCAAGCCCTCCCTCTGCTGACAAAGGCCAGCTTGCTCCCCCACAACCTCTTGGACCGATCCGCAGACGCGCCGGACCGCGACCACTTTGCCCGCCTTCGCCCTCCCTTCTTGTCGCCGGTCCATGCTACATCTGCGGTTCCGTCCGCTCTGAAGCGCCTGCTCTCGCAGGCGGGGCAAGCGCGTCTCTGTGGAGACTTCCCAAGGATGCCTGCACAGGCGGGCCTTGTGGCACCGCCGCTTGCCCTTCGTTTTCACAAAACACTTCTCGGCAACCGGGTCGTTTCATCTACAATTCACGCACACTATGAGCCGCAGATCCCACACCATTCTCGCCGTCACGCTTTGTCTGTTTCCCCTCATTCCGTCTTCTGCGCAGACAGAGCAGCAGAAACAAACGATGTCAGTGCTGAAGGCCGCGAGCGAACGCCTCATGCGCGGCGACGTCGCAGCTCTCGACGAGGTGAAAGCGCTACCGGGCGATGACGCGGTGGCCGGACTGCTGATGTTCTTCAAACAGAACTTCTACGTCTATTCCAAAGAGACACAGAAGAAGGCCATTGCCGCCAAAGCTGCCCAATACATCAGCGAATGCCCGACCGCCGCTGACTACATCAAGCGCCTGTTCAAAAAGGAGGAAGGAAGGCCCAAATCGGGAATGCTCATGAACTACCGGCAGACCACGCTGGACAGCCTGACCGCCGCGAACAACAAGTTCGCCGTGAGTCTCCTCATCGAACTTATGGACGAATCCAACTTGGAGGTGCCGCCCGGAGATTTTGCCGTTGCCATCGCCAAGATGGGCATCCCTTCTGCTCCCTTTACCAAGACAGAACTGAAATCCGCCGCCACGGCAGAGGGCGTCGCCAAATGGAAATCATGGTGGAAAGAAAACAAAGACGGCTTCCCCGACAAGTGACGGGCAGTGGCTAAATATGCTGGGCCAGCTCCATGTAGCGACAGAACGCGTTTGCCAACTGAATCTGCCGAGGTGTTCGGCATTCTGCTTCAAACAGAAGCGGAGAGCCAACCACAATGCACACGCACTTGGCTCGTGAAGTTGCGACATTGAGGCGATTCAGACTGTAAAGAAACTCCATGCCTCGCGGCGCGTCGGCGTGAGAAGATGTCGTCATGGAATAAATCGCAATCGGCGCTTGTTGCCCTTGGAATTTATCAACCGTGCCCACTCTTGCCCCAGGAAGACGCTCTTGAATTTCAAACACCTGTGCGTTGTAGGGCGCGATGATGAGCACATCTTCAAGTCTGAGCGTCCTCTCTACGCCATGGCGGTCAATCCATGTTGTTCCGCTCCCAAGTATGCTTGTCACAAGATCTCGAATTCTATCAGCCTCCTCCGGTGAAGAACTTTGATTGCCCTCATGATTCACAGCCACATACCGAAGTCCTGCACCACGAACTACACTGGCCGACTTGATCTCCTGCGCCTCCAGCCCCTCCTTCGTCTGCAAACGCCCTTCATAAAACAACTCCGAGGTGAAAGCACAAATTGCCGGATGCAAACGCCACGTCTCTTCCAAGAACAAACCCCTTCCGGCCTGGATCGTCTGGTGACCATCCAGAATATGATTGAGAGCTGATACGTCTGTGCCTTCAGGGTGACTACCCTGCATCGGTTGATCTAGTTGCTGCGGATCTCCCAGCAACACAAGACTCTTTGCTGCATGGGAAACGGCAAGGACGTTCGCCAGCGACATTTGAGCCGCCTCATCTACAAACAGGACATCCACAGTCTCAAAGGCTTCCTCCCGCGACCAAAGCCACGCTGTTCCACCAGCAACTTGGCTTCCACGACTCAGCGCCGTAAACAAGTCAGCATTGCTCTTCGCAAAACAGAGGTGGTCGATGTCATCTTCCTTTTCCTTGGCCTTTTGAATACAGCGAATGTCCATGCCCTGCTCCCCAGCGGCGACAATCACTTCGTCCAAGAGATTGCGAATTACGGTATGGCTGTTCGCTGTAATTCCCACCTTCTTACCGCTTTTTACCATGTCGCAAATCATTCGCGCCCCGGTGAAGGTCTTGCCCGTCCCAGGCGGTCCTTGAATTGGCAATACGCCTCCCTCAAGGCTCAAACCAACCCGACAGGCAGATTCGAGTGTTGATTCTGTAGCCGTGTGAATCGCCTGCCCACCGATGCGCGGCGGTTCTTTAAGGAGTAGATCACGCGCTGCCTGATAGCGGCCAAGCCCTGCAATCCCGCTTTCTGCGACATAGTCGCCGATTCGCATCAGCGCAGCCGCCTGCTCATCAGTGCCAATCACAGCATGTTCAAACACCGCATCGGCATGAATATTGGCGGTGTCGCCGCGCTTTTTGATGTCAACCCAACGTTCTTCCAAATTGATCGACACCACAGCTCCATATTTGTCACCACCGACCTTATGAAGTGTCTCACCCCCTCGAAACTCAGATTCTTGCAGTGGAAACCGATAACGATGAACGGGGGCTTTTGCAGTCCCCCCGGCGCTTCCGACGAATTCCAAACCGGACAAGCCGACCCGTTCATCCAGCAAGTCTTCGCTCGACAGATCACGAAGCCGAAAATACTCCCACCACACGGCTTTCAGCTCACGCCTGTGCCAATCGAGAAGATTGGCAAGAATCCAGCGCCCATGCTGCTCTGCGCTCCGCTCTGCAACATCAACGGGCACATCATTGGTCAGTCGCGCTATCAGCGCATTCACCCGCTGTAGCCATTCGCTGATGTCCTCGCTTGCGGCTCCGTCCAATGGGGACGGACGATCAATAATTTGCCCCCTCGCCAGCAGATCGGAGCGAATCTGCTCAAGCCAGTTCCGCAGTTCAAGTGTCGAGACACAATCGTCGCGATTGTAATCGGTCACTTTTTCCCTCATTTCGTCCGTGATGCCTGCGAAATTATTCAATTCCATGCAAGCCTGGACTCGCGTCAGCGCCACATTGGCATCAGGCAAACTCGTGTTCCGCACATAGGCATAAAACACTTCGAGCTTCTTGATTGAGTAACTCTCCACACTTGCACGCACCGCATGACGGACAACGCTGTAGAGGTCAACAAACAGCTCCGCACGCAGCATCCGGTCGATTTCCTCTTCGCGTGTGGCATACCGGCCCATCAGTCGTTTTAACGCGCTTGGCTCGTAGGGGGCGTAGTGGTAGATGTGCAGGTCTGGATAACGTGCCCACCTTTCCATTACCAAATCAACGAATTGCTCAAAGACCTGCTTTTCCTCTTCACGCGAGTGAGTCCAATTGCCCGTATATTGGGGCTTGCCATCATTGTCGAGCGTGACGTAACCAAACAGAAACTCAAGACCTCCCTCACCAACAAACGGATCGCCTTCAAGGTCGAAAAAGATGTCGCCAGGTGAAGGCTCCGGCAAACAATTCAAACCAAATCCCTGCATTAAGGGTAATGCTTCAAATATCGGCGTTCCGGCAGTCCTGCCCTCTATCTGAATGCGAGCCTGCTCGCGAATTCTTTCGTAGGACTGCGCCGATCCACGATCAGGTTTCCAACTCAAAGGCAAAGGCATCGCACCCAATTCGCTTGTAGTGCTGACCCCATGATTTTGCAGTTCATTGATTTGCACTTTGGAGATGCCTGCGACCAGACAGAGATGATCATCTGCGCGGCGCTTGTTATCGCATGGCACCCGCCAATGGCAAATATCACAGTGACTTTTCGGGTCTGGATAAATTTCGCGGTTGGCATCAGTCGCAATGCTGCGCTCAAGCCCCGCTTTCACAGAGCGGTAATAGGCGGAGTAGTCCGTTATGCGATAAGACTGTGGTTCAAAATTTGTCCATGGCGTTACGACGAAAGTCCTCTCAGGAAGCACCCCTTGGCTAGCTCCCACCAAGTCTGAATAGAGACACAACTGGAGAATCGTTCCTCCCTTTGTCTCGCTTGCGAGCTTGGTATCAATCACTTCGTATGACCAGCTTCCGAGAGATGAGGGTGTTTCGATGCGACGCAGGATGTCCGTTCGCCCTCCCCAGCCATTTTGCATGAAAGCCCCTTGCGAGATGATCTGCACACCGGCCTGCATCGCTTTCAATGTCGCGTTCACAAGTTCCTCAGTTACTCCAACGCCAACAACCTCGTGAACATCAAACCCCGCGTTTCGGAGATGTTCAACGTAAGCCTTTTCATGCTCCAGGCCACGCTCCCAAAGAATCTGCAAGAGCGGGTCGCGATTGACTGATTTTTTCAGCTCACCATTTGCAGCAGCAAACTCCAGCCCGGTTAAATGGCGGCAGTTAAGATGCCCGACTAGATCGGACCCGCTGAGTTGCAACACACCATTCTGAATCAACATATTCTTCAGTTTACCAATTTATCAGTATTACAAAAGCAGATTCGGCGGGGGGAAAAGCCTTTCCCTCGCCGCTACTTCGTGGGCGGCTACCCATTCTAACGGGAGGTGTCCCGTAACGCCCTCGCCTGCCGCGTGACGCCATTCGTCTCGCCTTCAGCAAGCCTTGAAGAGTCAAGACACGGCGAGCCAAACCACGTCACTACCTGCCACGATACTGAACACCGAAGAAAGCCGGGCGCTTCGCTACCGCCTGACCGTCCGCTGCGCTTCCGGCTTCTTCCGTGTGAATCTTCCCGCCCTGCGGCGGTGAACTACGCCGACCGCTTGTGCCTCGCTTGTCGGCTCTGATGCCTCCCGGACGTTCGCGCCGTCAAGGGCATCCACCAGTCTCCCCAAATTGTCCTCTCTCGTGCCTCGCTGCGGGACTTTGGGGATGCCCCTCTGGCGGAGCCTCCCTGTGACTGCCGCCCGTCCTACGGCGGTTTGGTCATCATGTTTTGCGCGCGCCCGAGTGCTTTGCGCAAACCCGCAACAGGAGGAAACATACATGAAACCAGACATCTACGAACAGGTCACAGACCGCATCATCACCCAGCTTGAATCAGGGGTTGTCCCTTGGAAATCGCCATACTTCTCGAAGGTCGGATTTCCCCGCAACTTCTCCACCGGCAGAGCCTATCAGGGCATTAACGTCTTCCTGCTTGGAAGTCTGCGCTTCACCTCGCCTCACTTCCTGACCTTCATTCAGGCCAAGGAGCTTGGCGGACACGTCCGCAAAGGGGAACAAGGTTCCCTTGTCGTGAAATACGGCACCTACACCAGGCACGAGGACCAAGCCCCCGCCATTGAGGACGAGGCAGAGACGCGCCGCTTTTTGAAGGCTTACACCGTGTTTCATGCTTCGCAGATCGAAGGCATCGAATTCCCGCAGCCCGATAATCTGCCCGAGCTTTCCATCACACAGAAGACAGACCGCGCCCGCGAGATCGTCGCAGCGATGCCAAACGCCCCCGCCATCCATGACGGGAATGCGGTTCCCTGCTATCGGCCCAAGACTGACAGCGTTCACATGCCGGAGCGTGGTTTCTTCGAGAGTGAAGAAGCGTATTATTCCACCCTCTTTCACGAGCTGAGTCACAGCACCGGCCACGCCTCACGCCTTGCCCGTAAGTCACTGCTTGAGAACAAGGGCATTGATGCCGCTGGCGACACGGCCCGCAAAGTCTATGCCGAGGAGGAATTGGTGGCAGAAATGGGTGCTTCATTCCTGAACGCCCACGCCGGCATCATGGAGGACGAAATCAGCAACTCCGCCGCCTACCTGCAAAGCTGGATTGATGCCCTCAAAGGCAAGGACGCCAAAAGCTGGATTGTCCGCGCTGCATCGCAGGCACAGAAGGCAGCCAACTACATCTTGAACATTCAGCCGGAGGTTCTGCCATGAGCTCCTTGCTTGCCCTCTCAGATGCCGAGCTGATCGAATTGGCAGACCTTACCGATGCGGAGTTTGACGAGCTGGAAAACCAGCTCGCACTTCGCGCCGCGTGCCTTGGCTGGACTGGCGACCCCATGCGCCAGCCGCTCGAAACCGTCGTCGCCATCGTGCGCGGCATCATCTCCAAACGCATCGACTAAAGCGCACACCATGAATGCCCTTGTCAAAGTCACCGGACCCCACGCCAGAGCCGTCAGAATAGAAGACAAGCCCCGCGCCGCTTGGCGCGTTGCCGTGATCGAAACGCAGAACCGGAAGCCGCAAGGCAAGGTTTATCAATGCCTCAGCTATCGCCGCGCTGTCTCGTTATCCTGCAATATGGCGCATGACCGGAGATTGCATCTTCACCTTGAGGCATTGCCCCGATAGGGGCGCAAATCAGGCCGGATGTGCCGTCATTTTGGCAGTCTCCCAACACTTGGAGGGTGCGCACTCCCTGCCTTTCAGATGGCAAGCTAAAGTCCCCGCCGACCGCTCAAGCAGAAAATTGGTTCCCCCTGAAGGTCTCCCCCAATTTTCGGCTTTGACCGGCTCGCTTCGCTTCGGCTTGAAGGGACTTTGTTTTGCTTTGCCATCAGGCAGCGAGAGGCGCCGCCCAACATAAAAAGGAGACAGAGCCATGAACGACAACACCAACAATCAAGACGCTGATTTTGAAACGCCCCTTTTCCCAGGGCATCAAACTTCAATGGAATGCATCGAACAAATGATCGACTTCACGCCAGATATTGAATCCGAGTATGCCTTGCTGATGACCCGCGATCTGTTCCGAGGCGCACCCGACCTGCTAGATGCTGCAAAGTTTGCCTTCCAAGAACTTCAAAAACTATGCGATTCGCAGCCTACACTTTCCGCTGTTTCCAAACGGCTCAACGCTGCGATTGCCGCAGCGACACCGCCGCGCCCTCTGATGGCGTAGGCGGCCACGCCTCCCGATGCAATGCCATGAACCAGAAGCGCCGCTCTCTTTCGCTCACTCTGCGAATACTTTTGGAAGTCCCCGCCCTGCCCGTCCCTTGGTGCGGCTCCGCAAGGCATCGCCTATAGACTCAGAAACCAGAGTTTGAGTTCTTCACACGATTACTGCAGCGGCAATTGGCTCACTACTGAGGCCCCTTGCCCCACATCTCCACCGCTTGAATTCTCCCCACAGGCTGTTTGAGCTTGGCAACTTCGCGAAGCTCTGAGCCATCAGGTTTCATCCTGAAAATCCCATTGCGAGTCGCGAAGACTACCACGCCAAGCTCGCGCATCAAAGCCAGCGGAGCTGACTTGTCGTAGCCGACAAGATAAGGTTCGGCCAACACTCGCTGCGGTTCACTGCCAATGGTTTTGATCCAGGTGCCGCGAAGTTTCATGTCCGGGATTTCCCGTGAATAGATCAGCGTGTCGTGGCTCACCCAGGTGATATTGTCGGCTTTGATGTCAAGGCTCTCCGCTTTTTTTGCCTGAACATCCACCAGCACCAACCCGTTGCCGCCGAAGCAGAGCAAATACCGCCCATCCAGCGACGGCATGGAAAACTTCTGGCAGTCAAAAGGCAATGTCGCCACTTCCTCTATCGTTCCTTTCTTGCGATCAAACACTCCCACCGTCTTCCCAGGCAGAAGGAACGCGCAGGCATTATTGTTCAGCCATTGATAATCCGAGACCTTGCCCGCACTTTTAGGGAACATGGCGGCTTCCGGCTTGTCGATGTCAAAAGCAAAGAGGCTTGCTTCCTCCTCACCCAGCATGACCTCGCAGTCTGGCGAGCGGCGCTTCATGTTATAGTGCAGGGGCAACGATATTTGCTGCAAGTCACCCGTGCTCAAATCTACACGCAAGAGCTTGCCCTGTTGGTTTACCAGACAAGCTTTTTCAGAGGCAAGCGACAGGTTCGCAGAGAAGTATAGTGCATTGAACTGGCCGTAATGCGTGGCCTGCCGCTCGTTGATGAACTTGAATGCGGTCCAGTCAATACCCGCGATCCAGATGTCGCCGTCCTTCACATACATGGCCTGGCTGCCGTCATTGGTGAATGCGGGCGGCGTTTCAACGCCCATCACGCCGTCCTGCTTTCCATCCAGCCCGAACCTCATGATGCCGCGTTCCGCTTGCACCATGAGATGCCTGCTTTCAGGATAGTAAAACACGCGCATCGGAATGCCGCGCAGCCAGTTTTTGAAGATCACTTCACCTGTGCTGATGTCATAGAGGTCACCGCCCACCAGGGCCAGCCAGCCCAGCTTGTCGGGAAGCTCTTCAGCTTTCTTTTTGATCTCTGCCACCACGGCGGGATCAGGTTTCGCAAACTCCCAGCGCGGCATCGTGCGCTTGAAGAACCACCATGCACCAAACAAGCCCGTGCTGAGCAGCACCACGCCGATGGCAATCGCGTATTTCGGGAACGCCTTCAGTATGCGCCAGTTCATGGAGTTTAGTCGGCGGCAGGTGCTTCCTCAGTGAACCCTTTCGGCGGAGTGATGCTGATCTCTTCAACAAAACACTCGTTGTCTTTGTGATCCTGAAGGTTGCTGTCCGCTTCCTTCACCCACGCGACCCGCTTGCCCTTCACGCCGTTGAAGATTGTGCGCAGGCCACGGCCTTTGATGGTGATGAGGAAGCCGCCAAATTCCAGGTCGATGCAGCCGCTTTCCGGGTCATGGTTGAACCATAGCAAATCCGTATAGCTGAAACAGGTTTGCAGCCCGTTGCGGAACTGCAATTCCAGGAAGTTCTCCTGCATCCCTTCACCGATCAGAATGGAGAAAAACTTATCGCCATCAGGCGTCAGTTCGGCAGGCTTTTCAGCCGCCTGTCTTGCCTTGAGAATTTCGTCAATTTTGTCAGCCATAGTGCCTCATTTTTTGATGACGACGGGACGCGGCGCGGCCTGCTTCGTCTTGGTTTCAGTTCTGTTTTTAGCCTGCCCCTCGCCGGTCTTCCTAATACTTGCTGCTTTTTCCTTTTTGGAGTGCTCCGCCGCACGGTCCGCGTTGCTGTTCTGCAACGGTTTTACTTTTGCCCTCCCCATCTTGACCTCTTTCTCTTTGTCTCCCGGCGCAGACCTGCCGCGCACCTTGTCCGCCACTTTCTTGAAATGGCTGGCCGCTGACTCGTAAGCTTTCACGAGCCGCTCTTTGCGATCTTGAGGGGCTTTCGATGCTGGAGGTTTTTCTTGAGCGACTCCTGTCTTCTTGGCTTCATGCGCCGCCTTCAGTTCAGCGATCCTCGCGTCCGAGTGCTGGCTTATCTTGGGCCGTGCGATGCCTTTGCTTTGACTGCCCTTTCTCGGTTCTGAAGGATAGCCCTTGGAGCGGCTTTTGCCGTCCGCGCCAACCAGGTTCCGGCGCATCTCGACGTAGCCCTTCCAGTCGATGACCTCGCCTGTTTTGCGCGGTTCGACCTTCCGGTGCTCGGTGAGCTGCTTGACGAAGGTTTTGGCACCGTCCAGCCCTTTGCGGCTGTGAACAGCCTCCCGCCATTGTTTTGCACCCAGTTCGCCGTTCATGAAGTTGGAGAGTTCCTGCGAGGTCAGTTCCGCCAGTTCCACGCCGGACATTCGCGTGGACGTGTTGCCGACCGCCTGCTGCAATTCGCGGCGGTTGTCAGTGTAGATGCGGAGGGTTTGTTTGCCACGGCTGCATGACACATAAAATTGTTCACGAGAACTGGCAAGGAACGAATCGGCGCTTTGTGCCACCAGCACGTCGCGGACGCTCCGGCTCTGGCTGGAATGCGAGGTCTGGCAATAGCCGTGCGCGATATGGCCGTGGTTTGCCGGAAGAATGGCCCCGTTGCTGAGGACGATCTCGCCCTTCCTGCCGAACTTCTCCACAGCTAAGAGGTTGCCGTTGTTGAGGCGTTTGCCGTTCGTGCTCTCTCCGTTTCGTGTGATGCGAATGCGGTCCCCCTTTGCCAGGGCGATCTCGCGTTCCTCATAGACCAGAAACTTTGCGGCCTCGTTGAGGGGCAGCGTGCGGGTTTTGCCTGCCTTATTCTGAATTTGCACCGTGCCGTTTTCGCCCTGCCCCAGCACCTTGAAAATTTCGCCGCGCTTCACGCCCTTGGCGTTCTGATGGAACTGAACAACCAGACCGGCACGGTAGTTCTCAGGAAGTTGGCGCTCCGCTTCCTCCCACTGCAAGTTCTGGTATTGAAGGAACTTCTTTTCCGCGCCGAGCTGTCCCGCCTCCCGGCGAGCCTCACGAATGGCGTTCGTGACCTTGGCGCTCTCCGCATGGGTCGGAGAGACGACCAGTGGAAACTCGCCCCGTCGCCCGAAGGCGATGTAATCAGCCGCCAGTTCCCGGTGACGCTGCGCTTCGTCTGCAATTTCCACGAACGCTCCCAGGCTGTCCAGGCGACGGAAACCGGTTCGGAGGTCGCCTTTGCTGATGGCTTCGATGGCCTTCTTGTAGTCCTCAACTTCCTGACGCCGGATCTCCGTCACTTCCGCGACGCGAAGACCGGCATGTTTTTGCAGGATGCGAAACGCATCACCCCGCGCCACCGGCGCGTGCTGTGCGGTGTCGCCAGTGAGGATGACGCGCGTTTTAGGCCCGGCGATTTCCATGATGCGCCACAAGTCCCTTGTGCCAAGCAGGCCCGCCTCGTCGATCCAGATGACCTGCCCACGAGCCTGCTTTTGCAGCTTGGTGTTGAGCATCAGATGGGCGACCGTATCGGCACCCGCGAACCCCGCTTCACGGAGGGTTTCACGGGAAGCGACGGCAGAGGGAGCAAAGGCGAACACCTTTAATCCTTGCGCCTCAATCGCGGCCACCGCGTCTTTCATGAGCGTGGTCTTGCCCACGCCAGCACCGCCGCGAATCGCCATCACCTGATCGCGGCTGGTGAGCAGATGTTTGACCGCTGCCCGCTGTTCCTCGGAGAGCTTTTCAGAATATGAAAGCCTGCCCTTGCCGCCCAGCGGCATGGCCGAGTTCCGGCCAGCACGAACAAAAGCAAGGAGGGCGATTTCTTCTGCCAGAACATCCACGGAAGTGCAAAGATGCTCATCGCCGATCTTGCGCCCAATCAACTGCCGCCGCTCAAACTCAGCTTTGATCGCCTCCGGTGTCGTTTGCCCAACGCCAAAGCGAAGCGCTGCCGCCAGGATATGGCCGCGTTCCACCACCGATTGCCGCTCGAACAGTTTGGAAATGGCATAGTCCACGGCCTGCCCCGCAGTCACCCTTTCGGCTCCACCCTGCCCACGCTCATAGCAAACCTTGGAGATTTGCACCTTTTCGTCATCGGTGAGCCGGACACTCCACGCCGCCAGCAGGTCTGAAAAGGTCATGCCGTGTCGTTTTCCCTCCCGGCTTGCAGCCCCAAGAGCATCTTTGGCCTTGGCGTCCTTGATGCCCATTTCATCGGCCAGTCGCTCAATTTGAGCGGTGCGCCGCGAGAACTTCGCTATCACGCTGGCGGGCATTCCCTTGATTTCCCAGCCGCTTTTCCGGCGCTCAATGGCGTAGCCTTGAGCCACTAAACTTGCCGTCAGGCGGGCATGAAACGCCGCTTCCGCGTAATGCGCTTCGCGCTTGATGGCCCCGAACTCCGCAGCTTTCCATCGCGCCTCCGTTTGGTCGAAAGTCGCGTTGAAAGTGAAACAGTGAACGTGCAGATGCGGATCGGGAATGCCACCGACCGGGCGGGAGGTGAAGTGAACAAACTCGGCCCAGGCGAGGTTTCCAGTGACGCGGTTTTCACGCGCCCCCTTCCTTCTGACTCGGGTTTCCGCCCTCGCCTCAAGTTCCGTCATGGTGTCAGAAACCGCCTGCCGAAACGCTTTCAAAACCTCTTTGTCCTGCGTTAGCGCATAAAGCACGGAGAGACTTTTTGGCGCGTGAAAATTGAGGTCATACCCTACCCGGCGACCTTCCTTCGTGCGGGGTGTCAGCTTCTCCCCAGTGAGGGGATTGCGGTTCTCCACCAGCGCCGCGAACTGCTCCCGATCCACGTCCCCGGACAGCCCCAGCAGGCCCGCAGCGCGGCCATGCCACTTGCCTACCACCTCCTGTTTCTCGGAGTAGTAGTCCTCGCGTTTCAGACCTTCCGCATAGTATTTGCGGGCGGCTGCCGCGCTCGTGTGCGCTACAACTCTGAGCATCGGTTCATTCTACCACATCTGATTCCGCGAATCCATTTTCGCCGCTTACTCGGCAAAATTTGCCTGCTAGCAAGCTATTGAGCGAGCCAGCAAGGCAGCGAACTTGCCACCTTGTCAGGTTGCGAGCTAGCAAGCTGGGAAGGCAGTTTCCGAGCAAGTTTGCCGTCTAGCAAGGAGGCTACCGAGCTAGGAAACTAGCAAGCTAGCAACATAGCAATATGATCTTCAGACATCTCTCCTTAGCAGTGCTAAGGCTGTGGTTTTTGCTCGCCGCAGAGCGGCTGCGCGGCTAGCTTGCAGTGACCCCAGCACCCTCCCCTCATGGATGAATTCAGCCTCGCCAAACGTCCCCCATCTGCCCCTACAGGCGCAAAACGAAACTGGCCTGATGACGACGAGGCGTTGCTGGAATTGAGTGCAGACGGCAAGACCAGCAGGGCTGAAAACTACTGGTGCCTGAAGGATGCCTTTGAGGGTGTCCAGATTTTGGGAGCGACCGGTTCTGGCAAATCATCAGGGAGTGGGCAAGCCCTCGCCAAGGCGTTCATGGAGTCCAATCTAGGCGGACTGGTTCTGACTGCCAAGAACGACGAAGTGCTCTCATGGAAGCGCTTCGCCAAGGCCGCAGGCCGTGAGTCAGAATTGCTCATTGTCGGCCCCGACTCACCCCACAGGTTCAACTTCCTGCGCTACGAATTGAAGCGGCCAGGAACCGGGGCAGGGCACACCGAAAACCTCGTGAACCTGTTTTGCAGCGTGCTTGAAGCCGCCGAGCGAAAACAAGGGCAGGGCGGCGGGCAGGATGCCTATTGGCAGCGCACATTGAAGCAACTTCTCAGGAATGCGATTGACCTCGCCGTTCTCGCTTTGGACGACATCGACCTGCCGTCCCTCTACCGGATCATCACGTCCGCGCCGCGCTCCACAGATGAGGCAGAGAATCCCGACTGGCAGAAGAAATCGGCCTGCTTTGCATTGCTGGAAGTGGCGACGGCAAAAACTAAAGATAAGGGCAGGGCGAACGATTTGGAACTGACTCGCGACTTCTGGCTGCGGGAGTTTCCCAGCCTCGCCCCTGAAACCCGCTCCGTGATCGTCTCCACCTTCACCAGCATGGCCGACTGTTTTCTGCGCGGCCTGCTGCGTGACCTGTTCTGCACCGATCTCACCTTCACCCCCGAGGACACGTTCAACGGCAAGATCATCATCCTCAATCTGCCGGTGAAGGAGTTCAATGAGCTGGGCCAGTTCGCCCAGGTGCTTTTCAAGTTCATCTGGCAGAGGGCCGTTGAACGGAGGATTTCTGCGGACATGAGCCGCGAAGCTGCCCAGGCCGCAGCTCGCCCCGTTTTCCTTTGGGCGGACGAATCACAGTTTTTCGTCAATTCCTACGACGCGCTCTTCCAGAGCACGGCGCGAAGCTCCCGCGCCTGCACCGTTTACCTGACTCAGAACCTCCCCAGCTACTTTTCGGCCTTCGGCGGACAAAACTCCCGCTCCGATGCCGAGAGCTTCCTTGGCAACCTTCAAACGAAGATTTTCCACGCCAACGGCGACCCGACCACGAACAACTGGGCAGCGGATTCCATCGGCAAGACGCGGCAAGCGACGTTTTACGGTGGATTAAATGAAGGGATGGCGAAAGGCGGCACGATGAGCCAGAACGCAGGCGGCAGCATGGTGGTGGAATACGTCGTGCAGCCGCAAGAGTTCACCATGCTGCGCACGGGTGGCCCTGAATCTGAATATCTTGTGGACTCGATCATTTTTCAAGGCGGGCGGCGATGGCTCGCGACCAAGAAGGGCGAGCCGGTCGCTCAGAATTTCATCCGGCATGTCTTCTCGCAAAAGTCATAGGGCAGGGCAACGGTGAACAAATCCACACATGAAGGACCGGCAAATTCAATCCACGGGAGCGCAGCCAAGCGTCCCCATCCTCAGTCCCATCCTGCACTGGCTGGCGATGCCGGCCATCGTGTTCCTGCGCTCCCGATTCGGCTTTTCGTTTCTCAGTCCCAAAAGTGTTTTCTTCGCCTTCGTTTGGGCGCACCTCCTGTTCTCGATCTACGCGTGGATAGAGCAGGGCGTTTGGTTCAAGTATTGGGCCGTGGCGAGCTTCGGTCTTGGCGCGGCTGCGTTGTATCTGCTGCACCTTATGCTGGCCTTTTCACGGGAAGTGGGCAGGCAGGGCAAGCACGACTTCTATTCAGGGACATCGCACCTGCTGCTGCTTCCCGGCTTCAGCCAGCTTCGCGGCAACCCGCGCTCCGAGCTGATGGTGCATCTCTGGGTCGAGCCTTTTCTGGCCTTGACCACTGCGGCGATGCTTCGCGCTTTTTTCACAGAACACCGCCTTTCAACATGGCTGATCCTTGTCGCCGTCGCCATGTGGCTGAAGGAGTTCATCAATTTCTGGTATGGCATCCGCTCGGAGAAAAAGCACGAGGACATCATTGAAGACGCCAAGGAGAAGATGCCAGGGAGCGGCGCTGCTGAAGTCCCACTGCCAGCGGCAGGAACCCGCAAACCAAGGGCGAAGCGGCCTCCCCAGACAGCCGAGGATGAGCAGGCAGTGAAGGCATTGGAATTCCGCTCCGCAGAAGTGTTGCGACTGATGCCTCCCCATTCACTGGAGCAGGCCGAACTGAATTACCGCCATCTCATCAAGACCGTCCATCCCGATCCGAACAACGCGGACGCAGGGACCACCGAAAAAGCGGCGACTTTGAATGAGGCCATTGAGTATTTCCGCCGAACTCTAGGCGGCTGATTTTCGGCTTTTCGTTTCGATGCGAACCGAAGTCACCGGATGACCCATCGACTGCCATGCTGATTCCAGCTTGTGTTTGAAATTGGTTTCCACCCAATCCGCCACGAATTTGAGGTTTGCGCGATAGGTGAGAGTGCCATCTACCAGCTCGCCAAGCTGCAACCTTTCCAGCCAAGCTTTCACTTGGTCTGCTCCAATTTGTTTGCGCATCAACTCCAGCACGTTCTCCCAGGTTTCTTCCAAAGGCGTTCGCTCGATAAGCACAAGCTGCGCCTCTTGAACCGGATGTTCCTTGGCCTCAATCACCGCCCGTTTTTCTCTGCGTTCCATGAGCAGCATGTCTTTGCCTTGAGCCGAACTCACATGCTCCAGCCTAACCCCCGGCAGGTCATTCTTCTTCACCAGCTTTCGGAGCGTGCTCGCATAGTGCTTGTATGCCTGCTGCGAAGCGGATTTCTGGTAAAGGCTCTTGAACGTCTCTTTCCAGACGCCTGTCGGGCCTCCCGTGGCTTTTCGCGCATAGAGATAAAGCCAGCGCTCCACACTGCCGGAAATATCAAAATACCGTTTGTCGAGAGTCAGCACATGGAAGTCCTGAATGCTTTCAAAGAGCCATTCGGCCAGCACGACTTCAATGCCGCGAATTTCGCCTTTTTCTTCCGTGATCTCCCATTCTGAAATCCACGAGAACTGCCTGATGCGTTTGCGGCTCCGCTTGCCTTGTTCGGAACGGATCGTGGTTTGAATGCTCGTCATCTTGAGGCGGTGCAGGGCATCTTTGAGCCGCTGATATTGCCCGCCGCCGGGTTCGCGGTTCATCCATGCGAGGAACTGATACGGGGTGAAGTGAATTCGGCGCGAAGGCTCAAGTCCCTTCCTTTTGGCTTCGATCCATTGCGATATGGCATAGATGAGCAAATCCTGATCGTGGATCGTGGCAATGCCGTGTTCACCGCTGCCGGTGATGCGGACCGTTTCAGTTTGGCCCGACCTCGCGTCCACATACTCGTGCTGAATGGCCTCAGTTCTTCCGGGTGTCAGGCTGAACCAGCAACGCGCCATCAGATCAATCTGGTCTTTGGGGGCGATGTCAGCCGAGGACGCTATGAACCTTTCCAAGTTCTGATGTTCTTTGATCCCACCCTCAATCATCCTGCCCATGCCCTTCGGCATAGCATGATTGGTTTGAAAAAACAATATCGTCAGAGCAGCGACCTTTGGGCCGGATTTATCCAAACTTTCCAACCATCGTCAGACCAGCAACCCTTTGAATCGTCATGCCAGCGACCGTATCGTCAGAGCAGCGACCAACCCACGTCAGGCCAGCGACTTTGCTATCGTCACTTCAACGACCCGCCATCGTCAGAGCAGCGACCTTGGCAGCCCTCAAGCCCAAGCCTGCCGCGCCTTTCCAGCTCCCTAAACCTTACTTAAACAGTAAAGAATAAAACCTTTAAACCCCGTCGGCAGCCGACGCGCCTTTTTGAAAGGCTCGCCTGCCTCCGGGTGTCTGGCAGGGAAGAACCAAAAACTAGCAAGCTAGCTAGCAAGCTGTGTTGCAAGTTTGCAACCCTCCGAAGAAAAATGCAGGCACGCATCAGCAAAACATTCGAGAGGCTATCGGTGACAGGAGCAAATCACTATTCTGCCAAAAAGAGGCAGACATGATTTACGGACTCACAAATTCAAAAGGCGGTGTTGGCAAAACAACCATCGCAGTTCACTTGGCGGCATGGCTCGTCAAAAAGAAGCGCAGCGTGATCTTCATTGATGCCGACCCGCAATCTTCGGCATCACAATGGATCAAGGAACTGGCACTGCCGATCCAGCTTGAGCAAATCGACTCGCCGGAGGAAATAATTCATCGGCTCGCCAAACTCGCGGGCGATGCGAATGACATCGTCATTGACGGCCCCGCAGGACTTTCAGCAACGACCAGGGCCATCATGCTCCGTGCTGACCGCGTGTTCTTTCCATGCGGACCGTCAATTCTTGATCTCCGCGCAGCCTCCAAAGCCGTGCAGCTTCTTCGCGAAGCTCAGAAAACACGCAAAGGCAAACCGGAAGGACTTCTCATCCCCAACAAGCTGCAAAAGCGCGGACGCCTCAGCCGTGAAATGATGAACGCCGCGAAAAAACTTGGCGTGGATGTCACCGCTGGAGTGTGCCTTCGTCAAAGCTTCGCGGACTCCGCAGGGCAGGCCAAAGTGGTCTGGCAAATGGGCGCAGGGGCTTTGCTGGCCTCTCTCGAAATGCAGCAGCTCATGAAGGATATGACCCGTGGTTAACCGACGCTCACTCGACGACGCGCTTACCCCTGATGAGCAGAGTTTTCTTGAAACCGGCAAGACTGCCAAGGCAGAGCCGAAACCGAAATCTGAAGCAACCTCAAAGAAGGAGAATACCCCTATGGCAAGAGCAGCACTGAAAGAAAATTTTGCACAACGACCAACCGCCCAGGTGCCACCAAGTTCCGCACTGCCTCAGTTCACGATGGCGGGTGCCGTCTCCCTGAATGTTCGCATCGAACCCGAGATCAGCACCGCACTCCTCAGAGCATCAATGGACCGGAAAATCCAGAGGCTTGACCCGTTCACGCAACGCGACATCGTTGCCGAAGCACTTGCCGAATGGCTCAAAAATCACGGCTACCTTGCCTGATCAAGCCTCCGGTTTTATACAGCCATTTTATACAGCCACGGGCTGAAAACGTGCAATTCAGCCCCACTGGATGCAATTGGGCGCAACGCGCAACCATCGCCGAACCCTTGTGCTGCAAGGCTTTGCAAATGAATGCAACACAGTGCTACATTATGGAATACAACAGGAGTGTCCGCGCTCCCTTTCACAAACACTCGCTGGCGCGGTGTTGGGCACTCCGCAATACATGTCCCCCGAGCAAGCACGCGGCAGCATGGCGGAGGTGGATGAGCTTTCGGACATCTATGCGCTGGGCGGCATTCTTTACGCCATCCTCACGCTGCGGCCGCCGGTGGAGGGCAAGACGGCGCTGGAGGTGCTGGAGAAGGTCAGCCGTGGAGAGATCACTTCACCGACGGCTTTGAAAACAAGCTCCGGCAGTCGTGGAAAGGTCTTTGAAAAAGGCGAGGTGCTCGAAGCCAAGCAGATCAAGCCGCTGCCGCATCTGCGCGGTGGTCTGGTGCCGTCGGCGCTGTCTTCCGTGGCGATGAAGGCGCTGCGGCTCGACAAATCCGAGCGCTTCGCGAGTGTCACCGCCCTCAGCGCCGACATCGACGCCTACCTGACCGGCTTTGCGACGTCCTCCGAGCAGGCGGGAGTACTCCGACAGCTCCAGCTTCTCATGCTGCGGCACAAAGTCGTCACTGCCTCGCTCGCGGCGCTGCTGGTCGTCAGCCTGGGCTTCATGGTGAATCTGCGGACAAAGGAACGCCGGGCCGTGGCAGGCGAGGCGCGGTCCGTCATCGGGCTGGCGGATGCGGCCCTGCGCAATGGCAATGGCGTGCGGATGCAGGAACTGCTCCACACCGTGCCCGCCGAGATGCGTGACAGCAGTTGGCACTATCTGCTTGGACAGTCCGACACGTCGGTGACCACGATTCAGCTCAATCCACCGAAGGCATTCAGTCTCGCGCCACTGCCACGCACGCCGGGCGGTCTGGCGGTGGCGCAGTCGGGTGGAGGCATCTCCTTCATCCATGCCCGCAGCGGCAAGTTGTTGAAGGAGTTTGCCGCCGGCATTTCCACCTCGTGGGCGATACCCAGGATCGCTGTATCACCCGATGGAGAGCGCATCGCCATCGGGCAATGGGACGGCCCCGGCGGCATCGTTGTCCGCAATATTCGCAGCGGGCAGGAAATCCTGCGCTGGGACGCGCCGGAGACGAAAAGCCTGATGTTCAATGCCGATGGCAGCCTGCTGCTGCAACGATGCAGACCCGTGAACAACAACCCGGCTTCGATTCGAATCTGGGACAGCGCCACCGGTGCGCTCCTGTGGCAGGAGGGGCCGCCGGGCGCGATCTTTGCCACCTTTTCCCCCGATGGGCGGCAGGTCATCGTGAGCAACACCTCCAGCGGCCTGCGAATCGTGGATGCGCGCGATGGCCAAACGATCCGCCGTCTGCCGGGTGAATATCACAACGTCATCGACCTCGCCGCCTGCCGGGAGGGCTTGCTCGCGGCTCTCGACAACCGCGCCGAGGTGATCGTCTTCGATCTCCACGACGACACCGTGCTCACCCGGTTCGCCGGGCCTGGACCGCGCTCGCGGGACCACTTCATCGGCTGGACGCCGGACCGCGCCGTGCTGATCACCGCGTGGCAGTCCGCAGACAGCCTTCAGGTCGTGCAGCTCCGCAATCCGCGCAACGGAGCGGTGATCAGATCGTTGCTCGGCGGCAGGCAGGGCATCTCCTCCGCCGCCGTGCATCCGCTCACCGGCGAGTTGGCGATCGGGCTCAGTGGCCTGAAAGTCTGGGATGTGCGCGACACGCCGACGCTGCTGAAATACCCATCACATCCCACGCCGTTCCTCGGATTCCTCGGCACGGATGACACCCTCGTCAGCTATGCCAATCCGCAGTCTGCGCCCATCGTGAATCGAGGCACCAAAACCCTGTGGACACTCAAAAACAGCGGCTACCGTTTTCTCTCCACGAGTCCAAGTGGTGCCGTGGCGGCCATCCACACCGGAGACTCCCGCCAGCCCGTTTTGATCCTGGAGCGCGAGGGTGACTCCGTGCGCCAAACACGAGCCATCACCACGCAGTGCCAGGACCATCTCGTGCGTCTCAACCCGACCGGGAATGAACTGGCTATCTTCCGTGACAAGGTCGAGCGCTTCACCCTCGCTGGCGAGCCGCTCCCTGCGCTGGAGCAGGGCCGGATCGTGCAGTTCAACGACATCGCCTGGCTGCCCGCCACCGGGCGCATGATCGGCCTCGTCACGATGCATGGGCTGCGTTTTTCCAAGGACAGCGAGGAGCACATCGTGCTCTGGGACGCCGCCAGCGGCAAACAACAGCGCAGCATCCCGCATCCCACGCGAATGAACTTCCTGGCCGTCATGCCCGATGGCCGCCAGTTCGCCGAGGCGGGCGCGGATGCCATGGTGCGCCTGCGCGATGCCGACACGCTGGCCGTCGTGCATGAGTTCCGTGCGCACGACGGGCCGATCACCGCTCTCGCCTGCCATCCAACACGGCGCATCCTCGCCACCGGATCGCAGGATCTGTGCGTGCGCCTGTGGGACGCCGACAACGGTCAGCTGCTCGAAGAACTGCGCGGCCCTATCCAGCCGCCGACTCAGCTCATCTTCAGCCCCAGCGGTCGCCAGCTCGCCTGTTCCGTGGCGAATGACGAATGCCGTCTCTGGAAACCGACCACGCTGAACCAAGCCATCAAAGACAGCAGAATAGGGACAACAGAATAAGTTTCTGAAATTCTGCTGTCCCCCATTCTGCTGTCCTCCAAATCATCCATGCCCGCCGATTCTCCAGCCCCAACTCCACCGCCCCTCGGCGTGGAGAACTACCAGCTCGGCGCGGAAATTTCCACGGGCGGCATGGGCAGTGTGCTGGAGGCGCGAGATGGGAAGCTGGACCGCACCGTGGCCATCAAGGTCATGCTGCTGGAGGCGAACGCAGACGCACGCATGAGACAGCGCTTCCTGCGCGAGGCCCAGGTGCTCGCCAAGCTCGCGCATCCGAACATCGTGCCCATCTACGACATCGTGTGGGAGAGCGGCCAGCCGCTCTTCTACTCGATGAAGCTCGTCAAAGGTCGCACGCTGCAAGCCATCCTCACCGACCTGCGAAAAGAAGTGCCCGAGGCGCTGCGCGACTATCCGCTCACGCGCCTGCTCGGCATCTTCCGCAAAGTCTGCGACGCCATCGCCTTCGCCCACAGCCAAGGCGTGCTGCATCGCGATCTAAAGCCGGAGAACATCATGGTTGGCGAGTTCGGCGAGGTGCTCGTGATGGACTGGGGACTCGCCAAAAGGTTGAGTGTTGATGAGTTGAGTGTTGAGAGCCAGATCCCCGATTTCCCCCATCTCTCAACTCTCAACATTCAACTCTCATCTACCCTGCACGGCTCCGTCCTCGGCACTCCGCAATACATGTCCCCGGAGCAAGCCCGCGGCAGCATGGCGGAGGTGGATGAGCTTTCGGACATCTATGCGCTGGGCGGCATTCTTTACGCCATCCTCACGCTGCGTCCGCCGGTGGAGGGCAAAACGGCGCTGGAGGTGCTGGAGAAGGTCAGCAAAGGTGAAATCACGGCTCCAACGGCTTTTGCCTCGCAGTCTGGCAGCCGGGGAAAGGTCTTCGAGAAGGGCGAGGTGCTGGAGGCGAAGCTCATCCGTCCGCTGCCGCACATTCGCGGGGCGCGTGTGCCTGTGGCGCTCTCTGCCGTGGCGATGAAGGCGCTGCATCTCGACAAAGCGCGGCGCTATGACCGAGGCACGTCCTTGAGCGCTGACATCGAGGCTTATCAAAACGGCTTTGCCACGCGGGCGGAGGACGCAGGCTCGATGAAGCAGCTTCAGCTCCTGCTGCTGCGGCACAAAGTCGTCACCGCATCCCTCGCCGCGCTGCTTCTCATCAGCCTCGGCTTTGTGTGGAAGGTGATGGCAAGCGAACGACACGCCCAACAATCTTTGGCCACCGCGCAGATCGCTCTGGCCGATGTCGCACTCAAAGAAGGCGACGTGACCCGCATGACGAGCGCCTTGGAGGTCGTGCCCACGGCTTTGCGGGACCAAAGCTGGCACTATCTCGCTGCGAAGCGTGATTCCTCACTCGGCACGCTCATGATCCCAGGCTTCTGCGAGCAAGTGACGGATGTTTGTGCGGTGGGAAACGCCGCCGCGCAGTTCGCCATCGCCAGTCGCGATGGACGCATCGGCATCGTGGATGTGGTGAGCAAAAAACTCCTCCGCACCCTCGACACCGGTCACTCAGGCGAGCTGCGCCTCAGCATCTCCGCCAATGGCAAACGTCTCCTCACACGCACGAGTTCAGCGAGCGAGGCCGCATTGTATGATCTCACCACGGGAGCGAAGCTGAAGACCTTCCCCGTCTCGCACTCCGAGGCTACCGAGCATCCGTATCTGCAAACCCTCGCGCTGAATGCCACCGGCACGCTGGCGGCTTTTGCGGACTTCGACAGCGCAGCGCTTCACCTCATCGACACCGAAACCGGCGCGGTGCGCTGGACGAAACCCTTCCGTCCGTTGCGCATGATCTTTGCCTCGCATGGACATGCTCTGGCCCTCATCCAGCACCAAGACTACGTCCTCAGGGGCATCAAGCTCACCGATGGCAGCCCCGCCTTTCTCGGGCGCCTCAACGCGCACCCGAACTCCATGGCAGCGAGTCCCGATCATGCTCGACTCGTCATCGGCCTCATCTCCGGCGATGTGGAGGTTTACCATTCCAACAACGGCCTCCTCATCAAACGCCAGCGCGTCGCCGCCATGCCCATCGCACAGGTGGCTTACAGTGCGGGCAGGAATGTCATCACCCTCGGCGGCAGTGGTTCACAAAGCCTCGCCGTCAGCCGTGCGCTGTCCTTTTGGCATCCCGGCGATCTCACACCGAACGGCACCTTCCACGGCATCACCGCCTATACCGGCCATCTACCGCTCAGCGTGAATCACACGAGCGGACACCTCCTCACGCAGCAATCCCCGCCGCAGATCTGGCGCTTGCCCGATCAACCGCTCGCCGAGATGCTGCCCGGTGGTGACGAAGGCTGGTCCTGCCATTTTCTCTCCGACACCGAGCTGCTCGCACGCACCGAAGGCGGTCTGCGGGCACGCTTCAACGTGGTTGACCCGCGCCAACCCACGCCGATGGGCACGCCGTTTGCCAAAAATCACCCCGTCAACGCCGTCCATCCCGCCACCGGCCTCATCGCCACCGCTTATTCGCGAAATAGCCTCACCACCCCCGGAGCCGCGCTCAGCCTGTGGCAGACCACGAAAGACGGCGTCAGCGAACAATGGTCCCTGCCTGCTCAGGCAGGCAACGACAACACCATGCACCTCGACTTCGATGCCAAAGGAGAACGCCTCCTCCGCACCACACCTCAACCGCATAATCATCTCATCGTCCACGACACCCGCACCGGCGGCGTGCTTCACGATTTCAAACACGAGAGCTACAAAGCCATCTTTGCCGGCACCCACGGCCACATCATCGCCATCTCCAGCGAACTCCAGCCCGACAACAATCAAAAAGGCAGCATCGCCATCCTTGATCCGCAAACGGGCCGCATCCTCGCCACGCTCGATCACGACGACGCCTTCTACGCCCTCGCCGTATCCCCAGATCGCCGCCTCATCGCCGTCGCCGGCAGCGACCGCTTCATCATGATCCTCGATGCCGACACGCTCGCCATCCGACACCGCTTCCGCGCCCACGACGCCACCATCACCGCCGTCCGCTTTCATCCCACCCAGCCCCTCCTCGCCACCGGCTCCTCCGATCACACGCTGAAACTCTGGCGCTACGCCGACGCCACCCTCCTGCAAACCTTCACAGCCATCGAAGGCCTACCCCGCAGCCTCACTTTCAGCCCCAATGGTCGCCTGCTCGCCACGGATGGGAGGGATCGCGCGGTGCGGGTGTTTGAGCTGACGGAACCCCCGGCATTAAGTGACTGACAAGCTTGAACATGAGATCAGCTTCGGCAGTAAAGAGACTCACTTGGTGATCCGCATTTCCGCAAACTCCACCCAGCATGGCCTCGTCGGAGCCCAGGACTTGTCACCGCCGCCATGGAAGGTTTCAAAGTAGAGTCCGTCCACGCCAAAGGTGTCCACGCTGCGCCATTCCATGTAGGTGCGTTCGACGAGAAGCTTTTCGTCGATCCACACACGCAGTGCGCCGTCGCGTTTGCCAGGCGTGTTCATGGTCACGGCGATGCGCACCTTGACCGGTGTGCCGGTGGGAAAGCTGAAGTCAGCGGGAAAGGCAAAGCTGTCGCCATAATCGCCCTTTTGATTCTTGTGATAGACGTAAGCCTCGCCGCGTCCGTCTCTGCGCCACATGAGGCGTGCTGAGAAGCCGTTCTTTCCGTTCGCAGGCCGTCCACCGCTCACGTTTTCAGGGCCGCCGCAAAGTCCGGGCAGTTTGCCGCCCTTGACGAAGTCGAAGTCTTTGCTGAAGCGCAGCGTGTAGCTCATCTCCGCTTTCTGATGCCTCCCCATGGGCAAGCGCCAGCCCGCACCGCCTTCCTCCGGGCCGATCTTGCCAACAGCGAAATTCACGCGCAGCCATTTCAACGCATCGCGCTCAATGACAGCGACGCGTCCCTCCTTGATGCCGCCTTCAAACTCGCAGCCCGGCCAGTCGGCCTTCCAGCGCTCCTTGGTGTAAGGCCCGGCCTCGCCAGAAATCGTGACGCTCAGCGGCAGATCCGCCGCAGGAGCGAAATGGACCGGAACGAGAAGCAAAAAGGCCAGGAGACGCATGGGCGGGAGTTACCACAGGGCTGGCGCGGCGGCATGCAAATTTCATGCTGGACATCCAGGCGTCCAGTCGTTGTGATCGGCCATCATGAAAAGCGCGCTGCTTCTTCCCCTCGTCTTTGCCGCCACGGCGGCCGCCCAGATCACCTCGGAGAACAATGACCGGCTGCGTGAGGGTTTGAAAAGCTACCCGCAGGCGGACACCAACAAAGACGGCATCCTCACGCTCGATGAAGGCCGGGCATTTCTCGCCAAGATGAAGCCCAAGACCTCTGGCGAGGCCAAACCAGCCGCGAACGGCCTGAAGCCCGATGTCACCGACGTGGCCTACGGTCCGCATGAGCGCAACAAGCTCGATCTCTATCTGGCGAAGTCCGAACAACCCACGCCGGTGGTGTTTTTGATCCACGGCGGCGGTTTTCGCAACGGCGACAAAAGCCGCTGGTCATCCGACAAACAAATGAGCCAGCTCCTCGCCAGCGGTGTGTCCTGCGTGGCGGTGAATTATCCTTTTCTCGATGCCATGCCGATTCAGGACATCCTGCGGCAGTGCGCGCGTGCTGTGCAGTTCACGCGATCGAAAGCCGGTGAGTGGAAGCTCGACAAGATGCGCTTCGCGTCCATGGGCGGCTCGGCGGGCGCGGGAACCTCGCTCTGGCTCGCCACGCATGACGACATGGCCGATCCGAAGGCCGAAGACCCGGTGCTGCGCGAATCCACGCGCCTCGTTTGTGCCGTGTGCAACGCCACGCAGGCCACCTATGATGTGACACGCTGGGAGTCCTTCCTGGGCCCGGCCAAACCCGAGTTCCGCACCAGCGAGGCCGAAGCCGCGCTGTTTTACCGCCTGCCTTCCATCGCCGATTTCACCACGGACAAGGGCAAGGCCGTGCTCAAAGAGTGCGACATGCTCTCATGGATCACCAAGGACGATCCGCCGCTGTTCTTGAACAATACCCAGGTCGTTCCCGCGCCCACGAATCGCTGCACTGCATCCATCACGCGCGTGAGATCCAAAAAGAATGCCGCGCCGACGAAGTCCCCTGCGTCCTCGCCCAGGATCCCGCCGAAACGAAGCCCGATGCCGTGCGGTTCCTGCTCCAGCACCTGAAAGTTTCGCCGTGAGGGGAAAACGAACTTGCGCGGCAGGCGGAGACGGTTATTACTCGCGCCCTTCTCCAACACCGTTTGTTTTTTCAAACACGCCTCCGTAGCTCAGTTGGTAGAGCAGTTGACTCTTAATCAATTGGTCGTAGGTTCGAATCCTACCGGGGGTACCATCTGCAAAGGGTGGTTTACAGGTCGGAAGTGATTACTGAACGCACGCTTTTGAGCGCTTCAGCATACTTGGCGCCGCAGGCCAGTCCGCGATAGCGGGACAGCACGGTTTTCGTGTCCATGGCAGCATCGTTTTTCGCGGGGTCATACTCTTCTTTGCGCACGAAGGCCATCAGGCGGCCCAGCCACTCGCTGGCGGCGGGCCATTCGGAAGAAACATCCACATACGTGTCCGGCTCGAAGCCGATGGTGTGGCCGGGACCGTTGTCATACCAGTAAACACGGGAGGGCGATCTGACCTCGTCACGACCGAGCAGCCGCGCCGGTTGTGACAAGGCCGCGTGGCAGATGGCGCTGGCCGCCTCGTGATCAGCATGACGGTCGCGCGGCCAGAGCATGAAGGCGGTGTCCGGCTTCACGTCGGCGACGACCTCGGCCACGGCGCGCTTCGTTGCCAGCGTCGGCTCAAAACCCATGCTCTTAAACGGCAGGAAGCGCATCTCCATGCCGCGCTCGGCGGCCAGTTGCTTCGACAGATCAAGGAGCCCCTGCTCCCGCCCGCGCACCGGCGGCCAGTTGGAGTAATCACCGATCAAACTGAGGATGACGACGCGCTGATGCTTCTGCACGGCCCGCAGCAGTGTCCCCGGAATGCCAAAAGGACAGTCATCATAATGCGCGCCGATGGCGAGGAGGGTTCGTGTCATGCGGTGATGATGACGAAAAGCGTCAGTGAGGGCAAGCAGCTTTCTGAGGCTTGATCAAGTTCAAGGTCTGCGGCAGGGAACGCTCGTCATCATCAGGACACAAACGCCGAAGGATGCAGGTGTTTGAGACAGCCCAAAGGGCTGCCCCGCAGGGGTGAGTCTGCGGGGAGCAGACGAATCAATCGCATGCCTACCAAAGTTGTTTCCGAAGCTGACCAGCACCGCGTTTGCCGGTGTCTCGGAAGAGTGAACCGGGACAAGCGCTCCGAGGTGGGCAAGGCGTTGGCATGTTTAGTTTGAGTAGGTTCTCTTTTCTCCGTCAACAGCGTTGCCGGTGCCGCAAGCAAATCGCAGCCGCAAGTGTGTGAACGCTGGCTGCGACAAGCTCGCCGTGCTGCCTCAACAGAGGAGGGTTCAGGACCGAGATGCTGTGCTGGTTTCATTTTCTCAGATGGGTTGGCACGGCCAATGCCATTGGTTGGCTTGTGGGTTCATATAGCGCTGCGCGGTCAAGGAGGAGCGTGAGGCAAGCAGCCTGTTCTTTCGATCCACAGGCTGGCAGCCTATCTCACGTGCGCCGCGGCCCTCCGGGGCACAAAAAAGCCGGGCTGGAGTGAACCAGCCCGGCTTTGGAGTTAGCAGGGGACGTGCCCTGCGTGGATTAATGTTCGTAACCTGCTTCGCCGTGGTCGGTGAGGTCGAGGCCGATGGCTTCTTCCTCGGGTGTCGGACGGAGGCCGACGAGGACTTTCACGATGAGGGTGATGACCACGGTGGCGACGACGGAGAGGGCGATGGTGATGCCGCAAGCCTTGAGCTGGTTCATCACAATGCCACCCTGACCGCCAGCGTCGGCGATCGCCTTGGCGATATCCGCGTTCACATAGACGTTCGCCGTGGTGAGGTTGCCGTTGATGCTGCTGTTGGCAAAGACCCCGGTGACGATGGCTCCAAGGGTGCCGCCGATGCCGTGGACGCCAAAGGTGTCGAGGGCGTCGTCATACTTGAGGAGCGGCTTGAGGATCATGACGCCGAGGTAAGGGATGACACCGGCAAGGACGCCGATGATCATGGCGGCCTTGGCATTCACGAAACCAGCAGCCGGAGTGATGACGACCAGGCCGGCGACAGCGCCAGAGCAGAAGCCGAGGACGGAGGGCTTGCCTTTGTGGATTTTTTCCACGACGGCCCAGACGAAGCAGGCGGTGGCGGCGGCGAGCGTGGTGGTCATGAAGGCGTTGGCGGCGATGCCGTCAGCGGCAAGAGCGGAACCTGCATTGAAACCATACCAGCCGACCCAGAGCATGCCGGTGCCGACCATGACGAGGACCATGCTGTGAGGAGCCATCTTTTCCTTGCCGTAGCCAGCGCGTTTGCCGAGCAGGATGCAGAGAACGAGAGCCGACCAGCCGGAGGACATGTGAACCACGGTGCCGCCGGCGAAGTCGATGGCAGGAACGGTTGAACCGGTGTTCCAGACACCGTTCATGAGACCGTCGAAGCCCCAGACCATGTGAGCGAGCGGGAAGTAAACGAGGAACATCCAGAGGGTGATGAAGAGCATGATGGCGGAGAACTTCATGCGCTCAGCAATGGCACCGACGATGAGGCCGGGGGTGATGATGGCGAACATGAGCTGATACATGGCAAACACGGACTGGCTCGGCCAGCCGGCGTAGTTGGTGTTGGGAGCAGCGCCGACGCCTTCAAGGAAGAAGTACTTGAAGCTGCCGAGGTAGGGAGCCCAGGAAGGAGCGGCCCAGTCTTTGGGAGCGCCTTCAGGAGCGAGATGCTCGCCAAAGATGAGCGAGTAACCCACGAAGTACCACAGGATGGCGACCAGACCGGCGCAGCCGAGGCACTGGGCGAGCACGGAGAGGACGTTCTTGGAGCGAACCAGACCACCGTAGAACAAGGCCAGACCGGGGAGCGTCATGAACAGCACCAGAGCAGCGCAGACCATGAGGAAGGCGTTGTGCCCAGGACCGGAGAGACCTGTCAGCGATCCTGCGGGAGCCATGTTGTTGAAGTACTGTTTGATGTCAGCCACATCACTGGCGACCGCCTCCAGCGTGGGAGCGGCAGCAGCGGGGGCTGGGGCAGGCTCCGCAGCAGGGGCTGGTGCAGGAGCTGCCGGGGCAGGGGCGGCAGCGGGTGCCGGAGCCGCAGTCTGACCTCGGGCGTCGCCGGGGTTGAATGCGAGTGAGGTGAGGGCGACAACCGCAGCAATTGCCATGCTGCGCCAGGTTCGAGTGTGGTTGAGTTTCAGCATAAGTCAGGTGTGTGGATTTTAACTCCGACGCAGAACCAAGCATGGTGCGTGCCAAGTTTGGGGAGGATTTTGGCGGGGTCGGATCATGCGCGGCTTTCTGACTGCAAAAACCCACGGCTGGGACAATAGAAAGAGGCAGGTGGATGCCACCTGCCTCTGAGTGAAGCGCGCTTGGAGCGTGCTGCGGTTATTTTACAAACGGGCTGCCGGCCATCTTTTTAAAGCCTTCGGTCAGCTTGGCGATGGCGTCTTTTGGGCCGGTGAGCTTGATGAAGATGTTGGAGTCTTCGGTGGGGACGATGGCGGCGACGAGGGTGTAGTCCGCCTTCGGCGTCTTGGCTCCCATGGGCGGGCCATCATTGTAAGTGCCGGAGGCGGTCACGAGTGTGATTTTTTTGCCACCTGAGTCGATTTCCTCGCGCTTGGATTCCGGCGTGCCCTGGAACTGGCCGAGCCAGCGCTGGACGTTGGCCTCCACACCGCCACCGCCGCCAGGGCCGGGGAAGTGGTAAAATACCGCCTCGACCGGCTTCTCCACGCCTTCCACTTTGGCGGCGAGTGTTCCGGCGCGGAACATGCCGGTGCTTTCGACGCTGGCCCAAGGGGCGGCGAATTTGAAAGTCAGGCCGGCGACTTCGAGCTTCCCATCTTCCGCGTGAACGGCGGAGGTGAGCGAGAGCAAGGCGAGGAGGGTGGTGGTGAGGAAGTGTTTCATGGAGGGCGCGTTGGGTTGGTGGGATTACTTGGTGACGTGCATCACACCACGCATCAGCATCCAGTGGCCGGGGAAGGTGCAGATGTAGGGATAGTCGCCAGCTTCAGCAGGGGCGGTGAACTCAATGGTCTCGCTCGAGTTGGGCTGCACGAGCTTGGTGTTGGCGAGGATGTCGGGCTTGGCGGCCTCGGGGATGTAGCTCTTGGCCATGCCCTGGGGGTCGGCGAGCATGGCATTGGCGAGGGCGCCCACGGCATCCAGTTTGCCGGGCTTGAGCAGGAGGAAGTTATGCGGCTGGGGGAGGATGCCGCCGGTGTTGTTGAGGGTGAGCTTGATCTTCTGGCCGGCTTTGACGGCAAGCTCGGTCTTTTCATAGGCAAGCGGTGTCGAAGGATTCGCGCTGGGCTTGAGTTCGATGGTGGCGACATTCGCATCCTGCGCGAGGGCGGGAAGGCTGAGTGCGGTGATGGCAGTGAGGAGGAGGCAGGCTTGCTTCATGTTTTTATGGGTGGGATTTGCGGGGAGCCACTAATCGGGCCGCGACGCCCCGGAATTTCAACTACTTTCGCGGTCCTGTCGTATGGTATGCCAGCCTCCTGGCACGAAAGTTTCTTTCCAACCCTGCCGTTAGTCATCCTGCATGAACGAGTTTCGCGAAACCTCCCTCGCCGCCCATTCGCTCAGCCGCCGCCATGTTTTGCGGGGGCTGGGTTCGTTGATTTCACTGCCATTTCTGGAGTCCGCCGGCACACGTGCCTTCGCGGCCGCCAAACCTGCTGCCAAACCGGTTCGCGCCGCGTGGTTGTACATCCCCAACGGCGTGAACGTGGAGCAGTGGATGCCGAAAGGCGAGGGCACCAGCTATGAGCTTTCGCCTTCGCTGAAGCAGATCGAGAAGAATCGCGATGATTTCATGGTGGTGTCCGGCCTGATGCAGGATTTTGCGCGCAGCCATGGCAATGGCGGTGGTGATCATGCGCGTGCGACGGCGACGTTCCTCACCGGCTGCATGCCGAAGAAAACCGCCGGCGCGGACATTCACCTCGGCATTTCGGTGGACCAGATCGCGGCGCAGAAGATCGGTCATCTGACACGGCTGCCTTCGCTGGAACTGAGCACCGATGGCCAGCGCAGCTCCGGCAAGTGCGATTCCGGTTATTCCTGCGCGTATCAGTTTAACCTGGCGTGGAAGAATGAAACGATGCCGATGGCGCCTGAAATGGATCCGCGGCTGGTGTTTGAACGCATGTTTGGCCTGGGAGCGACCGCAGGCAAAGGCCCCGAAGCGGCGCGCGCGAAACGCATGCAGAAGAGCATCCTCGACACGGTGCTGGACGAGGCGAAAAGCCTGCAAGGCAAGGTGAATGCGAGCGACCGCCGCAAGCTGGACGAGTATTTTTCATCCGTGCGTGACATTGAGCAGCGCATCGAGCGTGCGGAGAAGTTTTCGGCGGAAATGCCGGATGTGAAAATCCCGGAAGGCATCCCGGATTCCTATGAGGAGCACATCCGCACGATGTTTGACCTGATGGTGCTGGCGTTTCAGACGGACACGACGCGTCTTTCGACCTTCATGCTCGCACATGATGGCAGCAACCGCAGTTTTCCCGAACTGGGCGTGCCGGACGCGCATCATTACCTCTCCCATCATCAAAGCGATCCGCAGAAGCTGGAGAAGATCGCGAAGATCGACCAGTTTTACCTGCGCCAGTTCGGGTACTTCCTCGACAAGATGAAATCCATCAAGGAAGGCGATACGACGCTTCTGGACAACTCGATGATCGTGTTCGGCGGTGGCATCGGTGACGGCAACCGCCACAATCACGACAACCTGCCAATCCTGCTGGCCGGGCGTGCAGGCGGCACCCTCACACCAGGCAAACGCATTGTTCTGCCGGGCGAGACACCGATGACGAACCTGTATCTCTCACTGCTGGACCGTCTGGGCGTGCCTGCGGAGAAAGTGGGCGACAGCACGGGCAAACTGGAAGTGAGCTGAGCTCACGCCGCCCGACGTTGGAGTTTTCTCATCAACGACCCGAGGGAAGCGGGCGTTTGATGGTGGAAGGCAGGCTGGGATTGGATTTTTTGATGCCTGGAGGGGGCAGGGTGCTTTCAGACTGACCGCTGGATTTACCACGGACGCCATTTTTAGAAATCCCAGGGGGCGGCTCTTCTCTTTCGAGCGCTTTCTGCGGTGTGGAGATCGGTCTGGGGGCCATCGGCAATGAGTACCAGTGCATTTGGGGGACCGCACTGAGTTCGACCCATTGCTGGGAGCCGAGTTTTTTCCATTCGAGTTCCACCACGGCCCAGACATGGGTTTCCCAAGGCAGACGGATGCGCAGTTCCTGGGCGAGGGCAGAATCTTTGTCGAGGAATACGGATGCCTGGTATGAATTGGGCGGCGCCGGGCCGACCCGGAAGGCGTCTTTGCGATCCACATTCGGCACTCCATCCTCGAAATAGTGATGGCGGATGATGCCGACATGAAACCGTGCCGGGCCTTCCTGATAGGCCTGGAAGAACTTCTCCAGCAGGCGGTCTTTGAATTCGACAAAGGCGAGCCAGTCCACTTTGAAGCCGTCGGGCTGTTCCTCCAGCATCACTGGAACCGGGAACTCCCAGGTTTTGTTTTCCAGACTGAAGATGCAGTGTTTGCCGGAACCGAGCTCGGGGTTGGGATCCATGCGGACGAATTGAATGCGGTCCACGATGATGGGGCCGTCGGCCGAACGTGTGTAGTAGCGTTCCATCAACGGCTTCATGTGCTCGGCACCGAGGGTGTGTTGCAGACGTTCGGCGAGAGAACTGGAAGCGAGGAATTTTTTGAGCGCCTCCACGGCGGGCTTGGCCTCGGGCGGAGCATCGTCTTCCGCCATGACATGCGTCTGTAGTCCGCTGGAAGGCGGGGCGGTCATCGGAGCGTGCGACTCTGCGTTCAACGCCGGTTTGGAGGGTACTTCGAGCAACGCGTCCGATGCTTGAGGCATTTTGGGTGTGTCATCCACTGGCACTGCGGTTGCGACGGCAGGTTTGGGAGAACTGGCAGACCCGACTGTGGCAATTTCCTCGGGCGAGGCAGGTGGAGCCTTGGGTGGAATCGACTCCGTGGGGTCAAAACCGACCGTCATTGGCATCGGTTTCGGTTTGGTTTCCGCAGTGGATGACACAGAAGGGGGGGGGGCTGCTGTTTCCGGGCCGGAGTTGTCGGACAGCCTGGGCGATGTGTCGGGCGCTGGATTAGAGATGAGTGGGGAGGTTGTGATCGTCGGAATGTGAGAATCTTCCTTGATGGGTTCCTCTGTTCCATCACGACCTGCCAGGCTTGGGAAGATGCCAGGAAGATAGTCTTTCAGCAGAAAACCAACGAGGCCGAGGAATCCCAGCAGGAACATTGCGGCGAAGGCGAGCCGAATGAAATTCGTCCCACGCGGCGCACGCAGACTGGCGATGCTGCGCCCTGCTGGAATTGGTGCGGCGGGAGCTGTGGAGGATGGTTCTTGCCCGAGTGCCGCACCCAGGCTGAGGGAGGGAAGGCCACCTGTATGATGGAGAGGCTGAGTCACTGGGGAAACGGGTGCGGGCGGCACCTCTCTGCCGAGGAGTGATGATCCTGGCAGTGTGCCAGCCATTCCACCCAAGCTGCCTGCGGGTATCATGTTCGGCAATGCGGGCGCGCCGGGGATCAGACGTGAGTGGTTGGGCAAACCACCTCCTGAACCTCCTGCGGGCGCATCGAGAGGATTGGGTGACGGGAATCCTGGGGATGGCGGAGTGGATGACCAAGGCATCTGGCCTGCGGCTCCACCGAGTGTGGCGGTGAGGGGCGGCTGTCCCGGAGCACGTTTTGGCGGCAGGCCTGTGCTTGGTGATGGCATGCCTGCACCTGCCATCCCTCCCATCAAGGGGGATTGGGGAGGAGGGGACCAAGCGGGCGGAGCCACAGGGGCTTGATCCGCCGCAGGTGCTTGGGGCCACTGTGGGGCCTGTAGCGCTACGGGTGCAGGTGTGGGCGAAGTAACTGTCTGTCCGCAACTGGGACATGGTCCTGAGACACCGGCCATATGAGCCGGTACCGTCAGAGTGGTGCGGCAGAATCCGCATTGGAACTGGAGCATGTCTGGGTTCATCCCATCAAATCATTATGGTCAATTTCAGCAATTATCATTCAAGGATTGGTTTTGACAAATTGAAGTTCTAAAAGTCTGGGCTGTGGAGGGTAGCCCTAATGGCTGGAAATCAGGCATATCGGATCATGCCTCCCCCTCCACCTGTAAAAGCACCCCCGAGCCGGGGAACAGTTTCAGGTTCTGGCAGGATCCATACGCGGCTTTGCCGCCTGAGCCGCAAATGACGGTGAAATTGACGGCCTGCGACTCCTGCAACCCCGAGCATAAGCAGGCTCGCTGAACTCCAAATCACGATGAAAAGGACACTGGTGGTGTGTTGGACGGTTGTTTTCACTTCGGGCGTGACTTCCGCCAGAGGTTGGTCTTTGCCCACCTCAGTTGTGGGAGCAGTGCCAAGAGCTCTTTGCAGCCAGAACAGGCGTGTTGAGAGATGCACTGCGTAACGATGGAGCTGATCGTGGACATCGCTGGCCTGCAGGGCTTCGTGCAGGCATGCTTGTATCGTCTCGCTGAGGAACTCGGTGGAGGTT
This sequence comes from Prosthecobacter sp., assembly GCF_034366625.1. Taxonomy (NCBI): domain Bacteria; kingdom Pseudomonadati; phylum Verrucomicrobiota; class Verrucomicrobiia; order Verrucomicrobiales; family Verrucomicrobiaceae; genus Prosthecobacter; species Prosthecobacter sp. The sequence goes on from NZ_JAXMIH010000023.1 coordinate 311,962, forward strand.
TGATCATGCACAGACTTGCTGACAAACAAGCGTGCTCTCCAAGGCTCGCCTAGCGGGTAAACCAGCAGGCTGGCATCTGTTTGGAGGAGACTCCCTGAGGCGATTTTCCCGAGTTCGGAACCCTCCGGCAGCTTGCAATCATGAGCGATGATCAAAATGCTTAACTTAATGCGGGCATCACGGGCGTGGAACTCCAGGAAGCGCATCATGTCATGATTCTGCATTTCAGGGACAAGCAGATCGGGGTCGATCAGGTATTCCTTCGGCAGAGCCTGAGCGCAGGCGGCTAAAAATTCGGGGGGAACCTCCTTTAGGGACGACAACGGGGTGGGTATCCGTGCGCTGTTTGTCTGGTTCTGGATGGGCTGGCCGAGGATGGATTCGGGCAGAAACAGCCGCATGTCCTCGGATCGCAGGCGGGGGGAGAGTTCGCCGTCCTGATTGTTGAAAAAATGATCTAGTCGCGGACCGCTGGACACTGGTGTGCGGAGCAACTCATTGATGTCGGTAATCGGTCCACCATTTCCAGGAAGCAGCACGCCAGGGTCATTCGCCGACGGGAGGCTCTCGCGAAAGGCTCTGAGTTCTTGTTCGCTCCAGCGTGGAAGCGGCAGCGCGCCTTCTTCGGCTTTTTCAGCATGCTGGGGCACATCAGCCGAGGTACTTGTACAGATCAGTGCAAGCAGCGTCAGAGCGAGAGAGGTGCAAAGCTGAAGTAAACGCTTCATTTGGCTGAAGGGTGCTGGATCATAACCTCGTGTTGGAAAAGCCTGCGAGGGGTCGTGATGCAGGCTTGTGGCCTCCGCGCAGTGGCTGCAGCCCCATGTCGGGGCTCACTCCCGCCGCCGTGGTGACATCGGGTTTCCAAGCCATGGCATGCGCGTGTTTTCTTAGCACTTCGCCACAGCGGGTGCTGGCGGCTTCGATTGCCATGCCAAAGGCACCCTTGTTCAGGTGGGTTCCAGCGGTTTGCAAAGTACGAGTGATAAAACCGTCTCCAAACCATTTCTCGATAGCATATCCCAGAGTGATGCTGGCAGTTTGCGCGGAAGGATCCACCACCAGCACGATCCCAAAGTCATTTCGTCGGCTGACGGAGTGCGTGTTGAAGGCACCTTGGTTCAGCAGCCAGAAGCCCAGTTCGGCGACACTCAAGCCGCTGGGGAGCACACCTAGGTAAGCGGCAAAAAAAGCTTGTGGAAAGCTTCTTTCAAAATTATCCAAAATGATCTCAATCTTTCGAGATTCCTCCAATCGCAGGCAGTGGGCTGCGTCCGTGATACGCTCCAGCCTAACCCATTGATTTCCAAGATAGCTATGGAGCAGCGTGGCGGAAAAACCACACGCAGGGCAGGTGTTCTGTTGGGGGAAAACACGTGCGCGGCAACGTGGACAGTTCATGTGTCTAGAATATATGGAATATACAGTTAATCAAGCCCTATTTCCTCACTCATGGCACAGAAAAAATGTTTACACCGCAGAGCCTTTGTGGTGTAACTAATATTGATTCAACAAATAAAAAACGAACGCGGATTCTTTCCTGCTTTCCAACACCGAACTCAAGGTTCAAAATTTTCATTCATCGATCATGAAGCTCGCCTCCACCATCGCCATCCTCGGCAGTCTGCTGACAGCCGGTTCCATCCATGCCAAATGGTCCCGCATTCCAATCATCAAGGAGCGCCCGGTGGATATTGCGATTAGCGGGCCTCATAGCAACGCTTCGTTGGACAGTTCCTCGGGTTTTGGACAGGCGGATGCAGTTTTGTCCGATGACATCACCGCGCCTGCCACGGTCTCTGCTGGCAAGAGCTTTGTGGTCATCAACTTGGGCAAACCAGTGTTGATCTCTCAGTCATCCTTTGTGAATGATGGTATTGAAGGGCGGGCCACACTCTCTGCCAGCGCCGATAAAAAGGGCTGGGCAGTGCTCGAAGAGAAAGTTTTCTCGGCTGCGGATCGCACCGTGGAGTTCAAATTTGCCGGCATGCAGGCCAAATTCATCAAGCTTGAGCTGGCTCTCTCCAAAGGCGGCATGATACGGGCGTTGCACTTTTTTGGTGGCCAGACGGACAAAGGCTATGCCGTGAAACAGGATAAAGAGGGCAAGCAGGGCAAGCCCATGGATCTGATCGGTGGCCTTGGTGGCGCTCGCGTCATTTACGCAGCACCCAAGCCCGCCAACGGGCTCGACACAGCGGTCACCTACAACAAATTTTCCTTCCCCGAGTCCGATGAGAAGTATCGCACAGTCATTTACGACTTTGGGCAGCTTCGCATTCTGAATGAATTTGCTTCGGTGCATTCTCCTAGACCAGTGCGCTTCGAGGTGTTCGCATTTGATAATCTGCCGGAAAAAGAAGACTGGCGCGGTCGTCTGGCCTTTGATCCGACCGAATTCAATGCCAAATCGCCTGTGGCGGTCGCGGAGGACACTCGTGGTTCGGGTTCTCTGAAGGTCAAGCCTGCCAAGCCTGTCAAAACCCGTTACTTGGCGCTTCGCTGGGAGCCGGAGTTCAATCCGCCTGATTTCCAGGCTACCGGTTCCTCAACGGGCAATGTCATCAACATCGTCACCACCAACACCGTCATAATCAACAATTCCGATGGCACTCAAACGGTGGTCGAGGTGACTGTCACAGACGCTTATGGCGCGGGTGCTGGCAGCAGCGACGTGACGGGTGACAATGCCCTGCAAATACAATCTCAGAATGGTGCTTCTCAGAACGATAATTCCGTCATTAAAACCACTGTTATGAGCGCGCCTGATCCTGTGACCGGGGAGCGTTCGGTGCTCAGTGTAACAGAGCAGACGGGCACCACAACCGTGACTCAAACTAACAACTCTGACGGCGGCACGACCACGGTAACGGAAACAGAAAACAGCGATGGTTCTTCCACCACCATGACCGAAACCACGGATGGGAATGGAAACACGACCACCACTGTGACCAATGAGGATGCACAGAACAATGAAACTGGTTCAGCTACTACCACCAGCACCGATGGTGGAACCACGCAGACTACCACGAGCAGTGATGGCAACCTTGGTGCGGGTAATACCCCCAACCCAAGTAACAATACGCCTGGAACCCCGGGTAACGGCGGTGGCACGTCGGTCGGTTCTGCTCCCCCTTGATTCAACGGTCAAGTTTCTTTCAACTCCCCGCGCTGGTGACACAGATGCGGGGAGTTTTTGTTTCAAATCGGGAGTGATCTTGCCGCCCCGGTTTCCTTGTTTACCCACACGCAGGGCACAGTCCGTAGAACTCCAGCTCATGGTAGAGCTTGCGGAAGCCGGACTGCTTCTCGATTTGCTTCTCCAGCGCCTCGACGGGGCAGGAGATGTCCAGCCGTTGGATACGGCCGCACTGCGTGCAGATGAGGTAATCGTCGTGTTGGCCGGGCTGGAGCAGTGTGTAGTAAGTGCTGCGGTCGTGCAGACCCAGGCGGCGGATGAATCCCAGCTCCTCCAGCTTGATCAGCACGCGATAGACCGTGGCCTTGTCCGCGCCGCTGGTCAGATCGGGTGATTCCGCGATGTCCGCCAGGGAGAGCGGCTGGTGCGTGGAAACGAGAATGGAGAGAATGTTCTCCAGCGCTTTGGTGCGCCGCAATCCGGCTTCACGTGCGCGTTCCAGCAACGTGGCGGCAAGCTCGATCGCCGAATCCGTGTCGTGATGGCGGCAGGTGGCGGAGTGATGATGGTGAAGCATTGCGTCGCTTGCCGTTCGCGGTTCTCAGTTCGGCGTTGCTGCAGTTTTTTTCTGCTGAAACAGCCATTCATGCAGGTCCGTTCGCGGATAAACAAGCCCCGTGATGCCATGACCAGCGCCTTCGAGTTCCGTGTATTTCATGAGTTCGCCTCCCGCCTGCTTCACCGCCTCCACGATCACACGCGAGCGCTCGACTGGCACCATGTCGTCTTTGTCGCCGTGGAAGACCCAGAACGGCGTCTGCTTCAAAATCTCCGCGCTTTTGACATCACCCCCGCCACACAGCGGCACGCAGGCGGCAAACACCTGCGGATACTTCGCGGCGATGCTGAAGGTGCCAAAGCCGCCCATCGACGAACCAGTGAGATAAAGCCGGTTCTCGTCAATCGGCAGGTGATCCGTGAGATCGGCAATGAGCGCGAGCAGCTTGTCCGCCACCTCGTTCTTCCAGCCGATCTCCAAGGAAGGACACTGTGGAGCGAGCAAAAAACACGGACGCTCGGCCTGATTGTCCTCGGTGGTCAGCACTTTGGGAGAACCGCCGAGCTGCGATTCGTTGTCGGTGCCGCTCTGGCCTGAACCATGCAGCCAGATGACGATGGGATAGCGCTTGGTGGCATCGAGCTTGGGATTGCCCCAAAGCTGGTAGTTCAGGCCCTGCTTCGAGACGCCTTTGACGAACTGCCCTGTCACCTTCTCTGCATAAACACCCTCCTTCAGCCCCGCATCACGGCGTTTCTCACGCAGCAGACCTCGAATGTAGTCTTGATCCTCCTTTGAGAGCCGGTCCAGCGGCAGACGGTACTGATTGAAGTTGCTCCGGTGGCGAATTTTGACCTCCTTGTCGGTGAACTCAATGAGGTCGCCTTGAAACTTCGATTTCCCGTCGCTGGAAGTCCACTCACGCGGTGGATTGGCGGCCTGTGCGCTGGAAAACAGCAAGCCGAGGGCAAGGAGGCGAAGAAACGCATTCATGCCCCATGCTAAGCCGTGCCTGCCCTCAGCGGCAAGAATTTTGCACGCCCACTTTCACGGCGTGATACGCGCCCCGGCCTTCTTCATCTCATCCACCAGTTTCTTCGAGGCCTCGTCGATGGCATTGCCGTCGATGAAGATCTGGCAGTAGGGCGCCCATTCACGCGCACCGTCGTTGTCCTTCTTCCACATGCGGTGCAGCGGCGCGAGGTCGGTGATCTTGTTGTTCTCCAAAAACAAAAACTGCAGCTCCGTCAGTGGCTCCAGCGGTGAGATGTCCGTCACGCCGTTGCCCTTGAGTGAAAGCATGGAAAGCCACTTCATGCCGCCGATGCCAGCGAGGTTCGTCACTTGATTGCCTTCGAGATAAAGCGTCCACACTTTCGGCAACTTGAACAACGGCGTCGCATCCTTGATCTGGTTGCCCGCCAAGTAGAGCGACGTGAGCGCCTGGATGCCGCCCAGCGCAGAAACATCCGTCACCTTGTTCCCCGTGAGTTCGATGTATTGCAGCGCCTTGCACGCCGCCAGCGGTGCGATGTCGCTGATCTGATTGTTCGACACATCGAGGAACTGCAAACGCTCCAGCCCTTTGATCGGGGCCAGATTCGTGATCTGGTTCTCTGGCAGTGTCAGCGACGCCAGCGCGGTGCATTTTTCGAGACCGGCGAGATCCTTGATGCCCGCTTTCTTGCCTTCGATGATCGAAACCGTTGCCACATCTTCGGCAGTCAGCACCTCCTGGTTGTCACGCTTCGCGAATACCTGCTTCCGCACTGCGGCTTCGAGCGCCTTGTCGGGGAAAACCGCGACCGGCTTCGGCGGTGGTGGCTTGGGTGCCGCAGCGGGAGCGGGTGTTGCAGGCTTCGGTGCTGGAGTCGCGGGCTTGGCCGGTGGTGTGGCCGGTTTCGCAGCGGTAGGTGTTGGCGTGGCAGGCTTGGCTGTGGCGGGTGCTGGCGACGGTGTAGCAGTTTTGGCGGGAACTGAGGCAGGCTTCGTTTCTGGTTTTGCCGGAGGAGTGGCAGGCGCAGGAGCCGGTTTCGTTTCCACCTTTGCTGGGGCTACTGGAGCGGGCTTGGGGGCCGCAGCAGGTGCCGGAGGCGGTGTGGCAGGCTTCGCAGGAGCCGCCACAGGCTTGGTATCCTGGGCGTGAAGACTGAGGGCGAGCAGCGCGGGAAGAACGAGACGAAGTTTCATGGCTATGGGGATGCTACTGCCATCATACGCAGAACGCAGGTTGCATGTTTAGCAAAATTCGCCTCTCTCTTGCGCTCATGGTCAACGTCATCGTCATCCTTGAGATCGATCCGCAGCAGATCGACGAATTCCTCGCCGTCATTCTCGAAAACGCCACCGCCTCGCGCCAGGAACCCGGCTGCCTGCGCTTTGAAGTCAGCCGCGACAACACCCAGTTGAATCTCTTCGCCCTCAGCGAGAGCTACGTTGATCAAGCCGCTTTCGATTTGCACTACACGACTCCGCACGTCGCCAAATGGCGCGAGAAAGGCCCTGGCTTCGTCCTCAAGCGCTGGGCGGTCAAAGGCCCGGTGCTGTGACAAAGTTGTCCAGTTGCTGTGCAACTGGAGTCTGGGACGGCATCCCGTTGCACAGCAACGGGGCTACTTTCCCACCGCCCGCTTCAGCGCGTGCTGCGCCTTGTTGAAATCCGTCACGGCTTTCACGCGGCTTTGACGGGCGCGGGTCAGTTCCTCACGTGCCAGCAGGTATTCGAGCACCACGCCGATCTGACTGGCCTGGCGTTCCTTGGCGAGCTTGGTCATCTCCTCGGCTGCATCGACGGCTTCGTCGTTGATCTTGATCTGGTCGTTGGCCGATTGCGAACGCGTGGCGGCCTCGACGACTTCGCGGCCGATGGCGGCGCGGACCTGGCTGGTTTGCAGCGAGGCGCCTTCTTCGCGTGCATTGGCGATGTTTTGCCGCTGGCGGTCAAACAGCCCTCCGGGGCCGATTTTCCAGCCGAGACCGACATAAAAGTCCTGCTGCCTGCCGAAGTTGCCCCACTGCTGGCTGCCCACGCCGGGACCACCGCCGAATCCACCCACCGTGTAGCCGGCCTGCACGCTCGGAATCATCGGCGCGATGCGTGCGCGGTCTTTTTCCGCGTCCATCGAGCTGTGAATGGCCTGTGCGGCCTGAACCTCGGGACGATGCTGTTGCGCGAGCGAGATCATCGTGGCAACGCCTTTGCCAGACATCATCTTCACCGGCACGAGATCGGATTTCGCAGGACGCAGCGCCGCATCGGGCATGAGGCGGAGAATTTCGGCGAGTCTTGCGGCGGCGAGATCGCGGGCTTCCTCGCCTTGGCGAATGGCGAGCTTCGCGCGGCTGATTTGCGATTTAACACGAAGCAAATCAGCGCGGAAAGCTGTTCCGGCAGTCACGGCACCTTCAAGCTGCTTCGCATAGTCCTCGGTCAGTTGCAGATCGTCCTCGATGATGACCATCGAGGCTTCAGCGGCGAGCAGATCGTAATAGCGCTCCACCGACTGCGTCACGATGTCGATGCGTGACTTTTCGGCGAGGTGTTCAGCGGCGAGGGCGCGCTGTTTGGAGGCCAGGGCCGCATAATAAATGTCACCGGGTGACCAATCGATCATGACACCGGTACCGACATTGTACTGCTGCTTGTTCGCGTTGAACACGTTGCCCCCGATGTCCTGCAACCGCCCGTCATGCCCGCGATAACCGGCCCCCAAGCTCAGCGCGGGCCAGAAGCGCTGCCACGCCTGCTTCGATTCGGCCACCGCCTCGTCATGCTTGGCGCGTGCGAGCTGAATCTCGTCGTTCTTGGCTCCAGCGAGCTTCATCACCGTGCGCAGATCGACGAATGCGGGGTCGGCGTGGGCGAGTGTCGCGATGAAAAGAAAGGAAAGGGCGAGTTTCATGGCTTAGCGATGGTTACGGCCTGCTTGTCGGTGAGGGTGACGGTGCCCGGCAGCAGGATGACTTCATCGGCTTTTAGCTCAGGCACCTCGACGTTCACGCCGTCGTTGAAGCCGGGTTTGATGGCGGTCTTCACGGCCTTGCCGTCCAGATGCTTGAAGACAAAGCTGTTGGCCTTCTCCTTCACCAAACCCGCGACGGGGATGATCGTGGCGTTGTCATGCTGCTCTACGGCGAGGCGCGCGGTGGCGAACATGCCGGGACGGAGCTTGCCCTCGTCGTTTTTGAAGTCGGCCTCGATGAGCATGGTGCGCGTGGCGGAGTCGAGCGTTCCGGCGATGCGGGTGATCGTGCCTTTGACGATGGCCCCGCCGAGGGCATCCACCTTGGCCTCGACCTGCTGGCCGACTTTGAGCTGGGCGGTTTCGATCTCGATGACGGGCACTTGCAGGCGCAGGGTGCTGACATCGGTGAGCTGGAGCAAGGTGTCGCCTCCTGCGGCAGCGAACGCGCCGGGATCGACGCGGCGGTCGGTGATCGTTCCGGCGAAGGGCGCTTTGATCTGCGCGAGGTCGATCAGCGCGTTGGTGCGCTCCATGCCGGCCTTGGCGATGGCGAGCTTGGCTTCAGCATCATCGACGGACTGAGGTAAAATGAGGTCGGGAGACTTGGCGCGTGCCTCGTGCAGGCGTTTCACCTCGATCTCGGCGGCGGCGACCTCGGCGCGGTGACCGATGAGGTCAGCCTTGAGTTCGGGGACTTCGATTTGAATGAGCTGCTGCTGTGCGGTGACGACATCGCCCTTATCGACGGTGATTTTCTCGATGTAACCGGCCACACGCGCTTTCAACTCGACCTGCTGCCATGGCGCGAAACTGGCGGGCAGGCTGATCCAGCGGTGGATGGTGCCTTTCTGCGGCTTCGTGGCAGGAAGGTCGAGCGCGAGGGCGCTGGTGGTGAGGAGGATGAGAGGAAAGAGGATGCGCATGGGAGGGAGAGTGGGGGTAATGATCAGTTCTCAGTGGCGGTGGGACGATGATGGAGAACCGGTGCCATGCCTTCAAACAGCGCGCTCTCCTCGTCATCAGGATCGAGCGAGGCGGAGGTGGCCTTCTTGCTGGCGAGCATGGCGAAGACGGCGGGCAGGATGAACAGCGTGGCGAAAGTGGCGAGCGCGAGACCGCCGACGACGGCGCGGCCGAGCGGCGCGGTTTGATCTCCGGCATCACCGAGTCCGAGGGCGAGCGGCATCATGCCAGCGATCATGGCGAAGCTGGTCATCAAAATGGGACGCAGACGGCTGACAGCGCCCTCGATGGCGGCGGCGCGGCGGTCGCCCTTCGTGGCCAGGCGCGCACGGTCGGCAAAGGTGACGAGCAGGATCGCATTCGCCACGGCGACACCCACGGCCATGATCGCGCCCATGGCGGACTGGATGTTGATGGTGGTGCCGGTGAAGAACAGCGCCAGCACCACCCCGGCGAGCACAGCGGGCATGGTGGAGACGACGACAATGGCGAGGCGCAGCGACTGGAAGTTCGCGCAGAGCAGCAGGAAGATCACGACGATGGCGATGACGAGGCCGCTGCTGAAGCCGGTGTAAAGCTGCTCGTAAGGCACGACCTGGCCGCGGATGTCCACCTTGGTTTTTCCATCGGGCGCGGGGCCGACCTCGGCGATGGCCTTGCGCACGGCCTTGATGGCGCTGCCGAAATCCACGCCCTGGATGTTCGCGGTGATGCTGGCCACGCGCACCATGTTGTAGCGCTCGTAGGTGCCGACGGCGGTGCCCTGCTCGATCTTCGCCAAGTTGCGCAGCAGCACCGGTTTGCCGCTGCTGGAGCTGACGGGCGTGTTGCCGAGGTCTTCGAGTGTCTGTGTGCGCTCCTCGGGAATCTGCACCTGCACGTTGAAGCTGATGCCGGTGCCCGGATCGGCCCAAAACACGGGCGAAGTGAAGCGGCTCGATGTCGTGGCGGCGACGAGGCTGCGCGTGACATCCTGCACGTTCACGCCGAGCAGACCGGCGCGTTCGCGGTCGATCTGCACATTCACCGTGGGCGCGTCGAGCGTCTGCGCGATCTGCGCGTCACGCAGGAAGGGCAGTTCGTTGAGTTTCGCGAGCAGCTTCTCCGCGTGCTCCTTGCTCGATGGCAAACTGGGGCCGCTGACGGCGACCTCGATCGGCGTGGACGAGCCAAAGCTCATCACGCGACTGACGATGTCCTGCGGCTCAAAAGACAGGCGCACATCGGGCAGTTCACGCTTCATGATCTCGCGCAGTTTTTCCTGAAAAGGATCGACGCGTACGCCGGAGTCATGCCGAAGCTGCACAGCCAGCCAACCCTCTTCAGGGCCGCCATTCCAGAGATGCACGAGGTTCACCGGGAAGCTGGAATTGTGAACGCCGACCATGCCGATGGACATCTCGATCTTGTCCTGTCCGCCCGCCTCGTCAGCGATGATCTTGAGGATCTTTTGCGCGATCTTCTCCGTGATGCCGACCTGCGTGCCGCTGGGAGCGCGGAAGCGGATGGCAAACTGACCGGTGTCCGTCTTCGGGAAAATCTCCGAGCCGAGGAACGGCCCGAAGCTCACGATGATGAGCGCCGCGCCGCCGAGATAGGCGGGCACCAGCACCCAGCGCATGGTGACGGCGGCTTTGACGATGCCCTGATACATGCGGGCAATGAGGCTGAGGCGCTCCTCGTCATGTTTGGCGTTCTTTGGCAGGAACCACACGGACAGCACCGGCACCAGCGTGCTGGAGAGGATGAAGGACGCGAACATCGCAAAGCCCACCGCCAGCGCCAGCGGCACGAACAATGCCTTGGCCGCGCCGATCATGAAGAAGGCGGGAATGAAAACCGCGAGAATGCAAAGCATCGCCAGCAGGCGCGGCAGCGTGGTCTCCAGCGTGCCGTCGAGCGCGGCGCGGGCCAGCGGCTTGCCGCGCGCGAGATGCGTGTGGATGTTTTCCACCGTCACCGTGGCCTCATCGACGAGAATGCCAACCGCGAGCGCCAGACCGCCGAGCGTCATGAGATGGATGTTCTGCCCGCTGATCCACAGGCCAAAGGAGGCGGCCAGCAGCGAGAGCGGGATGTTGATGACGACGATGAAGGCCGTGCGCAGGTCGCGCAGGAAGACGAGCACCATCAAGCCGGTGAGCACGGCTCCGAGCGCGCCTTCTTTGAGGAGATCCTGGATGCTGCGGTTCACCACCGGCGTCTGGTCGAATTCAAAGCTCACCTTGATGCCGTCCGGCAGCAGTTTTTGGAATTCGGGAATGGATGCGCGCACTTTTTTCACGACTTCCAGCGTGGAGGCCTCGGCGCGTTTCGTGACAGGCAGATAGACGGTGCGTTTGCCGTTTGCCAGCGCGTAGGAGGTGGTCACATCGGCGGAGTCGGTCACGGTGGCGAGATCGCGGATGAACACCGCGCCCGCTTCCGTTCGCTTCAGCGGCACGGCCTCCAGATCCTTCACGTTGGAGACGATGGCGTTGGTCGGCACGATGGGATACTTGCCGTCGAGGTTCATGTTGCCGGAGGGGCTGATCGGATTGCCCTTCGCGATGGCCTCCACGATGTCATCGGGAGACAAGCCGTAGGCCTTCATGCGGTCCGGGTTCACATTCACCACGATGCCGCGCGAGCTGCCTCCAAACGGCGGAGGCGCAGACACGCCCGGCAGTGTGGCGAAGGCCGGGCGCACCTTGTTCAGCGCCTGATCCTGCATCTGATTGAGAGTGATGTTTGGATCGTCCGTGGAGAACACCAGATGCCCCACCGCCACGCTGCCCGCGTCAAAGCGCATGATGAAGGGCGCCACCGTGCCCGGCGGCATGAAGGCGCGGCTGCGGTTCACCTGCGCCACCGTTTCGGACATCGCCTGGCTCATGTCCGTGCCAGGGTGAAACTGCAGCTTCATGATCGACGCGCCCTGGATCGACTTCGACTCCACATGCTCAATGTTCGCGATGTAGAGGAAGTGATACTCGTAGCGGTAGGTCAGGTAGCCCTCCATCTGCAGCGGGTCCATGCCGCCAAACGGCTGCGCCACATAGATCGTCGGAATGCCCAGCGGCGGAAAGATGTCCCGCGTCATGCGCTGAAGCCCGATCCACGCCCCCAAACAAACCGCCACCACGGCAACGAGGACAGTCCAGGGATGGCGGAGGGCAAAGCGGGCGAGATTCATGCGGGAGAAAGGACGAAATCAGAAGGACAGGTGACGCAAGCGTCTGAACGGTCAGCGATTACGAGCGCCGTAAAACGCGGGGAGTGTTTGCTGCTTGCAAAATTTTCAAGAATTTAATCAAAGGCTGGGAGGAGGTGAAATGGGTCATCAGAGCGCCCCGGTGATGAAGCCCAAGGCGACGCCGATGAGCAGGATGCTGACAAGGATCTGCACCGAGCGGATCGTGAGCTTTTTCAGCAGCCTTGCGCTCAGGAATGACCCGGCAAAGGCCGCGAGGCAGGCCACGGTGACGAGCCGGTAATCCATCTCGCGTCCCGTGCTGAAAAGCTCGAAGCCATAGACCGGCATCCGCGCCAGATCGACGATCACGGCGAGCACGACACCGGTGGCGATGAACTGCTCCTTCGTCAGCCCGGCCTTCAGCAGGAACATGCTGCGAAACGCGCCCTGATTGCCCGACAAACCGCCGAAAAAGCCCGACACACAGCCGCCCAGCGGCAGCAGTCGCGCATCAAAGGTCAGCGCGGCAAAGGCCGGTGAAAGCTCCATCAAGACAAAGGCGAGGATCAACAGCCCGATGGTCAGCTTCACCGGCATGATGGTGAACTCCCGCCCTGCGAGCGTGTATTCCGCCAGCGGCTGCAAATGTCCCAGCCAGCCTAACAGCGCCGCGCCCGCAAACGCTGCCAGCACCGCTGGAATCCCAAAGCGCAGCACCACCCGGCGATCCGCGTGCCAGCCCATGATGCCGAGCTTGAACAGATTGTTCGCCAGATGCACCACCGCCGTGATGCCGATGGCGACCTCCACCGGAAAGAACAGCGCCACCACCGGCATCAGCAGCGTCCCCAGCCCAAAGCCGGACAGCAGCGTGAGCGCAGCGGCAAAGAAGGCCGCCAGGGCGATGATGAGGGTTTCCATTTGTTGCGGTTTGTCTATTCAAGTGGCTGGCAGATGATGGCAGGCTCCGATTACGGTTGCCGTAATAGGCGGCGTGACAGGCAGGTGCAAGAATTTCCTCACACGGGTTCTGCTGCTTGAGGGCGCACAAAATTAACGTAGCAACGGACATTGACCGCACTCGGTGTGAGATGGCACACTTCACCATGAAGCTCGGCATCGTCATCTCCACCAACGAACCTGAAACCTGCTGGAATGCGCTGCGGCTCGGTGTCTTTGCGCGGAAACAAAAGGATGAGGTCCGGGTGTTTCTGCTGGGGCAGGGCGTGGAGATCGAGAAGGTGGGAACGGAGCGCTTCGATGTGGCGGGGATGGCTCGGCAACTTCTTGATGCAGGCGGTTCAGTCCTGGCCTGCGGCACTTGTCTGAAACTGCGCGAGTCGGAAGGCTCCGAACTCTGCCCGCTGTCCACCATGGCGGACCTTTATCAGATCGTCGCAGATTCGGACAAAGTATTGACGTTTTGAACGGCGGCGGTCACTTGAGCCATGAATCGAACCGAACACTGGAACACGGTCTATACGACGAAGGCACCGGATGATGTGAGCTGGCATCAGGTGCGCCCAGAGGTGTCGCTGGGCTTGATCGAGCGGACTGGAATCAGCAAAGATGCGGGCATCATTGATGTGGGTGGCGGTGCCTCGACGCTGGTGGATCATCTGCTGGAGGCTGGCTACTCGCGGCTGGCGGTGCTGGACATTTCCCACGCGGCACTGGAACACTCACGCACGCGGCTGAGGGAGAAGGCGGCGCTCGTGGAATGGCTGGTGGCGGATGTGACGGAGTTCGTGCCGCCGCACTCGTTTGCACTGTGGCATGACCGCGCGGTGTTTCATTTCCTCACGGATGCAGCGGACCGGCGGAAGTATGTGGAGGCGTTGCGGCGCACGATGCCGCCGGGCGGGCAGGTGATCATCGCAGCTTTCGCCCTGCATGGACCGGAGAAGTGCAGTGGGCTGGAGGTGTGCCGACATGATGCGGCCAGCGTGTGCGTAGAACTGGGCGCGGAGTTTGAACTGCTGGAGCAGGCGGAAGAAACGCACCACACGCCGTGGGAGACGGAGCAGGCGTTCGGCTATTACCGCTTCCGTCGCGGTGTGGCGGCATGATAGTCTTGGCTCCCCACCCCACTTTCCATGCCTAAGATCACCGTAGAAACCCTCAACCAGACGCCGGGTGAACAGCAGCGCTTCGAGCTGGTGGAGCGCAAAGGCATAGGTCATCCCGACACGATCTGTGATGCGATTATGGAGGACATTTCGCTGGCGCTGTGCCGTGAGTATCTCGCGGCGTTTGGTCGCGTGCTTCATTTCAATGTGGACAAGTGCCTGCTCGCCGCCGGACGCACCGAGCCGCGCCTCGGGGGCGGCAAAGTGACTGCCCCCATGCGCTTCATTTATGGAGACCGGGCTGCTGCGGAATGTGGCGGCATGCGGATCGACATCGAGGCCATCGCCGAGGCCGGTGCCAAACAGTGGTTGCGGAGCCATCTGCGTTTTGTGGAGCCGGAGAAGCATGTCATCTTCCAGAACGAGTTGAAGGAAGGTTCCCCGGAACTCGCCGATCTCTTCGCTCGCGAGATCATCGGTGCCAATGACACCTCAGTCGCGGTGGGTTATGCGCCGATGACCGAGACCGAACGGCTCGTGCTCTTGTGCGAGCGGGAGCTGAACTCGCCTGCGTTCAAGCAGCGTTTTCCCGAGGCTGGAGAGGACGTGAAGGTCATGGGCTACCGCCGTGACCGGAAACTCGATCTCACCGTGGCGGTGGCCTTCGTGGACCGCTTTGTGCCGGATGCTGCCTCCTACTTCGCACGCAAGCAGGAGATCACCGCCGCGCTGGCGGACCGGCTGTCGCACGAGCAGCGGACGCTGGACCGCGTGACCGTAACCCTGAACACACTCGATGATCCGACGCGTGGTGACGCAGGCATGTATCTCACCGTGCTGGGCACCTCGGCGGAAGGTGGCGACTGCGGCCAGGTAGGCCGGGGGAACAAGGTCAATGGCATCATCAGCCTGAACCGCCCGATCGGCACCGAGGCGGCGGCGGGGAAAAATCCCGTGAGCCATGTGGGGAAGATCTACACGCTGCTCACGCATCGGCTGGCGGCAGAAATCCATGAGAGCGTGCCGGGTGTGCGCGAGGTGTATGTGTGGCTGGGCAGTCAGATCGGCGCGCCCATTGACCAGCCCGCCATCGCGTTCGCCCAGTTGATCCTGGAGCCCGGAGTCGCGCTCGCCGATGTGCAACCGGCAGCCGCGTCCTTCATCGAGCGCGGTTTGGCGAACATGAAGGAGTTCACCGCACAACTGATTCGCGGCGAATGGCCGGTGTGCTGAGAGCATTGTGATTCCACGACGTTTCCTTCCCACATGGATAAAGGCATGACTCTGAAACCAGAAGACTATGATGCGTGGTATCAGACGCCGCGCGGGCGGTGGATTGGCGCGGCGGAGTTTGCACTGCTGAAGCGGATGCTGAGGCCGGAGCAGGATGCGTCGCTGATCGACATAGGCTGCGGCACGGGCTACTTCACGCGCTTGCTGGCAAAGGAGGTGAGTGGAGAGCTGGTGGGGATTGATCCTGATGAAGAATCGCTTGGCTTTGCGCGTGCTCATGCGGTGCGTGATGAGCGTTATGAGAATGCTCGTGGTGAGGCGCTGCCGTTTGCAGACGGGGCGTTTGATTTCAGCGTGTCCGTGGCGGCGCTGTGCTTCATCCCAGATGAGCGGCAGGCGGTGCGTGAGATGCTGCGCGTGACGAAGAAACGCTTCGCCATCGGGCTGCTGAACCGGCACAGCCTGCTCTGGCGTGACAAGGGGCGCGGTGGTGGCAAGGGCGCGTATCAAGGAGCGCACTGGCACACGGCGGCAGAGGTGCGGGCACTGTTCGCTGGCTTGCCAGTGACGAATCTGCAACTTCGAAGTGCCATCGTCCTGTCAGGCGGCGGCATCATGGCGCGACTGGTGGAACGCCTGTGGCCGACCCGCTGGCTGTGCGGTGCATTTCTCTGCGTTTCGGGCGAAGTGATTGCCTCAGCGTAGCTTCGCGAGCCGCTGCGGTGACACGCCGAGCGCATGACCGGCAAGGATGAGCTGATGACGTGCCCAAGTGCGCAGGACGCCGCTTTGCTGCCAGCGGCGGGCGGAGGTGGCCGCAGCTTCGGGGGTGATGACGAACTGCCCCAGGTGTCGCAGGCGTTTGATCATCTCCACGTCTTCGAGGATGGGCCAGTCGGGGAAGCCGCCGATGGCATGAAACAGACGGCGGCGCAGGAACAGGCCCTGATCGCCATACGGCATCGCAAAGACCTTGCCACGCAGTCGGGTGAAGCCCTCGATCATGCCTTGCAGCACGATCTTTTCCCGCAAGGCAAAGCGGAAGGCCCCTGCGGCAACGCCGGGTGTGAGGTGGCGGAAAATGATTTCTGCAAAGTTGACTGGCGGAAGTGTGTCGGCGTGAAGAAAGAGCAGATATTCTCCGTGTGCGTGCTTTGCGGTCTCGTTCATCTGCCGGGCACGTCCGCGCGGCGCGTGGATGATCTCCGCGCCATGTTGCGCGGCCACAGCAGCGGTGTCGTCGGTGCTGCCACCATCGGTCACGATGATTTGCAGCGGCTTCCCGGCCTGCACGGCGGGCAGCAGCGTTTGCAATGCGGCGGCTTCGTTCAGTGCAGGAATGATCACGGTCACGCTGCACCCGTTTGCCAATGCAGTTTCGGCATGGGCGACATCCGCAGGCTCGTCCACATCCGCGAGTGTTGGCAGGGAACTGAGGCTCAACCCGGCTTCACTGGCACGTTGCTGAGTGACCGCGAAGACTTCTGCGGTGCTCCAGGGAATGGCTTCAAACAAGCTCGGTTGCGGCTCCCTCATGCCGATGAGGTAATAGCCACCGTCGTGCGCGGGACCAAGCACAACATCGGATTCATCGAGCATCGCAAAAGCGGCCGACAGATGCTCCTCGGTGAGATCGGGGCAATCGGTGCCGATGATGACGATCTTCTGAGCGCCCTGCGCATGAGCCATCATCATGGCATGAGTCAAGCGGGCACCGAGATCGCCCTGAGTCTGCTCATGAAAACAGAGTGGTCCGATCCAGTCGCACATCTCACTCCCTGTGCCGCCTTCATGCGCGATGATCAGGCGGGTGCCGCTGGCGGCGCAGGCGGCCCAGGCGCGACCCACCGTCTGCAAGGTCATGCGCCGCTGCAAATCCGCCGCGCCTTCCGCTCCGAGCATGGGGATGAGCCTCGTCTTGGCCTTGCCGGGCTGTGGCAGCCGGGTGAAAACGATGAGCGCGTCGTACGGCATGAGACTCAGGAGGTCGGCGGTGTGTGTTCCGCTGATTCACGGGCCAGGCCAGCCTCGCGGATGGCCCGGCGCGTCATGCGCGTGATGATGACAGTGACAAGCACGGTGGCCAGAAGCCCCACGGCATACATGGCCCATTCTGCTGGCGTCTTTTCCGAGCCTCTGCCACCCACGCGGGCCAGAGAGCCGAGATAGACGTAAAGCACCGTGCCGGGCAGCATGGCGATCCATGATACGAGGACGTAATGAGTGAAGCGCACCTTCGTGAGACCAAAGGCGTAGTTCAGCAGCGTGTAGGGAAACACTGGCGAGAGGCGCGCCAGCGCCACGATCTTCCAGCCGTCGTCGGTGAGCGCACGGTCCAGCGCGGCGAAGGCCGGATTCCCCGCCATGCGCGCGGCGATGGCGTCGCGGGCCAGGAAGCGTCCGACGAGAAATGCCAGCGCCGCACCCAACGTGGAGGCGATGGAAACGATGCCTGTGCCATAAACCACGCCGAAGAGCGCTCCGGCGGCCAGGCCAAGGGCAGAGCCGGGCAGCATCAAAACCGTGGCGATGACATAGACCACGATGAATACCACCGGTCCCCACGGTCCGAGGGTCTCCACGCGGGCGATGGCGACCTCCAGCCACGCGCCCAGATCGAAGAGCACAACTGCCACCACAAAGGCGAGCACGACCATGATGCGGAGGGTCAGCTTGGAGGTCTTCTTCACGGGCTGTCGTGCGGGCGGGGCTTCGATGCCAGCGGCGTTGCCAGCATCCCGGCGAGCGTCTGACTGCGTGCATCGCTAAACTCATCCAGACCCAGGCGCAGGCTCGCGGGATCGTCGCTGCGACGGAAGCTGCGAAACAGGCGATCCCACACGGACAGGAATGAGGCGTAATTGGAGTCTGTCTCCGGCTGATAGCGCGAGTGATGCACCTTGTGCATGAAAGGCGTGACGATGAACCAGCTCAGCACGCGGTCGCCCCGGCTGCCAAGGCTGATATTGGCGTGATGAAACTGCACCACGGCAAACATCAGCATCTCGTAAATCGCGAGCTGTTCGAGCTGGATGCCGAGCAGGAAAATCAGCGGGATGCGCAGCACGGAGGAGAGCACGATCTCGCCAAGGTGGAAGCGGTTCGCCGTGGTGACATCCATGTGCGGATCGGAGTGATGCACGCGATGAAAACGCCACAGGAACGTCAGACGATGATTCAGCCGGTGCCAGGCGTAGGTCCACAGATCGAGCAGGAGCACGGCGAGGATGCCCTCCGTCACCGCAGACCACGAAAGCCAGTGCAGCAGGCCGATGCCGTGCTTTGCCGAGGTCTCCGCCGTGAACCACCAGATCCCGGCAAACGCGAACGCGGTGAACAAGCCATTGCCCACGCCGAGCAGCACATTGCGCAGGCCATGCACCAGCCGTGCCCGTCCTTCTGGAAAGACGAGAAAGGGCGCGACCGTCTCCCACAGCAGCAGCAGCGCCAGCAGGCCGAAGGCAAGGTATGGCTTCAGATCCGCGAGGTTCATGGCGACTCCAGTTGGATCGAATCAATGACCACTTCAAACTTGGAGCCGCTGTCATCGCCATCCGCCATGAGCCAGAGGCCGAGCACATTCATGGGCTGCGGAAGATCCACGGTCATGGTGAAGCGCCCGTCCGCGCCGGGTATGGCGACCATGTGATCGACGAGCTGCTTCATGTTCGGATTGGCGCGTTGTTTGCCGATCCAGGCGGCGTGCGGCACCAGCAGGTGATTGCGGATGGCTGAAGGCGCGCGCCCATCCGCGCAGAGCACGTCATCCAGGGTGCAAATCCACGCTGGAGCGACGAGACGTTCCAGCATGGTGAGCGAGCGCCCGCCCTCGGCGATGAGGCCCACGCGCAGATAGGCATCGTCGTTGCCTTTCTCCCACAGACGCTTCTCATCCACCTTCAACTGGCCGGTGACACTGCCGGTGATGATGAACCGCTTCACACGAGTGCCTGCTGGCAGGCGGCGCACGAGGCCACCGGCAGAGGCGTCCACTTTGAGCGTGATCTTGTCCTTCTGCACCTTTGACTGAACGGGCGGGATGCTGCGGAAGCTCAGGCTGTGCCAGTCACTCGGCACACCGAGGGCGGTGATGATGCTGGCGAGGATGGCGGTGAGCTTTGTCATGTGAATCAATACGTCAGGAAGCTGAGGCATCCAGCGCCCCGCCGCAACTGCTCCCCGCGCCCGCCGTGCAGGCGAGGCAATGATTACCCGTGCGGATGGGATGGTCGCCGAGGCTCTGGGGCGTCACCTCCCACAGAAAGAGATCCTTGCAGTTGCGGAGCTGCATGCCGAGCATCTGATTGAAGTCGCAATCGAAGACCTCGCCGCGCCAGCCGATGTTGATCGTGGTGCGGCACATCAGGCTCGCGACCGTGGCGGGATTAAAACTGTTCGCGAGGAGATCGAGATAGGCATCCCACTGGCCGTGCGCCCGCAGATCAGCGGCGAAACGCGCGATGGGCTGGTTCGTGATCGTGAACAACCGCGTGAAGACAATGCCGTAACGCTGCTTCAGCTCGTGCTTGTAGTCCGCTTCCAGCTCCACCTGATCCGGCGGCAGTTTCGGGCCGAGGGGATTGTAAACCAGCGTCAGCGGCAGGTTGGTGCCGTAACCGACAGCGTTGAGCTTGCGCAGGGCTCTGAGACTTTTCTCAAAGACGCCGCCACCGCGCTGCGCGTCCACATTCTCCTCCAAGTAGCACGGCAATGATGCCACCACTTCGACCTCGTGCTGCGCGAGAAACTCCGGCAGATAGGCGTGGGATTTCGTCTCGATGATCGTGAGGTTGTTGCGGTCAATCACATGCGCACCGATGGATCGTGCTGTTTTCACGAAATAGCGGAAGTGCTCGCTCAGCTCCGGCGCGCCACCCGTGATGTCCACGATGGCAGGCCGATGCTCGATGATCCATGCGCCGACCTTGCGCGCCGTTTCCTCATCCATCATCTCCGTGCGTTGCGGCCCCGCATCGACATGGCAATGAGTGCAGGTCTGGTTGCACTTGCGGCCCACGTTGATTTGCAGCGTCTGAAAAGCACCGCGCGTGAACGGGACGCGGTGCCGTTGGAGCTGTTCGATGAAGCGGTTCATGTCGGTGTCAGCAGCAGCTCGTGCCTTCGCCGCCTTCGCGGCAGTTCGCAGCCTCGGTGGTGGCGTTGTAGTCCTGGCCTTTGGTCTCCTTGGGATGCCGGAGTCTCATGCTGGTGCAATCGAAGGGCTGCGCCTGCTCCAGAGGAATAGGCACACGCGGCTCGATGAAAGCGAAGTGGTCGCGATACGGCGTTTGCTGGTAGAGCTGGAACGTTTTGTCGCACACGGCGTAGCGTTTGCCGCGCTCCAGCGCGTGGCCGTCGTCGTCGAGCACCTTGAGGAAGGGGCCTTTGTAAATCACGGCCTGATTCCGCTCGAAGCACGGCCCCTGCTTGCCCTTCCAGGCCTGCACGGTCACGCTGCGAAACTCAATGCCCTCCACCGTCTGCCACGGCATTTCGTCGTGCTTCAGAAGCTCGATGCCATGGAAGCCGGCGTCAGCAAAGGCCTTGAGGAAGCCTTCCTCGGTGTAAGCGCCGCTGATGCAGCCGCTCCACAGGATGGGATCGCGCTGCATGTCCTCCGGCACGTCCTCATCGCTCACGATGTCGGAGATGACCGCCCGCCCGCCCTTTTTCAGCACGCGGAAGATTTCATCAAAGAGCTGCCGCTTCATGCGGGCATCGACGAGGTTCAGCACGCAGTTGGAAACGACCACATCCACCGATTCATCGGCCACCAGCGGATGCTTCACGCGCAGATCAGCGGCGAGGTCATCGGCTGCGAGGTAGGACGCAGCATCGGTGATGGGATGCTTCTTCAACTCGGCATCGAGAATCTCCAAATCCAGCGCCAAGTCCTGGATGCGGCCTTTGCGAAACTCGACATTTGCGTAGCCCACACGCTCAGCCACGATGGGGGCGTTGCGCCGGGCGACCTCCAGCATGTCGTCTGTCATGTCCACGCCGATGACGCGCCCTTTCGGTCCCACGACCTGCGAGGCGATGAAACAGATCTTTCCCGTGCCACTGCCCAGATCGAGCACCGTTTCGCCCGGATGCAGATGCTTCGACGGATCACCGCAGCCGTAGTCCTTCTCGATCACCTCGGCGGGAATGATCTTCAAATACTGCGGATCGTAGTTCACCGGGCAGCACAGCGCTGCTTCAGAGGCCTTGGCGGCAGCGGCATAGCGGTCACGCGTTGCGGACTCGGCAGAAGTGTGGCTGGCAGTCGTTTGCGGCAGGGACATGAGATTGGAAAAGCGAAAGCGAATCGTGTAAGGGGTGCGCAAGGGCCGTCATGGCACGATGCAGCAAGCGGATTTTTATTCCCAAATATTCCAGAAAGCAGCCGCTAATCTTCACCGCGAAGAACTTTGCTCATCCCACGCGTCTGCGCCAAAGAATGCCCATCATGAAAATGCGCGACAGCGGAATGCCCGAGGAGGCCTATTGGGAAACCTTGCTCGATGTGCCGCTCATCCTCGACCGTCTTGGCGTGGACGGCACGCTGCGCGATGTGGTGGAACTGGGCTGCGGTTACGGCACTTTTTCACTGCCCGTGGCCCGGCGCATCACCGGCACACTGACCACGGTGGACATCGAGCCTGACATGGTGCGCCGCACGGCTGAACGCGCCGCCGAGGAAGACATCTCGAATCTCCGCTGTGAACTGCGCGATGTGATGAAGGACGGCTTTGGCCTGCCCGATGCCTCGCAGGATGCCGCGCTGCTTTTCAACATCCTGCACTGCGAGCAGCCCGTGGCGCTGCTGAGCGAGGCGGCGCGTGTCGTGCGTCCCGGTGGCAGCGTGCTCATCATTCACTGGCGGCATGATCTCGCCACGCCGCGCGGGCCGTCCCTCGACATCCGTCCGCGTCCCGAACAAATCATCGGTTGGGCCGGGCAGACAGGCCGCCTGGTTTGCGAAAGCAAAGTGATCGACCTGCCCCCGTGGCACTATGGCATGAGGCTCATGCGGCAGCTCAGTGCTTGCTGACTTCCACGCCAAGCTCCCGAAGCTGCTTCTGCACGATTTTCAGCACCGCACGGCCGTCTTTGGTGATTTTGTAGGCGCGAGGAGCCTTGGGGCCACGCGCCGGATCGACGGTGGAGGTGAGCCAGCCGTTGGTCTCCATGCGCTTGAGCAGCGGGTAGAGCGTGCCGGGGCTGACATCGTAGCCGTGGTGCGCCAGCTCCTTGAGCATCCACTGGCCGATCACCTCGCCCTCGGCGGCATGATGCAGCACATGCACCTTCCAGAAGGAGAGCAGGATTTCGCGGTTGATGAGCTTGGGGTCCACGGCGGCGGGTGAAGGAATGATTCCGATACCTGAGACGAAGCATGCGACGACTTCCCACGAATTCAATTTCGGCTTTGTGCCAATTCAATAGCCGCGATTCAGCGGAGGTAGATGAACTCGTTGCTCATCATCAGCGCCTGGCAGAGCTGCGCCCAGGTTTGCTGCTCGCGCTTGTCGGAGTCCTGCTGGCTGGAATTGAGGGCGGCATTGCTGGCGGTGAGATAGTTCTCGGCACGACGCAGGTCGTCGTCGGTGGCTTCGCGGGCAAAGGCGATGCGGTAGGCGGCGCGGAGGCGCTGTTCTTTGTCGGGGGACGTTGCAAACAGGCGTTTCACGAAAGTTTGCGCGGCGTCATTGGCGAGATCGCTGTTCATGAGCAGCAGCGCCTGGGGTGAGACGACGGTGCTGTTGCGCAGGCCGGTGGAGGTCGAGGGATCGGGGTAATCGAACTGCTGAAACAGATCGTAGAGGTTGTTGCGGATGATGGGCAGGTAGAGCGCGCGGCGGGTGCTGCCGTAGGTGGTGAAATCTTTGGAGGTGTGGTTGAAGACGAACTCGCGATTGCGCCGCGGGATGGTTTTGCCACCGATGGTGGTGTCGATGCTGCCCGCGACATGCAGCAGTGCATCGCGGACTTCCTCGGCTTCGAGACGGCGCACGGGGAAGTGATTGAGGAGGCGATTTTCAGGATCGGCGAGTGCGGCTTGTGCCGGGACGGTCGAACTCTGCTGATAGGTGCGCGAACTCATGATGAGGCGATGCATGTCCTTGAAGCTCCAGCCGTTGGTGGTGAACCAGCGTGCCAGCCAGTCGAGCAGTTCGGGCTGCGTGGGCTTCAGGCCAAGGAGACCGAAGTTGTCCGTCGTGGCGACGATGCCTTGATTGAAATGCCAGGTCCAGATGCGGTTGGCGATGACACGCGAGGTGAGCGGGTGTTCCGGGCTGGCGAGCCAGCGGGCGAGTTCGAGGCGTCCGCTGTGATCGCTGGGGAACTGCGGTTTCGATTTTTGCGAGGCTTGAACGACCTGGACGAAGCCGCGTGGGATCGGCTTTCCGAGCGCGAGATGATTGCCACGGATGTGGATGGGCAGTTCTTTGAGAATCTTGGGCGACTCGGACACCGCCAGCGTTGTGGGCAGGTCAGGGAGATTGCTCTCCGTGGTCATCATGGTGTCTTGCAAGGCGCGCACCTTGTCGGCGATCTCTTTGGGATAAAGAATGATCGGTTCAGGCGGCAGGGCGAGAAAACCGGCGGTTTTGTCCAGTTCGGCACGAGCCTGATGGAGCAGGGAGTCATCCGCCTTGTCCTTGGGGCCAACTTTGATCTGTGCGGCAGCATTGAAGATGGCGACGAAGTAAGGACGGAGACTTTGGGCACTGCCTGTGGCTTTGACCGCGTCCTGCCACGGTGTGAAGAAAGCATTCGATTCATTGGCGGCGAGATAGACGCGGCAGTTCAGCAGCACATGCGCACGCAGGCCATGTTTGTCCGCCACAGGTTTCACCTGGCTCAAGGTGGGAGCCACGGGCAGTTCAGATGCGGCCATGAGGTAATCTGCGGCCTTGCCGCGCACTTCATCACGCAGCGCCTTGGTTGCCGCCGCTTCGGCCTTGGTGACGGCTTCCTTTTGCTGTTTGAGGATGCGTTCGGACGATTTCACCGCCGCGAAGTCATCGAGCGATCCCATGGGCGATTCGTACGCGGTGCTCAAGGCACCGATGCGATCCACGCTGAAGCTCTGCGTGCTTTTGAAGATGGCGGCGAGCGCGTAATAGTCGTCCTGCGGGATGGGATCGAATTTGTGATCATGGCAGCGCACGCAGCCAAGCGTGAGGCCCATGAAGGCGCGGCCCATGACGTCGATCTGCTCATCGACGACATCCATGGCGAGCTTGTCCTTGTCCGGCTCGGCGAGCACTTTCGCGCCGAGGTTGAGAAAGGCCGTGGCGGTGATGCGCTCATGGCGCGCCGGGATGTCTTTCGATTCGAGGAGGTCGCCAGCAAGCTGCTCGGTGAGGAACTGGTCGAAGGGTTTGTCCGCATTGATCGACTTCACCACGTAGTCGCGATAACGCCATGCGGTGCCGAGGGCGATGTTTTCATCGAGACCATTCGAGTCCGAGTAACGCGCGACATCCAGCCAGTGGCGGCCCCATTTCTCACCGTAATGCGGTGAGCGCAGCAGGCGGTCCACGACCTTCGCGAAGGCATCCGGCGACTTGTCGGCCAGGAAGGCCTCCACTTCGTCTGGTGTGGGCGGCAGGCCGGTCAGATCGAACGTGGCACGGCGGATGAGCGTGCGTTTGTCCGCAGGTGCGGCGAGCGTGAGACTTTTCTCGGTGAGTTTTTCAATGATGAAGGCATCAATCGGATTCTCCGCCTTCACGCTGGGTACTTTAGGTTTCGCAATCGGGCGGAAGGCCCAGTGCTTGCTGCCTGCGGCGATGTCGATCACGCGCGGGGCCGCATGCTTGGCATCCGCGACGGCTTCGCGCGGATCAGGAGCGCCCATTTTGACCCATTCTTCGAGCGCCTTCACTTCTGCGGCGGGCATGGCGCCCTTGGGAGGCATTTGGAGATCCTGATTGTGATAGCGGACAGATTCGATGATGCGGCTTTTTTCAGGGTTGCCCGCGATGAGCGCGGGGCCGTTGTCGCCGCCTTTGAGCACGGCGTCGCGTGAATCGAGTCGCAGGCCGCCTTTGCTTTTGCCGGACTCGACGGAGTGGCACTCGTAGCAGCGGTTGATGAGGAGGGGGCGGATGGTTTTCTCGAAGAAGGCGGTCTTCTCGGCATCCGTCGGCGCGGCGGCGCCTGCAATGCCGGTGGTGAGGCAAAGCATGGTCAAGCAGCGCATGGATGATGCCTTGGTCATTCTGGGGTGGTCAAACAACGCCCTTTTGATGCGGATTCTTGCCGTGAGGGACGATGTGGCTACGCTCGGGCATGTCTCCCGTGCTCCAGACCCTGGCCGAACTCGTGCGTATCAACAGCATCAACAGCTCGTACGACGGCGGTCCCGGCGAAAAAGAGGTGGCGGCGTATGTGCGGCAGTTTTTTGAGCAGCGCGGCATCGAAGTGTGGGAGCAGGAGGTGTTTCCGGGCCGCAACAACGTCATCGCCCGTATTCCTGGCCGTGACCCGTCACGGCGGATCGTCTTTGAGGCGCATACAGACACGGTTTCGATCAAAGGCATGACGATTGACCCCTTCGACCCGGTCATTCGTGATGGGAAACTTCACGGGCGCGGCTCCGTCGATGACAAGGCCGGTCTGGCCGCGATGATGCACGCGGTGGCGGACATTCATGCGAGCGGCGAACTGCCGCCGTGCGAGATCTGGCTTGCCGCCGTGGTGGACGAGGAGTTTTCGTTTCGTGGCGTGGTCAAATTGTGTGAAGGCCTCAAAGCGGATGCCGCCGTGGTCGCAGAGCCGACGGAGTTCAAATGTGTGATCGCCAGCAAAGGCGTTCTGCGTTGGCGAATTCGCACGAGGGGCAAGGCTGCGCACAGTGCGAAGCCGCATCTCGGCATCAATGCGATCACGGCCATGTCGCGCATCGTTTTGGCGCTGAACGAGGATCACGAGCGCATGCAGCAGGCGCAACATCCGCTGCTCGGACCCGCCACCTGCAACGTGGGCGTCATCCAAGGCGGTGTGCAGGTGAATTTCGTGCCAGACCAGGCCGTGATCGAGATTGACCGTCGTCTGCTGCCCGGTGAGGAAGTTGAAACGGTGCTCGCGCATTATCAGTCGATGCTTGACGCACTGATGAAACAACATCCCGACGTGATCGCGGACATGGAAAAGCCGATGCTGCAGGACTGGTCGTTTCAAACCGATGCCAATGCCCCGCTGGTTCAACTCTCCCGTGACGTGCTGCGCGAGATGAACCGCGAGGATGGTGTCAACGGCGTGCCGTTTGGCAGCGATGCGAGCAAGTTCTCACGTTTGGGCATCCCCACGGTCTTGTTCGGCCCCGGCAGCATCGATCAAGCTCATGCCGCCGTAGAATACGTCGAATGCGCCGAGGTGGAGGCGGCGCAGGCGTTCTACATGCAGATCGCACGGCGGTTTGTGTGAGTGATGCTCACTTCTTCTTTTGCCTGGCCTTCGCGGCAGGCTTTGCGGGCGCGGTGGGATCTTCATTTGGGCTGCCGTGCCACTGCGGAGCCATGTTTTTCGAGTTCCAGTCCTCCCAGGCTTTTGAAAGAGCGGCGACGAGTTCCGGCTTCTCGACAGCGAGGTTTTTGGTTTCGCCGATGTCGGTGCTCAAATCATAAAGCTGCCATCCCGACTGTGTTTTCGCCTCCATGTCGCGGACATCAACGAGTTTCCAGTTGCCGCGACGGATGGCCTTCTGCGGGCCGAAACGCCACGCGAGCGTTTCATGCGGCGCGGCGGCTTTTTCGCCGATGAGATGCGGGAGGAGGTTCACGCCTTCGATGCCGTCGGGTTGCTTCGCATTGGCGATGGCACAGGCGGTCGGCAGAACGTCCATGGCGCTGACCGGGTAGTCGTAGGTCTTGCCTGCGGGCAGTTGGCCGGGCCAGCTCACGAAAAACGGCACGCGGATGCCACCTTCGAGCGTCTGGCCTTTGTCGCCGCGCAGGGGCGTGTTGATGCCGGTGTTATAGGCGAAGAAGGGCTTCCTTCCGCTGCCACCGTTGTCGCTGAAGAAGAATACGAGCGTGTTCGGGTGCTTCGCCTTCACTTCGGCCATCACTCGGCCAATCGCATCATCCAGCCCAAGCAGCAGCGAGAGGTAACCGCGCCTGTTTTCATCCGTGACGGGGGCCGGGATGCGGCTCTTGAGCTTCTCGGCGATCTCCAGTGGCGTATGGACGGCGTTGTAGGCGAGGTAGAGGAACCAAGGCTTCGCGGCGTTGCGATTCATGAAGCCGAGCGCCTCGTCCGTGAAGAGATCGGTCGTGTAGCCATCCAGGTGCTGCACCTCGCGACCGCGATAGATCATGTCATGCGAATGCGCGGAGCCGAACTCCGGCTCGGCGTCCTTGTGGAGCAAGAAGTTGTGCCCGCCGACGAGGAAGCCAAAGAACTCATCGAACCCACGCGACTGCGGATGATGCGCCGCGTCGAAGCCCTGGTGCCACTTGCCGACGAGTGCCGTGGCGTAACCGGCATCGTGCAGCACATTGGCAATCGTGCGCTGATCGAGCGGCAGCCCGAGCTTCGCCTCGTCGCCGACATGCGGATTGAACTCATGCCCGAACCGCGTCTGCGACTTCCCTGTGAGAAACCCCGCCCGCGACGGGCTGCAATACGGCGCGGTCACATACCCATTCGTACATCGCACCCCCGAGGCCGCCAGCGCGTCGATATTCGGCGTCGGTACCTCCTTCCCGCAATGCACGCCGATGTCCGCGTAGCCAAGGTCGTCGGCAATGATGACGAGGATGTTGGGCTTGTCCGTCGGAGCCTTGGCGGAGTCGGGCTGTGCCGCAAAGAGCGTAGAGCAGAGGGCGAAGAGGAAAAGGGCGAGGCGTTTCATGAGGTGCGTGGAAACGATGAGGAATGGGAGTTCTGGCAGAGGAGAGTTGAGCTTTGGCATCGAAGCGGTAGCATCAAGCCGCATGAAGACCTCAACCCCACCTCAAGGCTGCGCCAAAACGCCGCTCGGCTTGCCTGCGTCGTGGTTTTGGGATGTAAATCCGGCCAACCTCGACACAGAAATTCACGCCAAGCAGATCATCGACCGGGTGCTGGTGGTGGGAGCACTGGAGGGCTGGAAAGCCATCCGCCGCCATTATGGTGATGAACGTCTGCGCAGCGTGGTCACTCAGCTCCGCAGCATCAGCCCGCAAAACATCGCGTTGCTATGCCTGGCGCTGGATTTGAGAAAGGAGGACTTCCGATGCTGCACCGCGAGGCCGTTCCCCCCGGCACCCTGGATTTACTGAAGAGGCTTTGTGCGCATGCGGGCACGGAGGGCTTTGCCTTGGTTGGCGGCACGTCGCTGGCGCTGCGCTTCGGACACCGCATGTCGGTGGACCTCGATTTCTTCCGACCGGAGAAGTTCGACAACAAGATCGTATCGGCGGCTCTGGAGGCGGATTTCCCATCTTTTCAACTCACGAACGACAACGGCAACGGCATGATGGCCTTCGTCGAGGACGTGAAAGTGGACTTTGTGACCTATCCTTACCCGCTGCTTCACCCTTTTGAAACAATCGAGGGCGTGAGGATGATGAGCCTGCCGGATGTGGTTGCGATGAAGCTCGGGGCCATCAGCAATCGCGGGGCGAAAAAGGACTTCTACGACCTTCACACCCTGCTCGAAGAATTGGGCCTCGACGAAGTCATGCGCTGCTACAAGCTGAAGTTTCCCAATCACGACCCGATGATCCCGCTGCGCAGCATGATCTACTTCGAGGACGCCGAGGACACGGAAACGCCGAACACCCTGATCAACACGACTTGGGCCAAGGTGAAGGCGGACATTCAGAAGGCGGTGAGCCGCGCTCTGTGAGTTTACTCATTTCCCAAACATGGCGTGCTCCTTGTTTCCGCCGCTGAGGACGTAGGCGAGGAGGTCGAGGATTTCGTCTTTCTTGAGCATGGCGAGCAGCATCGGGGGCATGGGGGAGACTTTGCTGAGTTCGATGCTCTTCACTTCTTTGCGATCGACGTTCACGCGCTGATTGGGATCGGTGAGGTCGGTGTTCAGGGTGACGCCGTCGCCGCTGAGGTTCACGACGACGCCGGTCATGATGCTGCCGTCGTTTTTGGTGACAACGATGGGGGCGAACTGCTCGTTGATGACGTTGCTGGGGTTGATGATTTGATCGAGCAGGTCATGCGGGCTGTAGCGTCCGCCAGCGCCGGTCAAATCGGGGCCGGTCATGCCGCCGGCGTTGCCGAAGCGGTGGCAGGTGTAGCAGGCGGCGGCGCTGAACATCTTGCGGCCGTTGTCATAACTGCGGCCTTTCATGCCGGTCTTGGCGGCGGCGCTGAGCTCATCAAGCGTCCACATCGTCGGTGTGCGGCCCACGAACATGGCGCCGACGTTTTCGATGGCGGATTTCACCTCGGGCTTCTTGGCGATGAGTTCGGCGAACTGCGCAGACTCGTCCGGCGTGAAGGTGGCGAGGCTGTCTTTGCGGATGAAGTCGATGAAGATGGCGAAGCTGCTGCCACCTTTGTAGTTCGCGGCTTTGAGGAAGAACTCGAGCTGCTGCTTGCGCAGTTCAGGCGTCCAGCCGGTCTTGAGGAAGCGGAGGCTGCGGGCGTATTCGACCTGCGGCTCCTGGCTTTCAGCAGCGGCGATGAGGGCCATGCCTTTGGCGGCGGTGTTCGGCGCTTGCAGGTAGGCGAGCGTTTCGGTGAGCAGCCAGTTGAGCTCAAAGTTGTCCGCCGGATACGCGGGATCGAGCTTGGCGATGATTGCGGCGACGGTGGCGTCGTCGGGATTGCCGAAGCGATGCAAAACGATCTCCGTGAGGCGAACGTAGGCGAGACGTTGCTCGGGCGTGAGCTGGGTGAAGTCGTGCTTGAGCAGCGCGGCCCAAAGCTTGTCGCGCATGGCGTTGTTCACGACGTGATCAGCGGCGCGATGCGTGGGGCACACGCCGGTGGCACGCGTGAGGGCGAGCAGGGCTTCGAGTTGGGCGGTGACGTTGGTTTCAACGAGCGCTTTAGCTTCCCATTCGGTGACGGGTTGATGCTCCAGTGCGGTGCGGGCTGCGGCGCGGATGTAGCGGTCGGGGCTGCTGAGATGCGGCCAGGCAGTGGAGACGGCTTTGGAGTCTTGTTTGCCGTGGAAGGCCTCGAGGACACGTCTCCGAATCTCTCGGCCGCGCGGAGTGGCTGCCAGTTCAGCTACCGAAGGCTTAGCTGGCTCCGTGCTCTCTTTCCCCACATAACTCACACGATACAGCCCGCTCTGCACACGACGCCCACCAATCGTGAAATACATCGCGCCGTCTTTGCCGATGATCGCATCGCTGACCGGCAGGGGGCCGCCGGTGACGAATTCTTCCTTCGTGGCGGTGTAGGTGCTGCCGTTGGGCTTCAGATGCACGGCGTAGATTTTGCCCCAGCTCCAGTCGAGCGCGTAGAAGGCCTCCTGGTATTTCGCGGGGAACTTCGCGCCGTAGCCAAAGGTGGTGCCGGTGGGCGAGCCGGGGCCGATGTTCAGTGTGGCGGGCAGGTTGTCGAAGTAGAACTCGGGATACTTGCCTGCGCCGTTGCGCCAGCCGTATTCGCCGCCGCTGACGACGTGATTCACGCGGGTGGGGCGATACCAGGAGGTGTTGAAGTCATACTCCATGTCCGCGTCATAGACGAACAACTCGCCATCGCGGTTCACGCCGCCGTCGAAGATGTTGCGGAAGCCGCTGGCGAAGATCTCGAAGGTCTTTCCATCCGGCGTGAAGCGATAGACGATGCCGCCGGGAGCCATGACGTGGCGGTTGTGGCCGCGACCATCAGGCATGCGCGGCAGCAGATGGTCATCGCCCCAGAGCTTCGCCACCGGCGAGCTGTCTGGCGTGCCGGCCTTCGGGCCTTCCTTGAGCACGGCGTTGTTGCCACTGATGAGGTAGAGGCCTTTGCCGTCCGGTGTCTTCAAAATGGCATGCACCCCGTGATCGCTGCCCGCGTCGAACTCGCGCAGCATCTCCACTTTGTCCGGCATGTCGTCGTTGTTGCTGTCGGTGACGCGGTAGAGGCCGTTGGGAACTTTTTTCTCGTAGTCGTTCACGCCGAGGTAGAGCGCGCCAAAGGCGAACAGCATGCCGTTCACGCCACGGATGTCAGCGGCGACTTTTTCGATGTCGGCGGCTTTCAGAGGCTGGCCTGCGGCGGGTGCGTTGAAGCGATAGAGGCCGCCGTATTGATCGCTGGCGTAGATGCGGCCTTTGTCATCGGTGCAGAGGTTTACCCACGAGCCCTGTTCGCCGCCTGGCACGCTGTAAAGCAGCGCCACCTTGAAATCGGGCAGTGTTTTGATGTTCGAGACCGGCGTTGCTACGTTCGCGCCGATGGCAGGTCCGACGGCTTGCGGGCGGTTGGCCTTCTTTTTGGCTTTATCGGCGCCTTTGCCCTTCGCGGGGGCTTTGGGAGCTGCGGGAGCCTTCGCCTTGCCTTTTCCCGGCGCTTTCGCCTCAATGATCTGCGCGTCGCTGGGGATCGCGGATTTCTCAAACGACACCACACCACCTTCCGGCAGTTCTTTGAGCATCACGTCCTTGATTTGAACCTTCATCGCCGGGCCGCGATGAATCTGGAAGGCAAGCAGGCCTTCCAGCGAACGTTTCGCCAGTTCGAAGTCGAGCAGGTCGATGGTCACCTGGCCGTCAATCTTATGAATGAGGTGATTACCCTGCGCGATGACGGTGTACTCGTGCCACTCAGCGATATCGACCTTCACCGGTTCATGCTCGGAGGCAAGCCAGCGCTTGCCCTCGGGGTCGATGACCACGCCCTGGCCGTTTTGACAGATGATGCCGCGGCCGCGCTCCTCATAGACCATCGCGTTGTTTGGATGCGCCGGATGAATATCACACTGATAGCCGCCGACGGACCACTTGCCGTTCTCCGGCAGTTCTTTGCTGCGATACTGGATGCCGGTGTTGTTGCCCGCTTGCTTGATTTTGGCCTTCAGCTCGAAGTTCTTCACCACGCCGCCGCGCCAGATGAGAAACTGGTTATATGCCAACTGCTCCGGTCCAGTGGTGGTGCCGACGATCTCGCCATTCTCCACCTTCCACAGCTCCGGATTGCCATCCCAGCCGGTGAGGTCTTTGCCGTTGAAGAGAGGTTTAAAGCCGTCCTGAGCGACAGCAAAGGATGGCAGGAGAAGTGAGAGAAGAAGGAGACGTTTCATGGTTGGTCGCGTGGTTAAACGCGGCGCTCTCTCAAAACATGCCAGCAAAAGCTGTGTCGGATCTGGCAAGGTGCGAAACTACACGGCGGACGGATGCAAAATGAACTTCGCCTGATTTGAATGATGACTTCCGCTCGTTCTATCTCCGCTTCACCTCTTCATCTCCACCATGCGACCTTTTGCCCTCCTCTTTCTCGCCCTTGCCGGTTCACTGTGCGCCCAAAACGCACCTTACGATGTCTTTCCGCCTGCCGAGGCACCTCATTATCGTGTGCGCTACGAAGCATCGACGAAGCCGGGCGAACTGATCTTCCCGGTGAATTACACGATCTGGGTTCCGCCCGGCGTGAAGGCCGTGCGTGGCGTGATCGTGCATCAGCACGGCTGTGGCGAAGGATCATGTAAATCGGGCCTCACGGGTGCCTTTGACCTGCACTGGCAGGCTTTGGCAAAGAAGCATGACTGCGCGCTGCTCTCTCCCTCGTATGAGCAGCCGGAGAAAGCTGACTGCCAGATGTGGTGCGACCCGCGCAATGGTTCCAGCGCGGCATTTCAGAAGTGCCTCGTCGATCTCGGCGCGAAAAGCGGCCATCCAGAGCTGTCGAAAGTGCCATGGGCTCTGTGGGGCCACAGCGGTGGCGGACATTGGGCCGGCGGCATGGTTCTGACGCATCCTGAGCGTATCGCGGCGGCGTGGCTGCGCTCGGGTGTTCCTTTACTGAAGGAGAATCCTTCACGCTCGACGATCAAGACACACACCATTCCTGATGCCGCGCTCAGCGTGCCGATGATGTGCAATCCGGGCACGAAAGAAGGCGTCACGGTCAAGGAAGGCCGCTTCGCCGGGGTCTGGCCTGCGAATGAGTATTTCTTCACCACGGTGCGCGGCAAAGGCGGACTTATCGGCGTGGCCGTCGATCCGCTCACCGCGCATGAGTGCGGCAATCAACGTTACATGGCCATCGCTTGGCTTGATGCGTGTCTCAGCGTTCGTTTGTCGAAAGACAGCGGCGGTCCGCTCAATGCCATGCCCACCGATGGAGCATGGCTCGCTCCGTTGCTCGGCGCGGAAGCGGTTGCTGTGGCCAAGTTTGATGGTGACAAACAAAAAGCCATGTGGCTGCCGAACGAGGCCATCGCCAAAGCATGGGCGCACTATGTCAAAGACACGGCGTTGCCCGACACCACACCGCCGCCTGCGCCGACGAATCTCCAAATCAAAGGCAACGAACTGACTTGGGAAGCCGATGCCGATCTCGAAAGCGGCCTCGCTCACTTCGTCATCGAACGCGACGGGCAGCAGATCGCCACGGTGCCCGAGAAGCCAGCGAACCCCTTTGGCCGCCCGATTTTCCAAGGTCTGCAATACAGCGACACGCCCACGAATCCACTCGTGAAGATGACTTTCACCGACACGAAGGCCGAAGCGGGCAAGAAGCACGAGTATCGCGTGATCGCGGTGAACACGGCCGGCTTGAAGTCGAAGTAGGCGGCGTGGCCCAAAACTATGCCGTTACATAGTCGCGCATCGTGCTCAGCATGATCGTCACGGAGCACGCGCCGGCATCCGGAAAGCCGAGGCAGGCTTCGCCGAGGGTTTTGGCGCGACCGAATTGAGCGATCATGGCCTTGCTGGCCTCCGTGCCATCGGCCGCGGCTTGAGCGACGGCTTTGAGAGCATCCGTCAGTGACAGCGCGATGGATTCACGAGCTTTCGCGGCGGCGGGAGCCACGGCGTCGATCATCGTTTTGTCGCCGGGCTTGGCGCCACCGCGTTTCATCACGCCTTCGAGCGCGGCTTCGAGCAGGAGCGCGAGGCCTTCGGAATCGAAAGCGTCACGTCCGGCGAGAGCTTTGCCGCCAGCACGAAAAACGGTGCCAAAAATGGCTCCTGAGGCACCACCCATGCTCGTCATCATGGCAGTGCCGGTGGTGACGAAGACTTGCTCCACGCTGCTGGGCTCCATGGGCTCAAGCTGAGCTTTCACAGCCTCCATGCCGCGTTTCATACCGAGACCATGATCGCCGTCGCCGAGATCACGATCGGCTTGGGAAAGCATCGGCTCAGCCTCAATGATCGCGTCCGCGACCTTCAGCATCATGAGACGCACTTGGTTGGGTTTGAGTTCCATGGTGGCGATTACTTGGTGCCTTTGGCCTTGAGATCGTTGTACATCTGGAAGCCCTGTGCAGGCGTCAGTCCTTCATGCACCACGCCGCGCACGGCCTGCATCATGCTGATCGGCGCATCGCTCTGGAAGATGTTGCGGCCCATATCGACACCATTCGCGCCTTGCTGGATGGCGTTGTAGCACATCGTCAATGCTTCGAGTTCCGGGAGCTTCTTACCACCCGCGATGACGATCGGCACCGGGCAGCAGGAGGTGACGGTGTCGAATTCGGTGTCGGTGTAATAGCACTTCACCACGTTCGCGCCGAGTTCCGCCATGATGCGCGTCGCGAGACGGAAATACTGCGGTGTGCGTGCCATCGCACGGCCCACGGCGGTCACGCCCATGACGCCGATGCCATAGCGGCTGGCCGCATCGACGAGATCGGTGAGGTTCTTCAACGACTGACGCTCATACGCGCCGCCAATGAAGACCTGCACGGCCAGAATGCTCGCGTTGAGGCGGATCGCTTCTTCGATGTTGAGCGCAGTGCTTTCATTGGAGAGCGGCTCAAAGCCCGGGCGGCCGAATTTGGCCTTCTTACCATCGATTTCGCCTTCCCATTCTTCCATAGGGCTGATCATCGAGGTGCCACCGGAAGCACGCAGGGCGATGGCTTTCGTCGTCGAGGCAGGAATCACGCTGCGCTGGATGCCACGCGTGAGCATGAGGCAGTCTGCATACGGTTCGAGCGGGAGAATCGTCTGATCGACACGTTCCAGGCCAGTCGTCGGACCCTGGAAGTAACCATGATCAAAGGCCAGCATGACGGTGCGTCCGTCCTTGGGATTGAAGACGCGGCTGAGGCGGTTTTTGAGGCCCCAGTCATACTGGTGGGCACCCTTGAGGAAGAAGCCCGGCGCTTCTTGTGGGATGCTGGTGAAGTATTCCTTTTCCTTCTTGTCTGCTGCGCTGGTGGTGATGTCGGCCATGGTGGTTTGAGTGCTGAGTGGGTGTGAGTGTCGGATTTAGCAGAGGTGACGATCATGGCAAACATCCTGCTTGCCGTCCATGTCCGCGCCCGCCAGACTTGTGTCAGATTCAGCAATCCGGCCATGCCAGACCAGAACTCCATCCTCAGCGTGGTGCCCGCCGGGTCCGCGCATCGCGTACAGGGCCACCGCAGCGTCGCCCTGCCTGGAGTGACGGTGGACATCCTCACCACACGCAAAATCGAGCTTCAACAGTGGGAACTGCGCCGGCTGAACGATCCTTATTGGCGGCTCTACTGGCCGATGCAGGAGGGAGGCGTGGTGGAGATCGACGGCACGAGTACGGCACTGAAACCTGGCACCGTGTATCTGATCCCGCCACGCACCACCTTCAGCACGACGACGCTGCGTCCTTTCAGCAAGTGGTACTCGCACTTCAATCTCGGTCCGCTCGCAGACCGCGTTGCGCCAGGCATCTACGCTTTTCTCATTACTCCGTCGCAACGCAGTTTGCTCAAGGAGTTGATCAAACTCGGCGCGAAACCCGGCTGTACGCGCTTTCCGTGGGTGTCCATCCAACTCGTGGCCGAGGTGGTCAAAAAACTGCCCGCCCGTGTGTGGGAGCAGCAGAGGCTCGATACCCGTGTGGTGAAGGCGATGGAATTCATGAGCCAACATCTCGGCCTCAAACTCACCGCCGATCAAATCGCCCGCCACGCCGGGCTGAGCGTGCGGAATTTGAACCACTTGTTTCAACAAGAGATCCAGCAGCCGCCAATGCGAGTACTGCTCGACTATCGCCTCGACGAAGCCTGCCGCCTCCTACGCCACACAGAGGACAGCATCGAGGCCATCGCCGAGACCTGCGGCTTGGTGAACCGGTATTACTTCAGCCGCATGCTGAGGCAGTATCGCAACGCCTCACCTGCGGCGTATCGGCAGGAGAGCCTTTGATTGGACCGGTGTAGTTTACGAAAATGATTTGCGCAGGTGGCTGGGCAGGATGTTGAGCGCTTCGCGATACTTTGCCACGGTACGGCGGGCAACTTTGATGCCCTGTTTGTCGAGCAGTTTGCCAAGTTTGTCGTCGCTGAGCGGCTTGTGCTTTGGCTCGGTCTTGATGAGTTCGGCGATGGCATTTTTGACGCTGGTGTTGCTCAAATCGTCGCCGGACTCGGTCTTCACGCCGTGTGAGAAGAAGAACTTCAGGTCGAAGACGCCATGCGGCGTGGCAATGTATTTGCCGGAGATGGCGCGGCTGACGGTCGTTTCGTGAACGCCGACCTCATCAGCCACCGTGGCCATGTTCAGCGGGCGCTGGAAGCTGGTGCCCTTTTCGAGGAATTCGCGCTGGTATTTGACGATCTGTGTGGCGATGCGGTGGATCGTCTGCTGGCGCTGGTGAATTGAGCGGATGAGAAACTTGCCGCTGCGGATCTTGTCGCGCACGTAGTTGCGGACTTCACCGTTGTTGCCGGGTTGGCTGAGCAGGTCCTTGTAAGTGTTGCTAATGCGCAGGTGCGGCAGGTCGTCATTCGTCATCACCGCCACCCACTCGCCGCCCTGGCGCTCGACGACGACGTCAGGCGTGACGTAGTTGTTCGATGAGATGGCGAAGCGCTGCGCCGGACGTGGGTCGAGCGTGCTGATGAAGTCCGCCGCGCGTGAGATTTGTTCCAACGGCACACCGAGTTTGCGCGCGAGGATCGGGTAACGCTTGTTGGCAAGGTCGTCGATGTATTGATCGACGAGGCGCCAGGCGAGGCTTTGTTTTTTTCCAAGGCGCTCCAACTGCACCAGCAGGCACTCGCGCAAATCCTCTGAACCGACGCCCACAGGATCAAAGCTCTGCAGGAGTTTCTTGGCGGTGCGTAGGCCGTCGATGGGAATGGCGTGCTGAAGGCTCAGGTCGTCGATCCGCGTGTTGAGGAAACCGCGGTCGTCCAGATTGCCGATGAGAAATTCGACGTGTGGAGCAATAGCAGGCTTTGCATCCGAGGTGTGAAGTTGTGAAAGCAGATGCTCCTGCAGGGTGGTGGGAGCGACGATGGAATCCATCAAGAACTGCCAGCGCTCCTGGTCATCGCTGCGGCGGGCAGTGGTCTGCTGCCGGCTTTGCTGCCAGTATTCGCGCCATTCATCGTCCATGCGCGTGAGGGCGTCGATGTCGGTGTCATCGACGCTGCGATCATCGGGGTCATCGGGAATGGCGTCCTGAATCGAGGTCTCGGGTGCTTCGAGTTCGAGCACGGGATTGATCTCGATCTCCTGCTGGATGATCTGCCGGAGTTCCAGCGTCGGTGCCTGCAGAATCTGCAAGCTCTGCTGCATCTGCGGCCCGATAGAGAGCTTTTGAGACTGAATCTGCTGGAGTCCGTGGTCGGCCATGAATGGTTGGGTGGCAGCCAAGCGCTGCCACCCTCCCTTATCAAGCAAACATCAGGCCAGCGGCGGATTTCTTTTTGAATTTAGAAATAGATGCATCGCTGGCATAAAAGGAGAGGCCCCGGCATCTACCGGGGCCTCCTTGAAAGCACAAAGCTTGTTTGGAATCCGATCAGGGCACCTCGAATACTTTCTGGGTGGTCGGATCAAGCGCCAGCGAGCCGCTTTCGAGGCCGGTGATGTCGAGTTCCTTGTAAGGCGGATAAGGGCTGATCACACGACCCGGTTTCGAGGTCTTCTTGCCCTTCAAAAATGATCCGGATCCTCCGCTGGAGGCTGTGGTGGGTGGTTCTTTGGGTGTGGACTCGGAACGACGGGTGGTTGTCGTGGGCGGTGGTGGTTCCTGCGCTGGTTCTTTCACGCGAGGAGTGCTCTGCGTCTTAGAGGGCGAATCATTCACCTTGGGCGGTGAGTAGGTGCGTGTATTTGATTTTCCCTGTGTGGTCGGAGCAGGTGTTGCACCCTTGGCTGGAGGTGCCGTCGGTTGCTGTGTGCGAGGCGGATTCGCTGGCTGCGGCGGATAATTGTAGCGTGGCTGGGTCTGCCCCTGCGGCTGCTGTGGATATTGATAGCCGGGCTGCTGAGGCTGCGGGGAGTAACCGGGAGGCGGCTGCTGGGGATAGTTTGGCGCTGTCTGTTGACGCGGACTGGCATCCAAACTGTAGCCACCGTTCTGGCCGTAGCCGGGAGGAGGATTATCCCAGCCGGTGGGATCCTGCCCATAAAAAAGACGGCGCACCACTTCGCTCATGCGCTTGCCGAACTTGGGCAGGAACTCGATGGGACTTTCATACTGCCTCTGCGGTTGCTGCGGGTAGCCGTAGCCGGGAGCTGGCTGCTGGTAACCGGGCGGCGGGGCAGGCTGGCTGTATTGCGGCTGCGTATAACCACTTGGTGGCGTCTGCGGGTAGTAACGCTGCTGGCTCTGGGCCTGAAGAGATGAAGCGAGGCCAATCGCGGCACACAAACCCAGCCAAAAGGAAGTGCTCAGGCTCATGTGAGTGGTTCGAGAGTTCATAGTAGTTAACAGTTCTTAAATTTCTGGCTTTTTCAAGCCGCATTTTCCTACAGATAAGTTACGGGTCTGGGCCTCAATGGGATGATAGACGAATGCGGCTGAAGATTGTTCAGCCGCATTGCAGGTGCCTCGTTTGTACGTCAGAGGCTGTGGGGATGCCGGTGGCCTATGAGTCAAGCCGGGCGTCGATGTCCTTCTCCAGCCAGGTCCACATGTTGACGAGACCCTCGGTGACTTTGACCTTCGCAGCGTTGAGTTCATCGCTGCTGAGCTTCTGGCCGGCGGCGGGAATGCTGCGGCCAAACATGTAGTATTTGATCTTCGGCTCGGTGCCGGAAGGACGTACGGCGAAGCTGCGTCCGTCGGCGAGATCGACAAAGAGCATTTTTTCCTTCGAGACGATGTCACCTTCCTCGTCCTTGATCTCGTCCTTGCGGAAATCGCGCACGTTGATGACGGCGGAGCCATCGACATCCTTCGGCGGATTGGAGCCGTAGCTGTCGGCCAGTTTGGCGATTTGCGCAGCACCGCTGGCACCTTCGAAGACCTTGCTCTGGTTCACTTCGAGGAAATAACCAATCTCGCAATAAACCTCATCAAGCAGGCCGACCACGGTGAGGCCGCGGCTGGCGGCGTAGGCGGCGAGTTCGGCGAACATGACCACG
Organism: Prosthecobacter sp.; assembly: GCF_034366625.1. NCBI lineage: Bacteria > Pseudomonadati > Verrucomicrobiota > Verrucomicrobiia > Verrucomicrobiales > Verrucomicrobiaceae > Prosthecobacter > Prosthecobacter sp. The sequence continues at coordinate 351,484 of NZ_JAXMIH010000023.1, forward strand.
GCACCGTTGCCGTCTTTGTCGCGGCTGAAGTCATCGCCCATGTAGCCGTAGCTTTCCTCACCACCAAAGACGAGGAACTTGCTGTGCTTGAGGCGCGCTGCGCGGCTGTCGGCGGCGTTGAGGTCGCGATAGCGGTTCAAGATGTCGTTGGGCAGCGCGGCCTCGTATTTCGCGAGCTTCGAGCTGATCCATTTGAAGCCGGTGAGCGTGTTCACGCAGCCGATGTCGAATTTTGCGGCGATGGCGTCCTGCATCGGGCTGGTGACATAGGTTTTGAGGAAGACGGCATTCTTCTTGTTCGATTCGTTGAGGATGCCGAGCTCAAACATCGTCTTGAGTCGATACCAGCCCATGAGCGACCCGACTTGATTGCCGGTGAGCAAAACCATCTCGCCTTTGGCATCGCGCACGCCGACGCCCATGCGGTCGCAGTCAGGATCGGTGCCGATGACGATGTCCGCGCCTTCCTTGTTGGCGAGATCGACGGCCATCTTCAAAGCCGGTGCGTTTTCCGGGTTGGGTGATTTCACCGTGGGGAAGCGACCGTCGAGCACATCCTGCTCAGGCACGGTGAGGAAGTTGAAGCCGAGTTTTTTGAGCAGCACAGGCACCAAAACACCGCCGGCGCCATGCAGCGCGGTGAAGACGATCTTGAGCTTCTTGGCCTCCTCTTTTTGCAGGAGTTCGGGCTGCAGCATCATCGTTTCGACGCGGGCGAGGTACTTCTGATCCATCTCGTTGCCGAGCATGGTGAGCTTGCCGCGCTGGGCTTCGGGCAGGGAAACGTATTCCTCACCCTTGATGGCGTTCACTTCCTTGATGATGCCGGTGGCGTGCGGTTCGACGATGCCGGCACCGTCGTTGAAGTTCACCTTGTAGCCGTTATCATGCGCCGGGTTGTGCGAGGCGGTGAGCATTACGCCTGCGTCGGCGCGAAGCTGGCGCACGGCGAAGGACATTTCCGGCGTGGCGCGGCAGCCGTCGAACAGATAAACATTGGCCCCATGATCCATCGCGATCTTGGCGCAGAACTTCGCGAACTCGGGCGAGAAATGGCGTGTGTCGTGAGCGAAGACGACGCTCGGCTTGCCGGTGAGCTTTGCATTGGCGCGGTAGTTCTTGATGTACGTCACGAGGCCGCGGGTGGCGCGGCTCACGTTGTAGAAGTTCATCGCGTTGGTGCCGACGCAGGGCTGTTCCGGGCGCTGGTCCTCGGGAGCACTGCCGCGTTCGGCCTTCGTGACGATTTTGCCGATTGTGCGGCCGCGCAGGCCGCCGGTACCGAACTTCAGCGCCTGGAAGAAGCGGTCGTTGAGCTCCGCCCACTGGCCTGCGGCGGCGAGTTCCTCGATGCTGGCGCGGTACAGCGGATTGTCGCTGGCCGCGAGCAGGGCGCGGATGTTGTCGTGGCTGACGGCGAGGAGTTGCCCGGAATTGGCGGCGGCTTGGAGTTGGTCGGCAAGTGACATACGAGGCGGAGATGTTAGCCAGCACATGAAGGAATCAAACGGCAATGCTGGCCATGCGGCTGAGAGCAGCCTTACAAAGCCTTGTCGAGAATTGCACTCGCCAAAGCGAAAGCCTTTCTCTACACTCCGCCCGCCTCGAAAAAAACCAAACACACACCTCTTCACGACTATGGGCCTGATGGATTACCTCAAAGGACAGTTTCTGGAAATCATTCAGTGGACGGATGATTCACGCGACACGCTCTCCTGGCGCTTCCCGGACGAGGACAAGGAAATCAAGCGTGGCGCCCAGCTCATCGTGCGCGAGTCGCAGGTGGCGCAGTTTGTTTATCTCGGCGAGTTCGGCGACACCTTCGGCCCCGGCAAGCATGACCTTGTCACGGACAACATCCCGATCCTCTCCACGCTCAAGGGCTGGAAGTACGGCTTTGAGTCGCCCTTCAAGGCGGACGTGTATTTCGTCAACACCCGCCTGTTCACCGGCAACAAGTGGGGCACGAGCAACCCCATCATGATGCGCGACACCGATTTCGGCATTGTGCGCGTGCGGGCCTTCGGCACCTTCGATTTCAGGATCACGGATGTGAAGCTCTTCCTCAAAGAGGTGGCCGGTTCGGACCATCACTTCCGCCTTGATGAGTTTGCCGACACGATGCGCAGCCGCATCATCAGCGTGTTTTCGGACGCGCTCGCCACCGCCAAGGTGCCGGTGCTCGATCTCGCGACGCGCTACTCCGAGCTTGGCGAGGCGCTGCTGCCGATCATCAATCCGATCACGCAGGGCAAGTACGGCATCGAGATCAGCAGCTTCGTGCTCGAAAACGCCAGCGTGCCGCCGGAAGTCGAGGCTGCTATCGACAAGCGCAGCAGCATGAGCGCCGTCGGCAATCTGAACGACTACGTGAAGTTCCAGATGGCCGAAGGCATGGCCAAAGGCGGCGGCGGACCCGCCGGAGCCGCCGCGGAGATCGCGATGGGCTTTGGCATGGCGCAGCAGATGATGGCGCAGGGCGCGTTCAATGTGAATCCCGCCGCCGGTGCGGCCACACCGCCGCCGCTTCCCGGTGCTACGGCTCCCGCCGTCGATATCCTGACGCCCGCCCAGGTTGCGCAAACACTCGGTGTCACCGAAGCAGATGTCATTTCCAGCATCGAAGGCGGTCAGATCAAGGCGAAGAAGATCGGCACGCAGTACCGCATCACCAAGGCGGCGCTCGACGAATTTCTGGCGCAGTAGCAGGCACACGGAGGGCAGCGTTCCGGCGCTGCCGACTTCGGCAAAGCGGAAGCTTTGCCCTCCATGAAGTTGAATTGCGCCTGGAATGGATGAAGGCGCGATGAAAGCCGCCGTGCATCCCGGCGTTTCTGGCGGCACGGCGGGTCTGCGCCTTCTGACCCAGACGTGCCTCCATGAAATTCATCCTCATCCGCGCTCTCTTCCTCTCGTTGTTCGGTCCCGGAGGCGCAGCATCTTTTGCAGCCACGCCGCCGCCCAACATCGTCTTCGTCCTGGCCGACGACTATGGGATCAACGGCGTGGGCTGCTACGGCTCGGACTGCTTCAAAGGGAAGACACCGAACATCGACGCGCTCGCGAAGTCGGGTCTGCGCTTTGAACAAGGTTACTCGATGCCGACGTGCAATCCGTCACGCTGCGCATTGATGACGGGGCGCTACGGCTTTCGCACGGGCAATAAGCCCTCCTTCAAGACCGAGCCGTCCGTCGCGAAGCTGCTCAAACAGGCGGGATATGCTACCGGCATGGCGGGCAAGTGGCGGCAGATGGCGGACACGCCGGGCGACTGGGGTTTTGACGAGTACCTGACCGATCCTGAGGCGAGCGGTTATTTCTGGGAGACGACGTACACGAAGAATGGTCAGGAAGTGAAGACAGAGAAGCCCATCTTTTATCCTGACGTGTGCCTGGAGTTCGCCGTGGACTTTTTTCAGCGTCATCGCGAGCAGCCGTTCTTCTTCTACTATCCCACACACCTGATTCACAATCCCATCGTGCGCACGCCGGACAGCAAGGCCGACACTACGGATCCAGACGCGCTCTATGAGGACAACGTGGCGTATATGGACAAGGAGCTTGGCAAACTGGTCGCCGCATTGGACCGGCTGGGTCTGCGGGAGCGGACGCTGATTGTCTTCGCCGGCGACAATGGCACGGCCAAGTATGGGCACGAGAAAGGCACCATCGGCGGTCGTCTGATCAACGGCATGAAGGCCAGCATGCAGGAAGGCGGCAGCCGCGTGCCGCTCATCGCGAACTGGAAAGGCACCATCTCGGAAAATCGTGTGCTGCCGGATCTCGTGGACTTCACGGACCTGCTGCCCACGTTTGCCGAACTCGGCGGCGCTCCACTGCCCGCCGATGTGATCTTCGATGGCCGCAGCTTCGCGCCACAACTGCGCGGAGAGAAAGGCAGCCCGAGTGAGTGGGTCTATGTGGAGCACAACACCGCGCCCGAGTGGTATGTCCGCGAGCAGGGCTGGAAACTGACTCACCAAGGTGAGTTGTTCGACATGAGCGATGCGCCATTCGTCGAGAAACCCGTGACCGCCGACGGTCAAAGCGAAGCTGCTTCTGCCGCACGTCTGCGTTTGCAGGCCGTCCTCGCCAAACTCGATCCCGCCTCCGGCCAGCACGTCACACCCGCCGCGACGCCGAAGAAGAAAAAGAACAAGAAAAAGCCCAAAGTGGAACCTCAACAGGCCAAGCCGCCCGTGTCACCATGAATGACATCACGCTCCGTTCCATCGCCCTGCTCGTGTCTGCTGTCAGCCTTTGCCACGCGCAGACGGTTCCGGTTTCGGACTCGATGACGCTGGATGAGATCGGGCGGGCGATGGAGGCGTATCCGCCGCGCTGGGAGTTTGGCGATCAGCGGGCGGCGATCACGGCGTCGCTGGACAAGCACATCACGGTGCAGATCCAGAAGGGCTGGACGATCCTGAGCAAGCGTCAGTTGAAACCGGTGCATGAGTTTTACCTCAAGCGCATGGACATCGGCCTCGACAAACTGGAGCGGACGCGGGTCACGTCGGGCGTTCATGCCTTCAAGTTCTACTCGTCGTCCTATGTCTTCAAGACGGCGCAGGGCACGGTGGCGGTGGAGTTTTCCCAGGGGCCGATCAACAACGGGGGCGAGCCGGAGACGCGCGATGAATACGGCAGCGGCTTCTACTGGCGGCCGGATCAGCGCGAGCGGCTGGCGAAGCTGGTGGATGTGTACCTCATCACGCACCGGCATCACGATCACTCGGACTACTCGTTGGCCCGGAGCATGACTGCCGCTGGCAAACCGATGATCTGCCCGGCGCAGCTCAAGACGATCTGGAAGGACTTTGCCGACAAACTCACGGTGCCGGAGTACGGCAAGGTACAGAAGTTGGGTCCGGTGGAGATCTTCACGATGCTGGGCTCGCAGATGTCGCGCAATGAACCGACGGGCATCGGCACCGAGCGTCGCGGTGTGCCGAACCCGGAAAACCCGGAGCGTGATTCGGAGACGATCTGCTATCTCTTCAAGCTGGCCGGCATCACCTTCATCACCTGCGGCGAGAATCATGTGCCGGCGGTTGAATGGCTGAAGCAGGGCATCGCCCAAGGTTTCAAACCAAACGTGTGCATGTCGTTGGGTCAGTTCCAGGGCGACCGTGCGATGTCTGCCGCGCTGAAAACGATGAAGCCGCTCTTCCGCCTGCCATTGCACGAATACGAGATGATGCACGGTGGCGGCGGCAACCGCACCGGCCCGCTGATGCAGGGCCGCAACCGCGCCGCCTTCGACAAACACCAAGTAATGCCGCTGCTGTGGGGAGAGGATTTTCTCATCACGGATGATGCTGTGGCATTCACGAGGTGATGAAGAACCGTCCGCCTGATTACGATTAGCCTTCTTCACCATGAACATGCGTACCACCGGATCACAGATGCTGTTTTTTGTTTTCCTCTCCGTCTGCGGAACTGGACTCGCCGCCGCTCCGGCGGACCAGCCGGATCTCCTCGGCATCGTGCGGCGATATGCGGACGCGATGATCGACCAAAGCCGCTCGCAGTTGCCGGAGCCAAAGTCGCCGCTGTTTCCCATCGTGCTGACACGGGACACTTTTCAGATTCCGCCGGGGAAGGTCGGCAATCTGGTGACGGCTCGGGTGCCGCAGGAGTTCAAGAACATCGCCAACGTGCATCACGACCTGAACCTGTATCAGGTGCTGCATGCGCTCACGAAGCTGACGGGCGAGGCAAAGTATGCCGCTGAGGCGGACCGGGTGATCGGCTACTTTTTGAAGAACTGCCAGGAGCCGAAATACGGCTTCTACTGCTGGGGCGAGCATCTCGGCTGGGACTTGCTGCGCAATGCACCGGGTGGCAACCCGACCACCGGGCCCTACACGGACCAGATCCATGAGTTTTACCGGCCGTGGATTTTCTGGGAGAAGTCGTTCAGCATCGCGCCGGAGCAGTGTCTGCGTTTCGCGCAGGCGCTGTGGCGGCATCAGGTGGATCACACGAAGAAGCCGATCTCTTTCTCGCGACACGCGATGATCTCCAGCAAGACCCCAAGCCGACGCGGCATGGATTTCCCACGCCACGGCGGCTTTTACATCGCCACCTGGGCTGCGGCTTACAAGCACAAGGCTGATCCTGAGATGCTGCAAGCGGTCGAGGAGATGGTGACCTTCTACGAGTCGCGTCGCGATCCGACGTCAGGCGCGATCCCGCACGGCTCGGGTGACTTTGCCTTCGACCGGAACGGCAAGCGTACCCAATACATCTACTCGCAGAGTCCCGTGGCGCTCGCCATCGAGCTGGAGGCCGCCGCACCCGCCATGCCCGAGGCGCTGCGGCAGCGGATGCTCGCGCTGGCGAAAAGCGCCGACGCCTCCTTCCTCGCGATGGCGCATGATCCGGGTCCGGGAGGAAAAGGCTTCATTCTCTTCGCCGATCCGAAGACGCTCGCGCCGACGGAGTACTGGCTGACAAAGGAGGAGCTGGATCTCGGTCTGCCACCGCGCCGCATTCCCTACACCGGCGGCTGGCGCTCCTCTTACACCGGCCAGCATCCGCACACCTGGGTCGTGCCCTCGCTCATCGCGCGCTTTCAGCAGACGGGCAATGTAGGCTACAAAAAGCTGCTGC